>LOEW01000050.1 GCA_001516045.1 Desulfosporosinus sp. BRH_c37
TGCTTCGTTACTTGCTGAATCCTAAACACCTAACCTCAATCAACCGGAAGCAAACCGGCTGTGAACAGTAAAGCGGTCCGCTTAACCGGTACGCGAACAGTTCCTTGCTGCCTGGGTCAGGAATAGGCTGATCTCTTGCTGCGTGAAGCCGCACAGTCTGCTCCCTGCCGACATCCCATTACACTCACTTCACCCGCAGCACAGGCACCTTGCTTGTGCATAAACGGGCAACATTGTATAATAAAAATGTCGTCGTGGACAGTCTGTTACGTGTAGGTGCTCATACCACCTGCTCGTGCCTGGAAGTGCGTCAACACTTTCAGGTCACGGCGACTTTTTAATTTCCACCTATTCCTAATTATAGCCTTTTTGACGGGGATTGCAAGGTATGGGAGAGGGATAGCGGGAAAAAACTGGCTTGTCTGCTTCAGGCGTCAAAGTATTCAGAACGGGAAGTTCGACCTACAATTTCTGAAATTAATGGAGCAAACTGATCATCTTCATCGAAAAGTCTATCCTGTTGCTCCTCCTAAATAAATTAGAGGAACGGCGTAAAAAAAATAAAATTAATTTTTAATACACCTAAAATATTCATTCTTTAAGAATTCAACAGAAAGCAATTCGTTAGTCAATAGCCCACAAACAACAGATGTGTACTTTGGAAGGCTCTTTGGCTTGTACCATAAAAGGGGCTCTTGAAAGCACATGTTTACAAGCCCACTAACATTAACCCCTAAAGCTTCAAAGCTATAAGTCTTTTCAGCCGGATGGGCACAAGGCATGTTTATTTTACATTTACACGGTTTGCAAAGTCTACAACTACCTGTTGAAATATAACGGCCATGCTGCATTGCCATTTTGTACATAAACTTATCTGCTCTTGATTTCAGTATCGAGTTTGCAGCTTTAATTTTCAGATAGTCATTTTTTATATATGAGAATTGATCTGTGTTGATTCTCATATATAAAACATAAAGTTTATTCCACTCGGAAGTAAAGTCATAAAATGATGGTGAATATGGTGGACAAGACCATTTTCTTTTGTAGTTCCTGCAACCGTCCGCACACAGCCCCCGGAATGTTTCCTTGTCTTCTAAGGGAATGCAATCCTTTGGGGTAAGTGAGCACAATTCTATATTATATTGAATCAATGCAGATTTTGTGCGTGCTGTCGCAATAAAAATACCGTTAGCCATACTAACTTGACAGTGCGATTGCGAACTTGCCTCTGCGCCAAGTCGCAGGCCTAGTTTTATCAGCATTATTTTCATCAGTGCCGAAGACCTCCCAACCCGCAATAGGATCAAGATGCTTCACACTACTAAAAAATTTCTTACCAATAGCGTCATTAACCGTTCCAGTAGAAGTATATTTAATTTCGCCAGTTAGCGCAGACGCATTGTCTTTTGCAATTTGCAAGGTTAACGTAATGCTAATGTCATTGTATTTTATCATTACTCTTCTCTCAAATGAAAAATCCCGGAGTACGGTATCTTGTCCATCACGGAATATAGTAACATAAATCAACGACTGCTCACGAAATCGTTCAATTAGTTTTACCACTGCATCCGTTTCATCAGTCAGGGATATTTCTTCCTTAATTGTACATCTGTGTTCAATTGTACGTCTGGGTTCTTTTCCATTGGCATCTACATTTGGCTCTATATATAAATTTACATTTGGATCTATATATAAATCGATATCCTCTATCTTATATTCTTGGCTTGATTTAACGTATAACTCGGAGATGTTTTTCCGTCCCCACTCCTGTGTGTCATCGCAAATTCTGAGCAAAAACGAGAACGACGTCATATATAGTTGATAAACATCATCACAGGTATGCGCGGCGATAGCTCTCAATATTTCACGCCGTATGTAAAACTGGCGGCACTCTTCATTGTCAAAGGTATAGTCTTCATTAATATTGTAGTCTGATTCTAAAAAGTACGTTAAAAGTTTGTATATAATAAGAATGCTTAATATCCCATGATCATTCCGCTCTAAGGATTTTTGAAACTTGAAGTAGTATTTTGGCTGTAATCTGGCAACGTAAACGGGTTTACCGTTTTCATCTTCTCCTCGCTTTTTCATTTTAGAACTCATAAGCCGTACGATAAAATCATTCATATAATTTTGTACGCCATGAAACGAAAAATCGATTGAAATATCAGGGTTTGTTATGAATGTAGATACCATCGAGCGCGTTGTATCGATAATACTCTTCGCTTTTTGTAAAGGATATCCCAAATCGTGTGTTAAGGCAATCAAAGTCCACACGCTGAGTTTTTCCACCCGATTCAGGTTGATCGTGTTGCCTTTTTCATGTAATGTAATATGATCAAGGTATACTCCTTCATTCTTAGTCAGCAATTCCACACCAGATAGCCACGTCCTGAAAACGTGGATCACATGATCTCGATAATACTGATTGGAGCCGTATAAGATCCGCTCAAACTCCGAATATTTGTCATAATATTTTTTTAATTGATCAATGCCGTATGCTTTGGGAGTTTTTTTACCCTCGCTATTCATAAACGGTTCACGATCATCATAGTATCTTAGGCATTTAATCGCCTTTTCGATCAATAAACGCCATAGGACATCGGTTTGGGCGCGATGACGGAAAATTTCATAGTCGTCATCGTTATCGCGCATTAATTTATTTAGTTCATTGATTTCATGTACGATTTCCGAGTCTAAAGGATGATCGCAATGAAAATCAGCAAACAATAATTTAGTTCTATCTGATGTACACGTTGCCATCATGCTGCGATCTTTGTTAGCCATATTGATCACCCCTCATCATTATTAAGTAAATATTGTCCAATGCACGTTTCACGATGACCGCCGCCGGAAAACTCCTGAGACAATTCACGAACAAGCTGCAAGTATTTTGAATTCCGATAAATGTCCAACAGAGAATGTTCGTGAATACAGTCTGGGGTCAAGCCCCTAAGCCTAAGTTGCACACGGCCATTCTTAAACACTTCACAAGGAAATACATTGCCATCATATTTAATATTTAGTTTACCATTCGCTGCTTCACATTTATGGCAGGAAACATCAGTAGATAATGGTACTCCTATACGGATATCTAGGTTTGACTTCTTTTGTAATGCCTCCAAGTCAGCTTGCAATCGCAAGAATTCTTCTCGCGATAATGCGATGCGCTGCTCATTTTGCTGGGCACGCCCATGCAATACCAATCGTAAAAAACTGATCTTTGAAATATTTAATTCCTTACATAACGAAACCGTTTCTTCAACTTCGTTAATATTTAACTTCATTGGAACAAAGTGCGCCTCAGTAAGGATCGAAAGATCGTTTGCCATTGTCACCGATTGCTTCATTTTCTCGAAACACCCCCGCGTTCCCATAACCATATCATATGTATGAGCAGCGCCTGCTTCGATATTGAAAATTAGTTTTGTTACTTTTCCCACAATTGCACGAAGAACGTTGTTGTCCAGCGGTGCTCTTTGCTTCTGTACGTCAAAGATAATTCCGCTTGTATAGACATACGAATCTAAACCGAGTGAATGAACAAATTCTATCATATCCACAATTCTGGAGTGTAAAAATGGCTCCCCGCCAGACAAACAAATGACCTTGGCACCCAAATTCGCCGCATCCTTAACAACAGAAACGAACCTCTCATACTCCAATATTTCTGAGCAACGCTCATCAGAAAGGGAAGAGCAATGCACACAGTTGTTCGGACATCTCCGAATTATTTCTATTGATAATTCTTTAAGCATAGGATAATCCCCCTTCCTAAAACAAACTCAATTGCTCATATCCTGGATATGTTGACGATGTTTTTTTCTCTACTTCGCTCTCTATGTAATATGTGGAGAAGAACCCTTCTTGTAATGAGCATAAACTTTCGATTTCACCTATTGGCAACCGAACAGCGTCATAGAAACTACTAAATGAATTGCGGTCTTTTACCTGCTCGGAAATAATCCTCTCTATCAGTCTTGGACATTCAAATTCAAACTCATCATCTAGCGGTTCTTTCTTTTTCCACCCTTGTTTCGACATTTGTATTTGAAGCGATTTTGTTTTGTGTACATCGATCAGTCCAATTCGGTTGCAATGATAGATTATAGCGGCAACAGATACCCCCCATTCTTTTTTTAAGGGGATAAAATGTTCTAACTTTGTCGCCATGAAAGAATTTTTAAATCCATCTGTTGGCATCAAGAAATATTCCGCAAACAAATTAGCCTCATCTTCCAATTCTCTGTTTCTCAAAGCAAAATCCGTTTCTGATAATCCACGGTGTAAAAACAAATGGCCAAGTTCATGAGCTAAACTGAAACGCCACCTTACGGAGGTTCCCTTACCTTTGTTAAGTACAATAACCGGAATTCCATTAATTATCCGAGAATACGCATCTGTTTTTAAGTCAGTAGTATCCGCAACAAAAATAGAAATTCCATTATTCTCTAATAACTCAGTCATGTTTTTAATTGGAAGTAAACCTATTCCCCAGTGTTTCCGTAATTCTGAAGCCTTGTCTTGAATGCTTAAATTATTTTTAATGCTAGGCAGACTAAACTGCTTCACATGAGGTGTTTCTAGCGCCGATAGAATCTCATAGCCCCACCGACTTTTAATATCGGCGTAATCTACATTTCCTCGAGTCGTAGAACTCATTGCCCTAAAAAAAAGCGCAGAACATTCTGCATTATAAGAAATATCCTCTTTACAAAGATATTTAAATGGCATGCTTAGTAAATTCAGCATCTTATCAATTGTATCAGAAGCTGGTATACTTTGATCATGCTCGTATTTTGAAACTGCTTGTTTGGTCATTCCTAAAGCTAGCGCCAGTTGTTCTAATGTCATTTTTCGTACTATACGCATTTCCTTAAGGCGAGTCCCATTAAATCCCGGCATACCGTTTCCTCTCTCCATTATTTTATGCTTATTATATATGTTTTCTTCAGGATTTTAAACTACATAAGTCAACCTAAAAGAAATATTTTTTCGATTTGTCAACCATCTTCATAAGGTAAGGAGTGTATCAAATTCCAAGGACAGATGCTTACGCCTCTATACAAGATTGGCTTGTTTGACCCACAACAATCCATTGTCTGATATACTATGGAATATTTCAGAGATCAAGGCAAATAAAGTAATTAAATTCTTTAGAGGAGGGAATAAACATATGCATGCCGTAAAAGCAAGTCCTATAAAGGCAACTGTCATAGAAGGTCATTACGCGCAAGATGTGATAAAAGAACTGATGAGTAAGCCCTCTCCTATGGCTATTCTCAGAAATAAAAGGGCTTCAGATCTAGTTAAAAAATTAAGGAAGTAAATTTAATGTTGCAAAATATATACGATTTGCAAGACATGATTAAACTGGTTGATTTGTCTAAAGGCTATAGATTGAGTGATTTTGTTTGTGAATTTGAAGAGTATAACGAATTTTTAAGAGATGAAGCATTGGAGTTGCAGGAAGCTGAAATTTCAAAACTTCATCTCTTAAATTAATAAAGAAAACGCTGATCTTATTGCATTTATGTCGTTGTCGACTGACTCAATCAAGCTTTCTAATTCAGAAAAAGATGTACATAAGATTGGGTTTGTTAATTTTGAAGCAATACCTTCAGT
>LOEW01000051.1 GCA_001516045.1 Desulfosporosinus sp. BRH_c37
ATTACCCAGCCTTACTACAAATGAGTGCATAGTCTTAAACTCGCTAGGCCGCTAACATAGCGCAGAGCGAATTGAGCCACCCTTCCGGTAAGAGAGCCACTCTGGGGTCGACTTGACATGGGACCCTACGTCGGATGCTTCCATGGGTCGAGGGCTGAGGCTTATAAGGAGGTATTCCTCATGGGAAGGCCCCATCCCTTGATTTGGGTAGCATCCTCCGCCCCCATGTAAAGTCTTAATATGGGGTCAACGGGGGTTGACTGCCAGTCACTGAGACAGCCCTATGCCTATGGGTGTATACGAATACGTAGCTCAAGTCTCAGGAGGGATGGCGCACCACCTCTTGAATGCTGGCTCTGTCGAACCGTAATGTTTCGCTCTAACAAAAAGAAGATATGCAATATCTGGTACATTATCTTTTTGATTTTTTTTGTCTTGACATCCGAGCCACTATAGAATCCTCCTTCGTCATAAAGTGTTCCTAGGGATTAATCTCTTTCCTCCCTCTCCTAAAATATTTTCTAGTTTTATACTATCTTATAATATTTTGAATATTAATTCAATTTTGTTTTTAGTTTTCTTCAACAACCTGTGATTAATTGGTTTGCAGAAAATATGTCTAAAGCTTATCACTTCCTCATTTCAATTTTAGGGCTTAATCCCTTTTTCCGCATAAAACAATTCCAAAGTTGCCTGATATTCAGCAATTTCTTCCTCTGTAACTATCTGTCCACACTCATAGCAACTATTCGTTAAACGGTCATACCAACGACAACCACACTCACTACAGCCGAGTTCCGGGGCCCCACTTGGATTGAGAAAAATCATTTCTACCACCGCTCCTTCAAGCCTACTCAAAACTATCCATAGACAGTTTCAAGGTTAACGACAAGTACCCAAAAAGGGAATCCCCAAAACCTCAATTAACTCTTCATAACCTAAGTCTAAAAGTTCATTCTTGCTCTTCATAACATAAAAAAGAATGTTACCCTTGCGAATCTGTTCTCTCATTTCATGAAACGTATTATCCTGCATTTGACTATAAAGAGACTCTAAAGTTTCATCATCGACTACAATTAATAGATGCACACTCATATTCTGAAAACCTGTAAAAGATTGGTAAGCGACCTCCATTTTATCTGCTTGCTTTACCCAAGTCAGAACAATTGCTTCGGGGGAATTGAACTTCTTTTTAAGCAATATCCCTAGGCTAGCACCTGGAAGCATGTCGATAAAGATCTCCTGCCTGCGGTCAAGTATAGCTTGCCAGCCTTCGGCATCTAATAACATTTCATCTACTGTTGATACCACTTAGCTCCCCCCCCCGCATATCTCGGCTAAATCCGTACTCCCAAACGATACCCTTCATGAATTGCTTGTAATAATCCTCTGGGAATTAAAGCATCACCTGCACCATGTAGCTCATCAACCATAAATTCAAACTCGTGAAATAGCGCTTGATTAGACTTTCTGGGTGAGGCAGCAATAACCGTATCAGCCTCTACAAAAGTTTCTTCACCTTTGTCATTAGTAACTGTTACTCCATCTGCACTGATCTTGGTCGCTTTGCTAAGGGTTAGCGTCTTAATTTTTAGTTGTTCTACCCAAGAGGTATGACGCCATTTCCAAGCAGGGATAACATCACCGGCAATGCGTTTCTCTTTTTCGACAACAGTTACATCTTTACTTGCCTGTTTTAGGGCTTCTGCTAGGGTCAGGCCAATTTTCCCACCACCCAATACTACCACTTTTTGTCCTACTTCGACTTTACCATTAGCTACATCGGCAGCCGTTACTAGCATTCCCTCCTGTTCAGGTATCGGGAGGGCCTCTAAGTCAACCCCTGCTCCCGCAGCAATTACGGTTACATCATATTGGTGTAGGATGCTTCTCATTAGTTTTGGATTAACTTCTGTACTGAGATTTACCGTGATTTTCAATTTCTCTATCATCTTTTTATAATAGGAAATTTGACTTTGCAGGTCCTCTTTATTAGCCAGGTCATGGGCAGCGAAACCTATCAGGGCTCCCCCGATACTCTCACCCTTTTCATAAATTGTCACATAATGACCTCGTTGAGTTGCAGCAATTGCGCATTCCAGACCAGCTGGTCCAGCCCCAACAATCAGAACTTTCTTCTTACCAACCGCCGGAGTGATATGATACTCTGGCTCAACTTCATGTCCTAGGACAGGATTATTCGTACAGAGATAGGGTAGATCCCTAAATAGTCGAGAGAGACAATTCATACAGCCTAAGCAATGTTTAGCTTCATCCAGTCGATCCTCAGCGGCTTTATGCAAAAGTTCTGGCTCCGCAAGCATTGGACGACAGACTTCCCAATAGTCGAATTCTCCATCGGCAATATTCTGATTTGCCATCACAGGATCAGGCAAACGTACCCCGAAGGTTATCGGAATATTTGGTAGAAGTTTTTTAGCCCTAATAGCTAGACGGTTCCAGTGACCGGGAGGGATGTCCCTACCGATAGAGGATTCTGGAGCTTCTTGCCAGCCCACTGTGACACTGATCATATCTACGCCGGCATCTCCAGCCATCTTCATCAGTTCAAAACATTCATCCTCAGTATTTCCACCATGACGATCCATGAGTTCCGCCCCATTCAAGCGTATGATTAGCGGATGATCATCTCCCTGGGCCTCTTTGATAGCGTAAATCAATTCCCGCATGAAGCGGCCCCTGTTTTCTACCGAACCACCGTATTCATCAGTCCTACGGTTGGTAAACTTAGAATTAAAGTTCGCTAAGAGATAACCCATGAAACTAGTGATTTCCGTACCGTCAAAACCAGCTTTAATAGCCCGTTTAGCAGCTTCTGCATGTTGTTCGATCATTGTTTTAATTTGCTCTTTGTTAACTTCTCTAGGCGCACGGAAATGTGGTAAGGTCTGAGGAACAATAGATGGCTGAACACAATACCCTAAATCAATTCCACCATACCGACCAGCGTGGAGAATTTGTTGAATAGCAACTGCTCCGTTATCATGGATATAACCAGCAATTTGTTCAAATTGGGGCAAAAACTTATCATCAAACAAAGCGATTTGGCGAAAATATGATTTACCTTCACCCAACGGGTCTGGATAAGCACCTTGGTTAGTAATAATCCCACAGCCGGTTCCCGCAATAACTTTATCTCGGGCAAGTTCCCTTGGAGTTATAACACCATCACGGGTGTTGTAATTGGATACTCAACAAGCTCCGTATTTAACTCTGTTCTTCGTGGTATATTTGCCAATTTTCCCTGCTTGAAATAAATGGCTTAATTTTTCTTCGCCTGGCTTTTTCATGAAATTGACCTCCTTATATTATAGATTGATCTTTTGAATAGTTAAATGTAACAATCATGCCAACTCATTAGTAGCTATAACAATGAGTTTCCTATTTCTTCACTCCCTCTCTTATTTCCCTAACAATATTTTTTAAAATTTTAAAATATTTTTTATTATTAATCTAGCAAATAGTATGCCAACCATTACATGCCCATTTTCTATAAAAACCCTTAATATCGGAATACTTATTTCCAATTTATTAAATTAGTTGGAACAAAAAATTCCACTGGAAATATATATTCCAATGGAGATGGTTAAGTAGCTTTAATTCGTAAATCATACTTTCGTAGTTTCTTCAATACTGAGATATGAGAAATACCAAGCATCTGGCCAATCAAGCGAGAATTATTACATTTTTGTATTGCCTTAGATAATAACTCTCTTTCTTTAAATTTTTGAAAAATTTAGTTTGTTGTAAAGAAAACTTGGCTAGCGCCCGAAGACACTGTCTTCGCACGTATTAGTCATTCTGTCAGCCTTTAGGTGCCAGCGGTAGCCTTAGTTGCACTTATGCTACAGAAAGTATGTAACGAAAGTTATACTTTCTGATAAGTACCATAAAGACATTAATACTGGACTTTTAATTGATACAAATTAATTATTCACTCCCTTGTTCGTAAAGGGGGTGCATTTGCTTTTCGGAGGGTGCATTTTTCAGGGGGGTGTAATCTCTCCAAAATTTTGTTATCTCTTCAGTTATAATCTCCCATTTTCCCAATCTTGTAAATATCATTCTCGACGGATGTGAATTGAGGAGTGTAACAATAAAAACATATGCCGTACACTTCTGTTGGGTAAAATTATAAATTATTAATGACACGGGGACGATTCCTTTGACACAATTTCGTTTCATCGGTAGAAATGATCCCAACTTTCTAACCATTGCGCACACTGTCCTCTGCCATCTCATTTATCCACAAGGACACATTGCCTACGATCTCTTCTAACATGCTTTTGGTGATATAGCCGACCCTTAACAACATTGGTGTGCTTTGTGTCACGTTAACGATCGTCGATTTCAGACTAATAATACCAACAGTTCCGCCATCAATGATCATATCCATTTTGCCATACATATCATCAATGACATATTTAGCCTTGGTAGGGCTTGGACGATATGATGTATTTGCGCTCGTCGCGGCAATAACCAATCCCGATGACTTAATAAGTGCCAATGCCACCGGATGGCTGGGCATCCGCACAGCAACTGTATCTAATCCACCTGTTGTTTCGTAAGGTACATTTTCTTTTTTGTTGAATATAAGGGTTAGCGGGCCGGGCCAAAATCTTTGCATTAACTTTTTTGCACTCTCTGGTATTTCACTTACAATATCATCCAGCGTTTCTATATCGGCTATGTGAACAACCAGCGGATTATCTGATGATCTGCCTTTTGCCGCATATATTTTTAAGGACGCTTCTGCCCTCATTGCATCTGCACCTAGTCCATATACTGTCTCTAATGGAAACGCGACCAGACCGCCTTTCCTTAGTATCTCTCCGCCTTCTTCAATGACATCCATATCAATATTTTGTGGATCTGTCTTTTTAACAATTGTTTTCATAATAATAAATTCTCCTTTTCCTTTATTCTCAGCGAGCTAACTTCCGGCAAGTATGCAGTTGCACTTAGCCCCGGTTACTGCTGTAAGGGTACTGTGCAAAGGCTCGGGAATGCTTCTCTTTTTTCTTAACCATAAAGACAGACTGATAGCCCAAATCTCGTTCGACAAGTATCCCCATGTATTGGAGTTGTGAGTGCTTGCAATATCTTTTTATCCAATTTTCCCAAAGATGAGCACCTTACTCGGGGTAATATCCGCAGGTTGTAAGCCAATCACCAGTTAAATTGCGAGCGAATGTACGTTCACTCTCCATTAAATAATAAGGGCCATTGTTTGAACCTCCCAAGAACAAAAGACTTCACTTAAGATAAATTATATTTTCATCAAACAATGTCAATGTTTCCAGTCCTTTTTCCCCCACAACAAAAGTGTTTTCTATTCCCACTGCACCTTCGAGGAAAACAAATTTTGGCTCTATGGCAATGACCATATCCTTCTCGAGAGGCGTTTTAAAACCTGGGGCCAACACCGGCCATTCATTGAGTTCTATACCTATGCCATGTCCAATAAAAGACACGGGCTCGGGGTAGCCCATAAAATACTCTCCGTATCCGGATTCGGCTGCCATGTTAATCGCATGCCAGTAAATGTCCTCGCACAATGCCCCCGGCACAGCCATCTGCTTAACGGCTTCTTGAATGAGTAAAGCTGTCTCATGAGCATGTACAAGTTTATCCGGCAGTTGACCGATACAAAATATCCGTGTCTGGTCTGCAAGATAACCGTCTATAACCCCTACAAAATCAATCATAACCGGCTCATTCCTGGCTATTTTTTTATAGCCCGCTCCCTGGGGGAAGGAAATGCTCACTCCCGGTCCACCGGTAGGACTTTCCATACAACTGGGTATGGCCGCATTGGTGCCGGACAATATGTGGCCATAATAAACTTCCTGGTCAAATCCCCGCATTTTTACAGTGCCCGAGTGTCCTGCCAGGCGATACACCATCTCCAGCTGACCGGCCAGTTCTAATTCAGTAATACCCTCTTTTAAATAGTCCTTGGCCCGGGAAAATAGAGTGTAATTAAGTTGGGCGGCGTCCCGAAGCACCTCCAACTCATAGAATGACTTAACCATACGCACAGAACGAATTAATCCACTGATATCTACAATCTGAGCACCCTCAAATAGCTTTTGAAAAAGCAGGTACAGCGCCGCAGGCAATACGTCCAGCTCAAGCCCCAAGGTAGTAAGGTTATGATAACCATACTCATTCAGCATTTTGCTCAAGTCTTTAACTTTAGTCAAGGGAATGATATCTTCCAACGCCGATTCTCCCCGAGCACGGGTAAAGCTTTTCTTCACCATTAACAAAGGCCTGCCCTCGGCAGGAATAAACAGTTGGGCTCGCTGGGCGGTGCCTGAAAAATAAAACATATCCGCGTTATCCATGATCAACGCGCCGTCAACGCCTTTTTGCTGCAACAGCTTTTGCAATGCGGTAATCCGCCTGGTCAGTTCACCTGCTGGAGTCAACCTCATTTATAACACCTCTCTTTTCATGTAAAGGGGATTAACTTGCCGTTCGATAAATCATAGACATCATTGGTAAATTGAAATGGCTGATGATTCCTCACCGCTAAGTTTTCCCGCAAATAATCCAATATTGCTTTCATAGGTGGTGTACAGTACCATGAGTAAATAGGTGTAGCTAAAACAATGACATCACATGCATATATTTTGTCAAAAATCTCCTGTGCATCATCGTTATATCGACACCCAAAAATTGTCCAGTCTTTTTGGCAATTCCCGACAAGCAATACAGGGTTCAATATGTTTGTCATGAAGCCAAAATAAATCATACTGATCTTGATTAAGCTCAATCTCTTCAATAAACGGCTTTAACAATATCGAGGTATTTCCATTTTTCCGCGGGCTTCCCATAAGAATACAGTATTTCATTTTATCTCTCCTCCGTCGATAAATTATGGCCATATTTTTCGCACTATTAGTTTCAGGTTGAAAAATGTTAAAGTTTTATTATAATCTGTGCGGATATCTGTACTGCTACATTTACTAGCGTTATTATATAAAAGCTAATCACACTATGAATAAAGAACGTACGTACGTTCACTTCTCATTAAATAATATGGACCATTGTTGAACCTCCCAAGAACAATAGCACTTTCAGGATAACTACTTGTTGTTGACTAAACCTTTAGCCAGGGTTTCATGGAAAGATACGACCATTTCTACCATTTCTTTGTTGGTTATATCCTTTAAAACTATCCATTTGTACAACAGGAATTTTTCTACTGCAAGTATGGCGTGGGCGATCGGAGGAACCGAAACGTTATTAAAAGCGCCCTTCTTAATGCCATACTCAATATTCCTGATATAAAACTCAATTAATTTATCCTCAAACTGCTTTAAACATTTGTCAATGGCTTCACTTGTGCCCGCTACTCGACTATATATTTCTGACAGTTTCTCATTCCGGGCGAAGACTTCCATGGTTACACGTTTTGTTTCAACAAATCTTTTGGACAAATCTTTTTCGGTTTTGTAATAGCTACTGACGCTTGAAATGATTTGATCCGCGAATTCTTCCAGGAGCGCTTTTAAAATATCTTCCTTATCAATAAAGTAATTATAAAAGGTACCAGTTCCAAAACCTGATTTAGCTATTATTTCGCGGACTGAAGTATTAAAATATCCTTTTTCAATAAAAAGATCAATAGCACTTTCCAAGAGTCTTTGCCGACGTTCTTTGTTTTGCTTTAATTTTGGAATAGGCATCTTTTTTATACCCCCCTTCTGAGTGTACGTTCGTTCACTTATATTATAATATGATTCTTATGAACGGTCAACTTCATATAACAGCTTTCTCTTTCTTTTTCTCCTCGATTACTTTACACCGGCCTATAGCTTACAAAATGGAATTTGATTTTCCTTAAAGATAAGTTATGTAATATTAAAATACTTGTTTATTTAAAAACAATTTGAACCAGTATCATATAGATGCCTGTTCCGGCACCAATACTGAGAAGTGCATTGCTTTTCCAATAATGCAGCACCGTAATACAGATAATGGCTACTGCCTCAGGAATCCCAAATGGTGGATTAATCAAATTGACTCCCTTCAGGCAATATACCACCAACAAACCAATTGCGGAATAGGGTAAAACGTTGCCGAGATAAGTGATATATGGATGATTTCCCTTGTTATCAGGAAACACAATAAAAGGCAAAAACCTTGCTGCTCATTAAGATGCTATAGGCAATACCTAAGAAAGTAAATCCGGTAAATACAGGAATGGTATGGGGAAAAGCTGTTTTTAATGCTTTAATTTTTTCTTCCAATTTCAGCACCCCACTAAGCTTCATCAATAGGTACATAAATAGTTCTTTTTTCTATTCCCATAACCATACTTGTTTCAACCTTGCTGACTGCTGAATTCTGCATTAATGAATCAATGATAAAATCCCGATAGCTCTCCATGTTCTTTGCAACGACCTTAAGCAGATAGTCGTGACTTCCTGTAAGTGTGTAACATTCTTGAACCTGTGGCAGCCTATGTATATCCTCTAAAAAAGAATGGATTGTTTCTCTATTCAGAGGCGTTAGGTTGACAAGAACAAATGCGAGGGTTTCCATTCCCAATTTCTTTTCGTCAACAATAGTAGCGAATTTTTTAATAATACCCGTTTCTATCAAGTTTTTTGTTCTTGCAAGGCAAGCTGATGGTGAAAGCCCAATTTTCTTTGATAAATCCAAATTTGAGATTGAAGCGTCTTCCTGTAATTCTCGTAAAATCGCTTTATCGGTATTGTCAAGCATAATTGCCATAATATATCTCCTTCTCCTGTGTTAACATGAATTATATTTTGTATATATAATATATATCAATATTTTATATAGTCTGTCAATATGTATTTTGTATTTAATTCTACGCTTTAAAATAAATCGAAAATATAATTCACTGAGTATTCCTGTATAAATTTATACCGGTCATAGTGGTATCATCGCTGTCGATAGGGATGGTAACTGAGCTTGTTTGTATTCGCCAGGAGATTTTCCCCATCCAGCCCGCTCAGAATCTTCAGATCAGCTTTGAGCTCGTTGATCTCTTCCACCGTCTGTTCCTGGGAAACGCGCATGATTACGGAGCCTTTTTCCACTAAATCGCCGTCTTTGACGCTCACGCCGGTAATCTGCCCCCCTGTGTGGTGGACGATATTCGTAATTCCGCCGCTGGAGATGATGATCCCCTCCCCCGCGGTTTTATCGGCGATGCTGCCATAAACGCCCCACACCAGCGCCGCGGCCAGCAAGAACGCCGCAGCGCACAAGGCCAGCCATCCCACGGAGGTTGTCACTGTAAGCTGCTGATCCAGTTCCTCGGGAGAAGACAGGCGTTCCAAAGACACTTTGCGGAAAAGTTCATTGTTCGGCATATCCCTTACCATCCTTTATCCAATCGTTAGACTCCCACTTCTACAAGTGGGAGTGGTACCCCGTCTCTGCTTCGGTGGGGGTAGACTCCCCCACCGAAGTCTCGA
>LOEW01000052.1 GCA_001516045.1 Desulfosporosinus sp. BRH_c37
ATTCTGCTTCGGTGGGGGTAGAGTCCCCCACCGAAGACTCGATGTTCAACTTTAGTTGAACGAGTTCACTAAACGTTCTTAATTTTTTATATTTTGATTTTAAGTAAACATTTTTTTCGCATCCACATTTGGAAGGCGTCAAAACTCCAGAATTGTAATGCTTCATTATTATACATAGGGCAGGTTTTAGGATTTGCCTTATAAGGGCACTGACCAGTACAGAATTCTAGGTCTAGCTGTTCCTTTGCCCGAGCAAGTTTCTTAGTTAATTGATCCTCTAAGAACGGAGTTTTTTGGGGTTGCGCCATTCTTAAGTTGAAGGATAATTCATCGACAGTGATAACATCGTTTATTATATTTTTAAGCGGCTCTTGCTTCATTTTGTCACGTTGTTTGGTAGTAGCTTCCCAATCGATCTCTAAGTTATTTTTTGACTTTAGGATTACTCCGTACTCCTGTTCTGCCCGTTCTTGAGATATCATTTCTCCCTCAACATCAGTCAGTACAAGGAGGGGGTCCCTTTCCAGAGGACTTCCGTATCCACCGCCACCTGATACCGTCAAGGAAAAACTATCTCCTTTACTCAAACGAATATTGGAGAATTTCGATGGAGAAGTAACTCCAAAAACTTGGGTAAAATCCCCTGATGTATCAGATTGCTGAACTAAAAAGGCACTTGTCTTAGCAGGTTTTCCCCCGTACAGACCATAAGGCTTCAACTTATGGCGATCCCCCAAAGCATTAACCTCAATCTGATCCGTTAAGACTCGGAGAGTCCTAACTGTGCCGAATCCTCCCTGAAATTGTCCAGCACCGGCTGAATCGGGATACAATTCGGCCTTTTCTAAAAGAAAAGGATAATTACTTTCGATTATTTCTACCGGTATATCTTTACAGTTGCCAACAGGACTAAAAGTGGAGGTTAAACCATCCCTATCACAGCGCGCGCCCCACCCACCTCCATTAAAGAAATAGAAGACGAAAGGTTGTTCTCGGACAGAGTCGTACCCCCCACCGGTAAAGTTATTACAAGTACCATGGCTTGCAGCTATGACCTTGTTTGGTAAAACTTTAGCTAAAGCACCGATCACCACTTCAATGATGCGGATGCTTGTTTCAGTGTTAGCCCCGAAAGTTGCCGCCGGGTAGTTAGGATTTACCAAAGTGCCACGGGGGGCAATAATTTTTACTGGTCGGAAAAGACCACGGTTGATCGGAATAGTAGGATCAGTCACCTGTAAAAGGGCATTAAAAGTTGAAGAAGCGGTAACCCCATAAACTGAATTTAGGGGGCCAATTGCCTGCGGGCTTGTACCGGAAAAGTCCACTACCATGCCGTCGCCCTTAACCTTAATAGTTACCTGGATCTTCTTAGCTTCAGTGGAAATACCGTCATCCTCAATAAAATCGGCATAAGTATAGATTCCGTCGGGTAAAGTCAGAATTTCTTTGCGCATCCAAGCTTCGGAATAGTTTTTTAATAGTTTAATCTTACTTTTGAAGGTGGTTGCGCCGTAATTCCGGCAGAGTTGTAAAATCCGTTGTTCTGCTGTCAGAACGGCAACTAACTGAGCACGGATATCACCAATTTGGATCCAGGGGAGACGGACATTTGACAAAAGAGTATCAAAAATATCGGTGTTTTCTATGCCGTCTTTAAACCACTTCACTGGAGGAATGCGGATACCTTCCTGGAAAATTTCCGTAGCGTCACCTGGAAAACCGCCTGCCGCTTTGCCGCCGACATCCAAATGATGGGCCCGGTCAATAGCCATAGCAACAATCATACCTTCATAAAAAATCGGTTTTATAACTGAAAAATCTGTAATATGGGTGCCCCCACGATATGGATCGTTTGTTAAAATCACATCCCCTGGCTGCAAATCACGGAGTCCGATTTCGAGGAGAACCCATTCCGGTACCAAAGCCATGGAAGCTAAATGGACTGGACAGTAATTTACTGCTGCTACCAATTCACCCTCATCATCGAGAATACCACAGGAAAAATCCATGCCGTCAGCAAAGATTGGCGAGTAGGCCGTACGTAGCATGGTATTACCCATTTCTCGACAGATTGATTCTAGGGAACTACCAAAAACCTCTTTTACTATAGGTTGGATATAGGCGGCCCTCTCCATTTGGTAAAGACGCAGGGTTAAGGGATCTTGAAGCTCATTCACTTCCTGGTTGTTTAACATTAAACGCTGATTGACAAGAATTTTCACATTGCCAAATTCGTCAAGGGTACATTTATGTTGAGGAGGTATGATAACAGTAGTATCACCGTCTTCGATCACAGCGGGACCTTCCAGAACAATACTTTGATTAAGGCGTCGCCAGTCGTAAACCGGGGTTGAAACAAACTCAAACGTACTTCGGTAATAAACAGGTCGGTATTCCTTTAAGGCTTGTTTCAGGTTTCCGGAATTAGGGTAACAGCTAAAAAATGGTTTAGGTTGGGGGACTGAAACCTTTAGACGTAAATTGACTAGTTCCGAGGGCTCATCAGGTCTATTAAAACCATATAAACGTTTATGTTCTATATGAAAGATATTTACTGCCACATCCAGAGCGGAGGCAGTAAGCTTGTTCTCAAACATGATAGGTACGGTTATTTCAAAGACCTCACCGACATACCGGAGGTCAAGCTGGAAAGAAAAACGGGCTTCGGCAGTAGTATAATGTTTCTCGATATCATTAAGACCCTGTTGAAACAATTCGGCAAAAATATGGTTAACCCGGGTGAAATCCAGTTTAGTAAGCGGTACATAATAAGTTTGCAAATAATCTTGAATCACATCGGCGCATAAACAGCCAAAGGCCGAAAAAACCCCGGCATTAGCCGGAATAAATACCTCAGGAATACCTAGTTCTTCTGCCAAGTCAGCAGCATAAAGAGCCCCGGCCCCACCATAACAAACCAATTTAAAATCTTTCGGCTCTTGTCCCCGGTTGATTGTCATTTCTCGAATTAATTGGGTCATATCGCTCATTGATATTTGATATATTTGGTAGGCCATTTCTTCGACATTGTATCCCAATTTCGTCCCTAGCCTTTCAAGTGCTTGGGTTGCTAATTGGAGAACTAGGGGCATATCACCACTTAAAAAATTGGCAGGATTAATACGCCCAAGATATAGGTGGGCATCAGTGATTGTAGCATCTTGCCCTCCCATGTTGTAACAGGCAGGGCCGGGCTGGGCGCTGGCACTTTGAGGTCCAACTCTAAATCTCTCTCCTTTATCATACCAAGCGATAGAGCCTCCCCCTGAACCAATGGAGTTAACATCTAACATGGGTCCACGGATAGGAATATTCCAGGCAATGTCCCTCTCCATAGTGGAGAGTGGCTGGTAGTTTTGGATAACACTGACATCTGTGGTAGTCCCACCCATATCCAGAGTAATTAAATTCGGTAACTGCATTTGAATACCAAAATGTAAGGCCCCCATCACCCCGCCGGCCGGGCCTGAGGCATAGGCAGTTACAGGTTTCTCTAGGATGGACTCGGTATCAACAACCCCACCGTTAATTTTTAAGATGCGCAAGGGAGCACGTATTCCCATTACGTCCAGACATTCTTGTAAACTCTTGATATAGTTATACATAAGTGGTTTAAGTATCGCGTTAATTACAGTTGTGCTGGTTCGTTCATATTCCCGAATTTCCGGCAATACTTCACAAGAGAGGGATATATAAGCCTCGGGTTGATGTTGTAAAATAATTTCCTTGATTCGGCGTTCATGTCTAGGGTTGAGAAAGGAAAAAAGAAGGCTAACAGCATAAGAAATGACACCTTGGGCTTTAAGAAAACAGACGGCATCAATAACCTCTTGTTCTTTAAGCGGCTGAATAATATTACCTTGCCAATCTACTCTTTCGCTAACTCCCCGGCGTAATTTTCTGGGAATCAAGGCACTTGGTCTTTCCCAAGTTGTCTCAAATAGTTTTTCTCGCCAAACTCTCCTGATGTCCAAAGCATCTCTAAAACCGTTAGTACAAATTAAACCAACATTTGTCTGCTTTTGCTCAACTAAGCTATTAAGACTTAACGTGCTGCCATGAACGAAGTAGGTGATTTCTTTAGGATTAATGCCAGATTTCTTGATGGCTTCCATTATTCCTAACGCAGGATTTTGTGGGGTGGAAGGAGTTTTGACAGACACAAGCTCCTTTGTGGTTTCATTTATACATACCAAATCGGTAAAGGTGCCGCCTATATCAATACCAACTCTAATTCCCATACTTATTCCCCATTTCTATCACACAGTTTCTTCGTGCCAGGATCGCTCATTTTTCTGGTGATATTTTTTGGCCTTTCTGGCTATAGTGGACTGACTTACTCCAAGTATTCTAGCAGCACGGTAAGTGTTACCGTAGATTTGTAACGCTTTATTAATCATTTCTTTTTCCACTTCGTCAATGACCTCTTGTAATGTTCTCATTTCTCCATGTGTCTCATGAATAAACCGATTATCATTAGGCATATCGATTATTGCAGACTCTGCTATGGGTTCTTTAGCCTGATATACCTGTAAAGGTAAGTGTTGAGGTGTAATAATATGCTCGTCTGTAGTAATTACAAGTCGTTCTACCACATTTTCCAGTTCCCGGACATTTCCAGGCCACTTATATCGGCACAACAGGGCTAAACAGTCACCAGAAAACATCTTTCCGATTCCATATCTCCGGGAGAATTTTTCTAGGAAGGTAGTTAATAAGACTGTTATGTCCTCTGGGCGAGAGCGTAATGGAGGAATATGAATGGGTAACACATTAAGCCTATAATATAAATCTTCACGGAAAGTTCCATCAATCACCATCTTATGGAGATCCCTGTTGGTAGCGGCAATAATTTTTACATCTATTTTCCTTAAATTAGTATCACCTAACCTTACTAATTCATGTTCCTGAATCACTCGCAGAAGTTTTACTTGTAAGTCTAAGTTAAGTTCGCCAATTTCATCCAAAAATAGTGTCCCTTGGTCAGCCAATTCAAAATATCCTAGTTTTCCTTCTTTCTTAGCACCAGTAAAAGCACCCTGCACATAGCCAAAGAATTCCGATTCTAGTAGGTCGCGGGGGATTGCCCCACAATTGACCTTAATAAATTGCCCTTCTTTGGCACGTAAACTAGCATTATGAATCAATTTTGCAATGAGTTCTTTGCCTACGCCTGATTCACCTGAGATTAAAACTGTTGCGTCAAATTGAGCGACTTTCAAAGCTAGATCAACTAGTTTTATCATGGCTTCGCTTTTAGTTATGATACCAGTTTCGCTCATCTTTTGATTACGAAATACCATTTGATTTGAGACAAACTTCAATGACTGAGCTCTTGTATCTTCCAGTGCTTCTTGCAACTCACCTATTACGGTAATATCTCTAAGGGTAGTTACCACCCGGTAAATTAGACCATTAGGTTTGAATATAGGAGTTCCGGTAGCAATATACTCTCGACCATGAGTATTTGTTTGCTTAATAGTCGCTGGTTTCTGTGTACACAAAACTTCTTCTGTAACAGAACGAATTATTACTCCCAATTCACTTAATCTTCGGGCATTTTTACCTAACAACTCTTGGGCGGTATAGTTTATAATACTTTCAGTCGCTCGATTTACCCGTAAAATAAATCCTTCTTCGTCAGAAATTACGATTCCTTCATGAGAGGACTGGATAATTGTATTTAATACATCATTAATTTCATGAATATTCTCTTGCTGAGAAATATGTTCTAGCTTTAAAGAAGCAAGTTTATGAATCCATAAAACTCCAGTTATTTGTCCTTTTGTGTTCATAACCGGAATTATTGGACAGTTAGTTGGAGAAATTTCCCCGATTTTTTGTTCTTCCTGGACAATAGTAATTTCAGTCTTCATTAAGTCACTTACTAGGTAATTCTTGTTCCAGTCTGTTAACAAATGCTTAATTATTTGTTCATCAACTATAAAACAGGCTTTGTAACATTTGTTGTTCACTACGGGTGCGGCAGAAATTCCCCAGTCAGATAAGATATTTAAAGCTTCTATAATAGTTTGTTGAGGTATTAATAGAGGGAATTCGGTGTCCATTAAGTCTTTGACTCTCACAAAAACGTCTCTCCCCTC
Organism: Desulfosporosinus sp. BRH_c37; assembly: GCA_001516045.1. Taxonomy (GTDB): domain Bacteria; phylum Bacillota; class Desulfitobacteriia; order Desulfitobacteriales; family Desulfitobacteriaceae; genus Desulfosporosinus. The sequence goes on from LOEW01000052.1 coordinate 6,108, forward strand.
ATATTTAGGAAACTTTCTTCTGAATAGAGTTATTAAAATCCTTTGGGGTTTATCTAGGTTTAAGACACCTACTTCTATAAGTGGGTGTTCCACGTTCTGCTTCAGTGAGAAAAGCCTCCAGTGACGATAGTCTCCTGTGGAGAGTATCGCCGAAAGCGCACGGCCCTTAACGAATACTATCGCGCTGAGGATTAGTATCGCCGAAGCCGTGATCCCAATAGGAATACCTGCCGGCGTAGGATAGAGTATCGCCGAAAGCGCACAACCCTTAACGAATACT
>LOEW01000053.1 GCA_001516045.1 Desulfosporosinus sp. BRH_c37
CTGTAATAACCACCATAGGGAATATAAGCTTTTGAATACATTTAAATTACCTCCTACAATTTATTTAATTGATACAAACTTATTAATATTTTAATTATATCAATTGAGTACCTCTTTTTCTTTAGAAAGCTTTTCAAATTCCCCCTTTGAAATCAATTAAGATTTTAGGTCATTTGATATACAATCTACACATCAGTTTAGATCTTGAGATAGAAAAGTCTGCTTAAATAAAAGAGTTTAGTTTCGTCCCAATTCTCTAAATATTCATGTAGAAAAGATAATTCTATTATATATTATTATCGTCTATAGTACAATTAGAAAAAGAATGCTAGGTCATAAATATCACAGTCAGGAATTAATAGTTATTATTTCATCGGCAACTGGTGATAGTTTATCTAGTCTGTCCGCTTTAACAACAAAGCAATTTTCTATACCAACAGCACCAATTCCCGGAACCACAAATTTTGGTTCTAGAGCTATAACCATACCTTCTTCTAAAACGACTTCAGACCCGCGGGCTAGCACGGGAAGTTCATCTACTTCTAATCCGATGCCATGGCCAAGGAAGGGAACTCCTCCTGCTGCACCCATGAAATTGTTATCCCACCCAGCTTCCTTAGCCATATCTTTGGCGACTTCATAAAGTTCTCCACAGCTTATCCCCGGTTTAGCGAGCCTTACAATATCTGCCTGTATTTCTAATGCCAAGTCAAATGCTACTAGAACATTCTGAGGAAGTTGACCAATCGCACACATTCTAGTTGTATCAGTAATATAACCTTCATAACAGCCCCCAAAATCAATTAAGATGGGTTTCTGACCCTCTAACTTCACCCCAGAAGCACCGAAGGGGAAAGCTGCTGTATGACCGACACCCGTTAATGGTGATTCAAATAAACTCGGAAAGGCTCCTTTTTCATCTGCCAGAGTACAGGTAAGCGACATTTCCATGTTAAAACTACGTATCCTTAAGATTCCGATATGACCTAGGCGTCTAGCCTCTGCCTCAAATAATGCTCCCAGTTCTAAATCTGTCTTAGCCTCCATTAACATTTCCGGAACTTTGTCCCAAATCAATTTATCCTTCTTAGCCGTTTCCCTTAAGATAGCGATTTCCCAAGCAGACTTAACCGCTCTTTGCTGGCGAATTAGCAAACTAATATCTACTAAATCCTGACCTTGAAAAACTTCTTGAATCTTCAAATACATCGCTGTGGGAATTACGTCAAACTCTAAGCCTAATTTTCCTGATAAAGGGTTACTAAATTCCATTATAACGTGTCTCAACTCACTCCAGCTATTATATTTATGCACTCGCCAAAGCGGAGACGTCGGTAACTCTCCCCGCTGTCGACTCAAAAATATTGGGGTCCCTTCTACCGGAACAAAGAAACAAGCCTGCCCAATCATACCAGTATAATAATAGAGATCTGCATTTTGAAAAATTAAGGCGCCAGCGAGCCCCTTGTTAGCCATAGCTCCTTGTAAGCCTGCAAGTCGTTTTTGCAATTCACCTTCTGGTGGTCTATTCACCTTTTTCTCACTCCTAATATCATTAGCTGCTTTTACCTGCCTCGCCATCTATTTCATAACCTATGTCTCATTTTATCATATAATAAATAAGAATTCGTAAAATTTTCTAATAATTAAAATATAGCATATCAATTTTTTCTTTACTACCAATAGAACCAGTTTGAAATTAATGAGAATTACCCACCGTTTCCTCTAGATAAGGATAAATTACTGAAGGTGCGACGAAATGATATTTCATCGCACCCGACAGATCAGGTTTTTTACCCTTCATTAGGTACTTTCCAGTTTCCGACGATCCTCGTCTCGCAATTCTCTTCTAAGAACTTTCCCGACTTTTGATTTTGGTAACATATCACGAAACTCAATATATTGAGGAACCTCATAAGAATTTAACCGTTCTTTACACCATTTAATGAGGTCATAGGCACTAACTCCTCGGACATCCTTTTTAAAGACCACGAAGGACTTAATTCTTTCACCAACTGCTGCATCTTTAATTCCTATAGTACAGGCAGAAATCACAGCAGGGTGTTCTTGCAATACTGAATCGATCTTGGAGGCTGCCACTCTATACCCTTTATGCTTAATAACATCAACCGAACGATCTAAGAAGAAGAGCCAGCCCTGTTCGTCAATCCGAACAACATCCCCAGTTTTATACCATACTCTCCCATCTAAATTAATAAAATGGATCGATGTTTCCTCAGGTTTGTTCCAATAACTTGAGACCATATTTTCCGAGGATACAAACAGTTCACCTGGTTGACCTACTGAGACTTCTTCTAGGGTATCTGAATTTAGAAGTTTAGCCTTTTGAAAGGAGATGAGTTTACCAGCAGTACCTGGCGGAGTTTCTTCCTTCGGGCGTGGACCTGTAACCCCCCCGCAGGTTTCTGTAGCGCCATAACCTTGATAAAGTGGTTTGCCAAATTTTCTAAGCCACCTATTAGCCACTTCTTGTGGCAAAACATCTCCACCCGAAAAAACATACTGAAGACTTCCTAAGTTATATTGGTCAAGACGTTCATGTTCTAAAATCATTCGATACAAGGTCGGTGTTCCCAAAAAGCTCTTAACTTTATAGCGTTCAAAATGATCAAAGATTGCATCGAGACACATTTTAGGAAGTATTACCAAAGTTTCACCGGTAAACAAGGCACCGAAGCCAACGGCTTGACCAAGGATGTGATAGAGTGGTGACCCTTGAAGAACGATGTCTTCACCTAGTGGTATGAGTGATGAGCTCGCGGCTCTTTGTTCAGTACAACTTTCAAGTAAAAGAGCATGACAGATGGGAACTCCTTTAGGAAATCCTGTCGTACCACCAGTATAAAGTATTTCAGCAATTTCCTTACCGGTCAATTCTAGTGTGGGTAGTGGAGAAGTTTTGCGCTTGAGCAAGTCTGGGAAGGTATAGATGTTATTACCTTTAGAATCGAATCTACCATTTGGGATTTTATCTAACAAGTGTCCCACAAGTTTCTTCCAGGAAGGTAATAGATCCACTAAAGTACAGACTATGGTCCGCTTGATTTTAGTATCGGCCGCAATTTTATCAATATAGCCATAATTAGTGTCCATACAAAAGACGGTTTCAGCCCCGCTATCATTGGCTATATACTTAAGATCTTTGGGGCCGTAAAAATGGGTTACCGGTATGGCAATAGCACCAAGCCTTAGAATAGCAAACCAGGCAATGATCCATTGAGGGCAATGAGGTGCGTAGATAATCACTTTGTCATTTTGCTTAATTCCTAGTTCAAAAAGAGAACCCGCTATTTGTTCTACCATGGCATCGATTTTAGCATAACTATACTTTTCTCCAAGATAGATTAAAGCTGAGTGGGAGGACGACTTTTCGACGTTATTTTTGAAAACTTCATTAATTGACTTTAAATTTTGTACAGACAAAGAACCCACCCCTTTATCGATGTTCGAGGTTCGAAGTTCGAATCCAGATTTCCGAATTCATTCCTCCGACCTCTGTTATCATATATCCGATATCCGTTGCCCAGACTCTGATTTCTGACCTCCGACTTCTGGATTATGTTCCGAAATAGGCCGATTTAACTTCAGGATTATCCATTAATTCGCTACCTGTTCCCGTCATGACCAAGGTTCCGTTCTCAATAATATAGCCCCTGTCGATAATAGGCATAATCGGTCTTGCATACTGCTCAGACATCAACACAGTGACACCATGTTTGCGTATCTCCTGAGCCGCCCTGACCACTTCAGCTTGCATATGGGGGCTTAAACCCAGCAAAGGTTCATCCATCAATAATAATTTAGGCTTCGCCACCAAGGACATGCCAATGGCTACCATTTCTTTTTCCCCGCCGCTTAACATTCCAGCCTTATTTTTTCTTAATTTAATTAAGGGAGGGAAAAGTTCATAAACAAACTGGAGACTTTCCTTGATTTCTTGAACTTTACGCAAATAGCCACCCAATTTCAGATTTTCTTCGACAGTATTATCGCGAAACACGGGATGTCTTTCGCGGCAGAGAATAATTCCAAGTTCCACCCTTTCTCGCGGTTTTAAGTTCATAATATCTTTATCTAAATAATTAATGCTCCCGGTAATGGTGATTCTTGTTCCACCCTTCCTCTGCTCGCGAACTTTTAAGTGATGGGTTAGCCCAGAAAGAGTATTTAAGATCGTCGTTTTACCAGCACTATTCGAGCCAAAAAGTCCAATAATTTCACCTGGCTTGATTTCCAAGCTCAAATCATTAACAGCTAAAGCATTCTCATAAAAGACCATTAAATCTTTAATCTTAAGCACCGGTTTCCACCTCGCTTCCAAGGTATGCACTGGTAACTTGATCCTGAGTCATCACGTCACGGGGAATCCCCTCAGCAATTTTGATGCCGAAATTTAAGACAATAATTTTATCGATTATTTTAAATAGCTCTGTTAAGCGATGCTCAACCATGATCAGAGTTTTACCTTCATGTTTGATGCGTTCCAGAAGCGGGACAACACTGGCTATTTCTGACATGCTCATTCCAGAAAATAGTTCGTCTAAGATGACGATGTCTGGTTCTAACGCTAAACAACGGGCTAATTCAAGTCTCTTTAAATACCCGTGGGGCAATGCACCTGCCTCTTTATAAGGCACTTGGGAATCCCGCTCAAAGCCCACTTCTTCTAGGAGGTGAATGGCCGCTTCATCTAGGTCGCCATATTTTCCGCCTCTTAACTTTCTGGCCCGTGGAGAAGAGATGGGAATGATCAGGTTCTTATAAACGGACATGTTATAAAAAGGACGGGACATTTGGAAACTACGGGCAATTCCTAAATTGACAATCTTGTGAGGGGCAACGCCGGTGATGTTTTTCCCCTTGAATAGAATTTGTCCTTGGTCTGGCTTGACGAAACCGCTAATTAGGTTAATTAAGGTACTCTTTCCTGAACCGTTCGGGCCAATAATTCCTAAGGCCTCACCGGGTTTAAGTTCAAAGCTAATGTCATTCGTCGCTTTCGTGCCACCAAAACTTTTGCAAAGATTGGAGATTTTGATAATAGGTTCATTCATGCTTAACTTCCTCCATCGTTGTCAACCGTTCAATTTGGCTGTATTTTCTTTTAATATATTTAAATAGCCCTTCAGGAAGCCCGACAGAAAATATCAGTAGGATGAGCGAATATATAACGACTCTAAGTGATCCAAACTCTCGTAATAACTCGGAAAGTGGCATTAAAATTACTGCTCCCAAGGCCCCACCAATAAACGTCCCTGCTCCACCGACGACGACTGCCGTTAGGGGAAGAATGGAATAATCCAAAGCAAAGGCAGGTATACCCACGAACTGAAAGTGGTGAGCCACAAAAGCACCTGCGAAGGTAGCGGGTAAAGCCGCTATAAAAACCGCTTGGGCCTTATACCATTGGATATTATAACCAGCAGCAATAACCGCTCGATCATTATCTCGAATACCTTGTAAAACTAAACCATAATTAGAGGAAACCAATCTACGAAAGCCAAAGAGCGTAAGTAAGACAATAAACATGAGAAGATAAAGTTTACCTGTAATACCAGGAAGTGGGGGGAGAGCACTCATCCCTTCTGTTCCACCAAGCACTTTAGTAGCTTCGATTAACCTACCTAACAAAAGGGGCAAAGCAAAAGTAATCAGACCGAAATATATTCCTCTTAGGCGTAATACAGGATAGAGAAATAATGCTGATATGAGGGCACCAACTAGGGTTGCCGTGGGTATTGTGAAAAGTGGCGACCAACCGAATCTAAAGCTTAGATAACCGGCAATATAACTGCCTACTCCAAAGAAGAAGGCTTGCCCTAATGAGACTAAGCCTGCAGAAGCTAGCAAATCCCAACTTAAGGCCAACAAGATAACTACCAACGTTGTAACTAACACGTTTAACCAATACATCCCTACGACATCTTTTAATAAGGGTAAGATGAGCATAGCTAGAATGACGATCGCTTTTGGCCAAATAGCATAGAGGAGATCACGCATGGAGGCTAGAACAAAAATTTCATCGGATCTTACTTTTATGCCACGATCAATGCGTTCTTTGCGTTGGCTAGTATTCGTCCTCACACTCTCTCCTCCAATTCTTTATATTTGCCGAATAGGCCTGAGGGTTTAATAGCTAGGACGATGACTATAGCACCTAGGTATACGACTTGACCCCACTGAGGTCCAAGATAGGTACTGGCAATGACCATAGCATAACCTAGAATTAAGCTACCTACGAAAAGACCCAATGTACTTTCTAGACCGCCAAGGACTGAAACGGCCAGAGCAATTAGAAAAATGTCGTAGCCCATATTAATTGAAATGATACCTAGCGGTAAAATGGCTACAGCCGCAACGGCCGCTAAGGCCGCACCTAAACCAAGGCTGAGCATGGCTGCCCAATCCGATTCAATACCGATACATAAAGCTGTATACTCGTCTTGAGCCATGCCTCTCAAAGCTAGACCAGTATTTGTATAATGAGTGAAGTACCACAAAAATATTGCCATGATAACTGCAATACCGATAATAATCAAACGTTGATAATCAATCGTGACTCCTATAATGTCTATTCCTCCCTTCATAAAGGGGGGAAGACTAAAATCGAAACTCACAAAGCCTTTCCAACGGAAAAATTCTATCATAGCGACACCCAACGCAAAGGTTGAAATGACTTCGGATAAGACAATTCCCCGTACAGGCATTAAAATAATTCGGTAGATAAGGGCTCCTAATATTCCCATCAGCACAACCGTTATCAGCATGGCCACAAGAGGGGATAAGCCTAAATAGTTTATTAACATCCATGCAGTAAAGCCTGCCGTAAGATAGATAGCACCGTGAGCAAAATTTGCTACCCCGCTTAAACCGAAAGTTAGGCTAAACCCAATGGCTGAGAGCATAAGTATTGCACTATTAACTAAACCATAGATTAGAAAGTTAGTAACCATTATTCACCAAGCCCCCCGAAAAATGATGGAGCGTTTTTATTAAAAACGCTCCCTAAATTGTAGTTCAGACAAACTCCGTATTTCTAGGTCAATACGAGTAGTTATTTAATAGTTGGAAGTGCAATTTGCGCCTCGGCGACACCTGCAGGATATACCGGTATCCTTTTGCCATCTACCCATTGGAACGCAATACTGACAGCGGTTGTTTTTGGATCAGAGCCATAAATAATTTGATGATTCTTATTGAATTTAAGATGGCCCATCATCCCGTCCATATCTGTCTGCTCTAAAGCGGCTACAATTTTGTCAGCATCGAGTGATCCGGCCTTTTTAATAGCTTCTGCTAGAATAAAGACGGAATCATACGAGGGAGCTGGTCCATGACCACTAATTTTGGTGCGTTCTGCTTCGCCATACTTTTTGGCAAATGCTTCGTTAAATGTAATAGTTTTAGGAAGCGCTTTTACTGGCAAAGCAGCGTTTTCAAATAAGAAATTAACTAACCCGTTGATATCCCCATTAAAAGTTTTCCAAGCTGATTCTGAGGCAGCAGAACTAACAAAGCCTGAAAATAGTGCCGGCACTTTCATGGCGCTAGCTTGTTTTACTAAGTTAGCAGACTCTGGCATATCGAAGAGGGGAACTATGACTTGAGCACCACCTAATTTTGCTTTGTTAAGTGTAGAGGAAAAATCAGCAGCACCAGTTGGGTAAGAATCGTGCCCTACAACATCCCAACCATTAGCTTTAGCCCATTTTTCCAGCGCATCATTTGTTCCTTTTGCCCAAGCTACATCTTGGTTTACGAAATATATTTTGTTATAATTAAATTTTTTGCCTATTGTACTTAAATTATCGGACAGGTTACCTACGAGATATGGTGAACTCAGGCCGACTCTAAACATGTACTTGTATTTTGGATCGGATGCAACCTTCTTTTCAAAATCGGGAGTCATTGCAAGAGAGACCATGTAGGGAAGTTTATATTTTGCGACCATATCCATAGCTGAGAGAAGAACCTCTGAACGTAAAACTCCCACAATCATCGCGGCAGGTTTCTTTTCTAGAATTTGTTTTTCAATGGCTGCCAAAGCATCCGTTACAGGGATTGAGGGTTCGGCATCTCTAGTATCGATAGAGACGATTTCCAAGGGACGTTTGGTACCACCAACATCGACGCCACCGCTAGCATTTATTTCATCCACCGCTAATTGCGCTGCTTTTAGAGAACCAGCCGCATCAAATTGGCCTAAGGAGCTGGCAACACCTAGAATAATCGGGTTTTCCTTTTTCTCTGTGGTGGTTGTAGTAGCGGTCTTTTGACCACACCCAGTTACACTTAATAACATACTCGAAATCAATAATAGACTTACACCAAGAGCTAAAGTTTTCTTTTTCATAATTTGCCTCCTCGATTTAATATTTTTTTAGGGAACAACAAATATTTTATAACCACCACCTCTAATTATTATTTCTTTTCGACTAATTGTTGGGAAATAATGTGTTATACCTTAACTTCACTTACTAAAACCCAGGAATATTCCAAATTCATTTAATTTAATGAATTTAAGGAATTAAATGAATTGTCAGAATTCTTTATTAGCATACCATATTTCTTTTTAAACTACTACTACAGAACCAGTTTAAAATTGATAAATAATTTCACCCGTTTCCTATGAATGAAGCCAAGAATCTAGAAAATTAATGAATCTAACCTGAATTGTTGGAGTCTTTTAAACACATTTTTTAGAAAATGTCTCTGTAAAGATTAGATTCTTTGTTAATAACAACTGACCTGACTAATAACGTTTTCCATCATTTTTTCCAACAAAGAGCGTCCTCTTGATTTATCCAATCGTAAGACTCCCACTTCTACAAGTGGGACCCCGTCTCTGCTTCGGTGACGATAATCTCCGGTACGATATTCTCCTGTGGAGAGTATCGCCGAAAGCGCACGGCCCTTAACGAATGCTATCGCGCTGAGGATGAGTATCGCCGAAGCCGTGATCCCTAAAGGAATACTCACCGGCGTAGGGATAGAGTATCGCCGAAGCGCACGGCCCTCAACGAATACTTCGCGCGTAGGATGACTTATGCCATCGAAGACTCGATGTTCAGCTTTAGCTGAACGAGTTCACTCTCAAAAACGCTACAAACTCGCGTCATTAGACGCGAGTTTGTCAAAAAGTGAACTTGTTCAACTAAAGTTATTGATACACCTCCATGTATTTATTAAGGGAAAATTACTCTTTTTTGTTGGATATCTACAATACCCTTGGGGGTTATGCGTACATATGGTAAACCGGTAAAAGCTAAGAAGCAAAGTCCAAAAATAGGATCATCCCAAGGACAACCTTTTTCTTGTAAGAATATATTTAGCTTTGACATACCTGGGGCTAACTCTTTTAAATCTGCATTAGACAAAATTCCACCACTCTTCATAGGTAGCTCACCAACAAGTTGACCTGCTTCAACGATAACTACTCCACCACCCAATTCCAGCATGCGGTTTGCAGCCAGTGCCATATCCTGCTCGTTGTTTCCCACCGCCATGGGGGAATGAGTCTCATGGGCCATACTACTAACAATGCCCCCAACCCTAGCTCCGAAACCAGTTAGAAGTCCTGTCATCCAGGAATTCTTGTCTGCTGACCACAAAGATATTTTCAAGAGATCAGGACTTCCCTGTATATCTATCTCGCCATTTTTAACCGGTAGTGTTAGATTCACAGATTTCGTAATGGTCTTGTTAACCATCTTAATACAAGGAATCTCAACTGAAACCTCCTGTGATTTTAATGAGAAGTCCTCCGACTTGACAGGAGTTCGAGGGATTCTCCCTTCTCTCCAATCCTGTAGCCTAACTTCAGGAAACATTGGGATTTCAGTTGTTAATGCACCTTTTTGGGCGACTACTTTGCCTCCGACCCATACAGTCTCCGGTAACGGATTTTCGAGGTCTTCCACTAAAAGCAGATCAGCCAAACGACCTGGGGCAATACCACCCATATCATTATCTACACCTAAATAAGTTGCAGGATTGATCGTAACCATTTGAATAGCTTTCAAGGCTGGAATCCCAAATTTCACTGCCTCAGAAACTAAATAGTTCAAATATCCATATTTCAAAACATCCTGAGGACTAAACCAGTCTGGGCTTAGCATTATCCTACTAGTGTTAAGATGAGGATTTTTGGTGATCATTTCTGACAAAGGCTCTAAGTCTGCTCTGATTGAACCATGTCTAAGAATCGTATATAATCCCAACCTTAAGCGATCTAAGGCTTCCGCTGCAGTAATACTTTCGTGACAGGATGTTAAACCACAGGATATCAAGGCATTAAGCTTATTATAGGAACAGCCAGCCATATGACCCTCTATTCGCTTACCTTGTTCCTGTGCATAAACTAATTTAGCAACAAACTCCCGTTCCGGTTCCATGAGCCTACCCCAAGCCGTTACTTCACTTACAGCCAGGACCCTAGAATTTGTTAGGAATAATGCCACTACTTCTTTAGTAAAAATGTCCTCGCCTTCAAATTCGTTTAAGGCTAGAAAGGCTGCTGGTGCTGCTAAGTAATAACGGAATGGAATGTCAGCAGTGTTGTCTAACATTAGTTTCAACCCTTTAGGTCCTAAAGCTCCGCAAATATCATGAGAATCTGTAAGCATACCAGTTGTTCCAGTGGGTAAGATCTCCTTAGCCAAAGCAAGCGGATTAGAAATAAAATCAGCGTGACCGTGAACGTCTATAAACCCCGGTAAAAGATACATCCCTTTACCGTCAACGACCTCCGTTGACGGTCCAATTTTTGCCTCAGGACCCACATATGCAATTCGTCCCTGCCAAACAGCTACTTCCTGCCCACTTAAAACTTCACCCGAATATACGTTAACCAAGTCAATATTCCGGATTATAAGCTCGGGAAATATTTTCCCTAAGGCTACCTTAATAAGGCCCACTCTGGTTTCTTCCACTTTTGCCATCTCCCAAGTTATTATAGATATGTTGATAACCAAACCCTACGCCTACCAGGAATGAGCAATACCCTTAGGCCTACAAGCAACTTGACAAAGAAGAAATTCTGGTCTGCCACGGTTTGGTTTACATGCGGCACATGTAAATTTGATTTTATTACGTTCTGAGGGTTTAACTATAGCTACTTCATCATCCCAGTCATCGACTTCCATCTCAAAGATCTGACTAGGGCAGGCTTTTAAACATCCTCGATCTTTGCAGTCAGTGCATTTATCGGTGTCGATGCTTATGTAATACTCTCCCGAGCCATCCTTAAATCCGTAGTTTGCTATCATTTCTTCACTGCCATCTACTTCCTTCTTACTTCTGGCCTTTTTCATACAATCCTTTAGCGAAGAGTGCTGCGCCCAAGGCCCCGGCAATTTGGGTATCATATTTGGGTTTAAGGGCTTCTACTCCTAGGAGCCTTTCTAGCCGTTTAACTATACCTGCGTTCTTAGCAATTCCACCGGTGATGGCAAAGTCTGTTTCAATTCCGTTACGTTTTAACAAATTTACTACCCGACGAGCCATGGCTAAGCAGTAGGCTGCTAAGACTTTCTCTTTAGACCAGCCTTGTCGTAGCAGTCCAGTAGCTTCGGTCTTAGCAAATACAACACAGGTACTCGATACCGGTTGGGGTTCTTCCTCAACATTTAGGGACATTTCTCCAACTTTCTCGATAGAGATGGATAATAAGTTAGCGAATACTTCCATTCCACGTCCAGTTCCTGCGGCACATTTATCATTCATTAGGAAGGAGGTAACTTTTCCTTTTTCATCACAGTGAATAGCCTTACAGTCTTGCCCTCCCATATCCAACAAAGTCCTTACTGTGGGTCCATACATCAAGTTTGCTCCTCTAGCATGACAAGCAATTTCCGTAACTGCTTTATCGGCAAAGGGTACGTTTATCCTGCCATAACCCGTTCCTACGGTAAATTTTATATCTTCCAAAGTCAGTCCAGTACCTTCCATTGCCCAGTTCATGGCATTCGTGGCGGAACTGGGACTGTCCGATCCGGTTCGCATATTTGAATAGGCATACAACTCACCTTCTACACAAATTACGGCCTGAGAACTAGTTGAACCGACATCTACACCTGCTGTGACTAATCTACCTCTCCAATCGGAAATATCTGGGTTCTTCCAGTTATATTCTTTCCATCTCCAATACTCTGTTACGTTATTCACTGTCTCACTCATAACTTTGAAGCACCCTTTCGAAGCGCGATGTGCGATGCACGATGCGCGAACTTAATGATCATTTGATACTCGATCTTCACAATGAGTTTCTATTACGTGATAGCAATGTTCGAGACACGATATTCGAACCTCGCCGTCAAGCTATTTCTACTGCATACAGTGCAGCTCCTAAAGCACTGATAAACTCGGGATATTCTGGGACAATGATAACTTTAGCCAAGTCTTCACTTAGGGATTGAACCAAGCCTACATTCTTACCGGGGCCTCCGATGAGTACTACGTCGTCGACTATCCCAACTCGGCGCACCATAGAGCTAACTCGGTTCGATACTCCATCATGCACAGCTTTGGCAATGTCCTCTTTAGCTGTATTTTGATGGATTAATGAGACAACTTCTGATTCGGCGAATACAACACACTGGGCGTTCATCGGGACTTTCTTGGTATATTTCATAGACAAAGGACCCATTTCCTCTGCTGTCGTTTGCAAGGCTCTCGCCATGGATTCGACGAAAGATCCTGCTCCAGCAGCACATTTCTCATTGGTGGCATAATCGGATATTTTACCCTCTGGGGTAAGCTTAATAGTTCGGCCTTCTTCTGCACCCAAGTCAATAATTGTGTTAGTGGTTGGTGCTACAAATCTGGCTCCTCGAGCGGCAGATCCTGCCTCTGTAACATAATCTTTAGCAAATTTAATTTCATTTCGACCTACACCTGTTGAGGCGAGCGCTTCCACATCTCTTGCTTTCAACCCAACTTGTTCCAACGCTTTTGTGAAGGCTTCTGTAGCCGTCTCGTTGATCTCAAAACCTGTTAAGGTCATGTATCTACTTATGACTTCTCCATCTTTGAGTACCACTACTTTTGTGTTTCTGTTTCCACTGTCAATTCCTACAGAAATCATTCAAATACCTCCAAATTAGATAGATTAGGGGGCTCAAGAGTTCCTAACATCTTATTATAGCCTTTTTTGAACTCCTCGGCACAACTTCTGTTATCAAAGGCATTTATGTCCTCTAGAGATAAATGATCGTAGTTATTCAACTGTTATCTCTGAAATACTACAAACTCGCGTTTTTAAAACGCGAGTTTGTTAGAAAATAAATCCTCCAGTAGTGAGGAGTTTTAAGTTAATAGTGAATTAAATTAGTATATATGGAAAACCTTGGGTTCATTCCATCTTACTGTCTCGCCTAAATAGTTCAGTTTAGGGACAAACAACCGATCTGATACCCTCACCAGAACGTAAGAAGTCTAAGCCCTCATTAATTTGGTCAAGCGAAAAGCGTTTAGTTACCATTGGTACTAATTGGATTTTTCCATTACGAACCATCTCGATTGCCTTTGGATAATCTTGTAAAGAACAGCCTAAAGAACCCACAACTTCCATTTCTCGATACATAACCTTGCTAGCATTTAGTGACATCGGGCTCGGCGGATAACCTAAGACGACTAGGCGTCCACCATTTCGTACAAGATTAAAAGTGGTTTCCAGTGTTTTAGGATTGCCAATACATTCAATAGCAATATCTACTCCAGCGCCGCCTGTCGCTTTCTTGACTGCTTTAACAAACGCTCTATCATCGGGATAATCTTTGGGATTAAAGGTACCGACAGCACCTAACTCTTTTGCCTTGTCCAATTTGAATTGCATAATATCAACAGCATAGACAGAGGCACCCACCGCATTAGCAACTTGGACAAGGTTTAAGCCAACCCCACCGCATCCAAAGACAAGTAATGAGTCTCCAGGTTTCACACCGGACCGATTTTTTACAGCATGGAAAGGTGTCGTAATAGCATCGGCAATGATAGCAGCTTCAATCAAAGGAATTTCATCTGGTAAATGAAAGAGATTATTAGCGGGAGCTTTGACATATTCAGCATAGCCACCATCTACATCGTTCCCAAACATCTTCATTTTTTCACAAGTATTGCCACGTCCTGAACGACAAGGTCCACATTCACCACAGGCCATAACTGCTGGTAATAAAACATGATCGCCGACTTTGAATGTCGTAACATCTGGGGCGATTTCAGATACAGTACCGGAGATCTCATGTCCTAAGATCAAGGGTGGCTTCTTAAAAGTTGGGGTTCCATGGTCAATATAACCTATATCCGTGTGACATAGCCCGCAGGCGGCAACCTTAACTAAAACTTCGCCAGTTCCAATTACTGGCATTGGTACTTCCTCTACTTTGAGAGGTTGATTAGGACCATAAAATACTGCTGCTTTCATTTATAAATACACCTCCATATATTTTAAGGGGGAAAACTATCTGCTATCAAAGCCTTACCTTGCTCAACAATACCTACCGCTATCTAGGAATAATGAAGAAAGGAGAAGATTATGTATGAACTTCTATTTTGATTTTTGGCAATCTTTCGTATTTATATGCAATCATCATGCCAGATCAGCAATATTTGTTTCTATTGAATACTATCAGTTAATATTTACAGTCTAACTGTTCAAATCGAATAGTTAACGGTTAGTTGTCTGAGAATTTGTCTTATGTTTTACTTAAACAACTAATAGACACCACTGCAAAATTGCAGTGGTGTTTATTAGTTGTCTATAAGAAGTCCTCTTGAATAAGAGTTTGCACTTAAGTCATATATGCATCGCTGTAATGCACATATGACTTACTAATCCAATGCATTTTCTTCTATTGGGCCTCCCAATACACGATTCCTGCATCATCCCTAATTCTGACACGCCTTTGAATCCTTAGCCAACCCATATGACCTAACGTTTCCGAAAGAGCCAGCCAAGTGTGATACCGACCGCTGTCGCTAGGAAATAATTCTTTTGCTATTGAAAATGTACTTAAACCTTGAGCGCCGAGAACTCGAAGGACTTGTTCACTACGTCTAGCCATTCGGGTAAACTGGCGGTTAATTGCTGGATCAATTGATAAAATCGGTTTACCATGGCCTGGATAAGCCATAGAAGCCCTAAGTCGGCGAATCTTAGTAAGAGATTCTTGCAACCTTACCAAGCTCTGATCTCTTTCTTCTCCCTCAATGTTAAAGATCGCGTTTGGAGTGATTTGTGGCAATAGTGTATCACCAGTGAACAATATACCTTTTTCTACAAGCTGAAAACAGCAACTACCCGGTGTATGCCCAGGCGTATGTATCACCTTAATGGTCAAACCAGGAAATTTCAAAACAGTTCTGTTTGACAAAGATCGTATATAGGACTCCGACAAGGGCTTAAACCCTCTCTCTGAGGCTACTACCTCACTTATCAAACTTGTAATTTTATTCTTCTGAACTCCAAGCTTTTTTAAAAAAGGAATAACTGTTTCCGCCTCCACAAAAAATGGATTCTCTGTAGCAATGGTTAATTTTTTGCGATCTGCGGGATGGACCCAAACTTGAGCACCTGAACGTTCCACAATTTGCGCTGCAAAGCTAAAATGGTCATAGTGGCCGTGCGTTACCAAAATATGCTTAATATTCTCCCAGCTAACTTCGGCTTTCCGAAGAGTAGCTTCGAGCGTATCCAGCGCCTGAGGCGCATTTGGACCTGTATCCACTAGGATAGATTCTTTATTTTCAAGTTTTATGAGGTAGGCGTTTGAGTCAAATCCAGCATCTGGAATTGGGACATTGTACTCATAGATCTGCATTCCATTGCTCCCCGTTTTATAATTTGATTAATATAAAGAAAGCATCGCCGCGATTGACGCGGTAATGCTTCTATTAACCAGTACAACCTCAGTGCACTAGAATTTATTCTTTTCACAGGTCAGTATTAGCGTTAGATCTTTAACATTCACTCTAATTTACTTATAGGAAAAAAGGATACTGTACCCTCCGTTTTAGTACAGCGCCTCAATAATTGTAGCCATACCTTGTCCGCCACCTATACAAAGCGTAACCATACCATAGCGACCCTTACGTCGACGCAGTTCATGTAGAAGAGTAGTCATTAAACGAGCTCCAGTCGCTCCAACAGGATGACCTAAACCAATTGCTCCACCATTGACGTTCAATTTTTCCATATCGAACCCAAGTTCCCGAATAACAGCTAAGGATTGTGACGCAAAAGCCTCATTCAGTTCAATCAAGTCAATATCGTCTAGCGTAAGACCAGCTTGTTTTAAGGCCTTACGTACAGCTGGTATAGGACCCACTCCCATGATATTAGGAGATAATCCAGTCAAAGCATCAGTAATAATTCTAGCCAATGGTTTAATACCCAGTTCCTTAGCTTTATCAGCAGACATGAGAACCAGTGCCGCAGCACAATCATTTCGGCCACAGGAATTACCTGCTGTAACTGATCCACCTTTCTTGAACGCTGGTTTCAAAGTTGCTAATTTTTCCAACGATGAAACTCGAGGACCTTCATCTGTATCAAAAATAGTCGTACCTTTACGGGTCTTAATCTCAATCGGAAGAATTTCATCCTTAAAAACCCCTGAAGCTAAGGATTTTTGACATCGTTCCTGACTTTGTAACGCAAATTTATCCTGGTCCTCCCGAGAGATATTAAATTGTTCAGCAACATTTTCCGCCGTATCACCCATAGAAACATTGCCGTAAATCGAGAATGGCTGACCACCAGGTCCTGCTTCTGTTAAAGAATCGACTAAAACCCCATCTCCAGCTTTATAGCCATAGCGAGCATTTTTTAGATAAAAAGGAGCACGACTTAGACTTTCTGTTCCCCCGGTTACAACTACTTCTTTTCTTCCGGTCTGAATTTCTTGGGTTCCATTACTGATAGCTTTTAAACTGGCAGCACATTGACAATGTACTGTATAAGCTGAGGCTTCTTCCGGAATTCCAGCTAATAGTGAACAATTGCGAGCAATATTTGCTGCTTCAGTCGTTTGGCGCGACCAACCCATGATAACTTCCTCTATTACATCAGGACTTACACCTGCCCGAGCAATAGCCTCTTTAACGACAAGCCCCCCCAGTTCTTGGGGTGGAATGTCTTTTAATGTCCCACCAATTGCGCCAACTGGAGTTCTAACGGCACTGACGATTACAACTTCTTTCATTCTGGCCCTCCTCTTTCTTAAAAAATTCAATTTTCAATACATAACGCTATATTTATCCTAACAAACCTTTTATCGTTCAACTCTCAATGCAGGTTTATCTCGATAGGAGACAAACCTGCATTAGAATTAGAACATCGTCAGCGTATTGTTTTGTCGCTTAACGCATGATCATACCGCCCTCAATACATAGAATCTGTCCTGTAATATAACTCGCATCCTGAGAGGCCAAGAAGACAAAACCACCAGCCATTTCCTCCACTTGCCCGAATCTACCCATGGGTATCTTATCTGTATACTTAACACTTAAGACTGGATCTGTAGAAATCTTTTCAGTCATTTTTGTCACTGCGAAAGGAGAGATTGCATTAACAGTAACTCCATATTTAGCTAATTCCCGAGCCCCAGCTTTTGTCAAAGCATTTATGCCACCTTTTGCGGCGGCGTAATTCACTTGCCCGATAGTTCCTTGCAATCCAGCTGATGAAGTCACATTAATAATTCTGCCATATCCACGGGCTTTCATATCCCCCGCCACAGCTTGCATGCAAAGGAACGTTCCTTTTAAGTGGATATTGATAACGTCATCCCACTGCTCTTCGGTCATTTTAAGCATCATAGCGGGTTTACTTAATCCAGCGTTATTCACTAGGATGTCAATTTGGCCCAGTTCGTCCTTAACTTTTTGAACCATTGCTAGCACTGATGCCTTGTTTGCTACATCTACAGTAGCAACGCACGCTTTTCGACCCAGTGCTTCAATCTCCCGCACGACATCGTCTTCTCGAGTGATAGATCGACTAACTAGAGCAACGTCTGCTCCCTCATTAGCAAAAGCCAAAGCAACAGCCTTGCCTATGCCATCCTTAGCACCAGTTACTAAGGCCACTTTTCCTGTAAGTTTCATTTCTTTTCCTCCAATAAATATTTTGTCTATATGTGAGACTCCCACTTCAAGAAGTGGTTGAAAAGTGTGCTTAAACGAGATTCTTGCTGATAGTAAGATTCTGAACATTATTCATTCATGGCACAATATAGTTTTTAAATAGAATAAATTCCTTGATAGATGGGACTTTATCAAACTGAATTATATTCAATTTGCTTATTTAAATATTATCATACTTATCTCTTTTTAGCAATATTATTGTAATAATACAGAGCTGAAGCATTTAGATTAATCATTGATACACTTATTATTTATTTAGCATTTCTTTAAGAGTCCTCAGATCATCATCGATAAAGCTATGTTTGATACTACTAACTTCAAATTTTAAAATTTTAAAAACAAACTGAACAAAATATCCTACCGAAAAAGCCATAAGTAAGGTTCCTATGCCTACATGACCACCAAAAATATAACCAATAATCAGAACACTAATTTCAATAGAATTTCGTATAAACCGAACTGATTTTTTAGTCTTTTTGATTAAAGCAACCATCAAAGAATCTCTTGGACCTGCTCCTAAGCCTGCACCCATATAAAAATAAGAAGCAACTCCAATGACCGCTAGGCCTAATAACATCATTATCATACTGAGCACAATACTTTTAAAAGTTGGGATTAAATGATTAAGCATTAGGATGTCTATGAACAGCCCAATAAACAACATATTAGCCAAAGTTGCCCAACCCAAACGTTCACCTAAGATAGTATTTAATATTACGCAAATAATTCCCACCAAAATACTGGCCTGACCCATAGTAATACCGATAATATGTGCTATTCCTTGATGAAAAACCTCCCAAGGTGCAAGGCCAAGATTTGCATTGATCGTCAAAACTATGCCAACTGAATACAAAAAAAGACCTATAAATAGTCTACAGACCCGTAACGTTATCTTCACAATATTTTTCAAAACCTTCTCATAATCTATCCATATTTATGTTTCATAGATTCGGAAATTGTAGATAACCATTTCAGTTTTTCCAGTATGAACAGCTCGAGTAATTGAATCACCGTCAGCCAATTCCATATTGATAACTTTACTTGGTTCGCCAATTAGCATTGCTTTGGTCTAGGACAGATCCAATGTACTTTTTCGTATCTGAGACACCTATCAACAATCCAAAGGTATTATTGTATGAAAATAGGGTGCAGCGATGAGTATAGCATCTAATATTTCCTCCGAAGTTGGTTTTACTTTTATCAGAATCCCTTCTTCATTAAGTGTTATGTAAATTTCACTTTTATGTTATATACGATTTCAAGTATCACATCAAAGTCATACCTACATAAGTGTTTCATTCTGATGAGCTTCACTTTGAATATTGACCGAAATAGCAGATATAACAAGCATCACGATATCCTTAGTATATGAAGTTAGCTTAGTTTTTTTGCCCATTATCAACCAGTGTGTTGTAACGTGTTCCAAAGGGCCTAAAATCATGTTTCTAATAATAAAAGAACTTACATCCCCTCTGATTCTCCCTTGCACTTGCCCTTCTTTAATTATTGCAAAGATATCGGCAGTTGCACTACGAATACTTTGGTAATAATCTGAATGTATGAAGTTTTTATTCACTCTCAACTCCATCAATAACAACTCAGTATAAACAGGATTTTCTTCAAAAAAATATAAATAAAACCAGATATATTTCCTTATTTTTTCAATAGGATCGGACAGCCCCCCCAGCTGTAATCGCAGCTGCTCGTTAAAGAGCAGGGTAGTTTTAGCAGGGATACTAAAATATAGATCTTCTTTACTGTTAAAATATTCATAAACCGTACCTGTAGCTACACTCGCCCGCTGGGCAATTTCTGCAATAGTTGCTTCCCGAAAACTTTTTTCCCCAAATATTTCCAGCGCAGCTTCCATGATAATGTCGCTCTTATCTTTTTTTCTATTACTCATATTCTACCCCTTATAAAAACAAAATCTTTAAAAATAAATGATTAAATATTGCTAAATTCATATTTCAGCAATTACTTAACCTAATTATTTAAACTTATCAGATTCATTAAAAATAATTGAAGAATAAATAAAAAAACCTAAATAAATAGAATCTTAAGTAACTGAATTTCATTCAATCTATAATAGAATAGCAAATTCTAGAAATTTTATCAATCTCTATTTTAAAAACATGATCCTTGACGAGCTCAGTTTTCATTCACTTCGGTTATATGTGCGAACGCTCTCGAGAGCATTTGAGGTACGATCTGTCATAAGGCAACATACATTGTTATACTAACCGGTCCCGGCATCCGACGTAGACGAAAACATGGGGGCAGCGCCCCCATGATAATCGTACAACTGTGACTTTTGACCTTGCATTAAAATCCGATTGTATCTCCGCCGTCAACAAATATTACCTGTCCCGTTATATAACTTGCTTCATCACTTGCAAAAAAGAGGTGCATGTTGGCAACTTCTACGGGTTTGGCAAATCGCTTAAAGGGTATCGCATCAATTAGTTTTTGGCGAATACCATCTGGTATGCCTGCTGTCATTGCTGTTTCCGTTCCACCAGGGGCTACACAGTTTACATTAACATTATATCTAGCCAATTCTAAAGCTAAAACTTTCGTAAGTCCGATCACCCCGCACTTTGAGGCCGCATAATTGGCTTGCCCGACGTTTCCCAATGCCCCGATGGACGCTGTGTTGTTAATCTTGCCGTATTTTTGTTCTATCATGGGCCCCATGGCTGCCTTTGCACATAAGAAACTACCCTTGAGATTAATATCAATTACCGCATCCCATTGCTCTTCAGTCATCTTCCTAATCAGAGCATCTTTATTTACCGCAGCATTATTGACCAGAATATCTAGTCTGCCATAAGTACTGACTACTTTTTCGACCATGGCATCAACTTCATTTTTCTTTGTAACGTTTACGGGGATTGCCATCGCTCTTAAGCCCATTGCATTTAATTCATCAGCAAGCTTCTTAATATTATCTTCCATAACATCGCTAATAACGACAATCGAACCTTCTTCTGCAAAGCGCCTGGCAATGGCTTCGCCAATCCCCCTCCCTGCACCGGTGATGAGAGCCACTCGATCATTTAATCTCAATTCTTTCTACCTCCTTATCTAATCGTAAAACTCCTACTTCTTCTATAAGTGGGAGTGGGTCCCCCGTATTCTGCTTCGATGGGGGTTAGGTAGGTAAACCATGCAAACGCTTATTTCAGTAAAGAGCGGGCAATAACTAGGCGTTGGATTTGGTTCGAACCTTCGAAAATGGCAAATATTTTAGCATCACGCATCATTCTTTCCACTGGGTAATCCTTACAGTATCCATATCCACCCAATATCTGCACAGCATTTGTTGTGGCGCGCATTACCATATCAGTGGCAAATAATTTGCTCATCGCTGAAAACTTCATCATATCCGGCTCATGGTTATCATATTTCCACGCTGCCGCCCTTACCATAGTCCTAGCCAACTCAATTTCCGTGGCCATATCCGCCAGAATAAACTGGATTCCTTGGTTTTCAGAGATCGGCTTTCCAAATTGAACCCGGGTTTTAGCATAACTAGCTGCTGCTTCCAATGCACCCTGCGCTAGGCCAACTGACTGAGAACCACACATTATCCGCCCTTTATCGAGGCAATCCAATGCTATCCTGTAACCGTCTCCGATCTTGCCTACTATACTGCTCTCAGGTACTTCCACATCCTCAAAAGAGATGCTACAGGTAGAAGAACCTCGCAGCCCCATTTTATCTTCTTTTTTGCCAACAGTTACCCCTTTTGCTTTGCCATCAACAAGAAATGCTGTTATCTTGTCCTGACCATTAACCTCTACCTTGGCAAAAACCGTTAAGATGTCTGCAATGTCAGCATGAGTTATAAAACACTTGTTACCATTGATAACGAAACGATTGTCTTTAAAAACTGCTCTGGTCTGCATTCCACCAACATCTGAACCAGCGTTAGGTTCAGTAAGTGCAAAAGAAGCCTTGATCTCACTCGTCGCTATTCCAGGCAAATATTTGGCTTTTTGCGCCTCGTTACCCCATAAGGCAATCGGTGCCGAACCCAATGACTGGTTCCCAAGAACCATAGAAGAACTGGCACAAACCCGTGAAATTTCTTCGATTGCCAGACAAAGGGTTAATAATTTCCCATCGAAGCCTCCATATTCTTGAGCAGCAACAAGGGAAAATATATCATTAGCCTTAAATAGATCAAAAACATCCATAGGCAATTCTGCCTTTTGGTCAATTTCTGCTGCTCTGGGAGCTACTTTTTCTTGCATAATTCTGCGAACAGTCTTTCTAATCATTTCCTGTTCATCTGTAAA
>LOEW01000054.1 GCA_001516045.1 Desulfosporosinus sp. BRH_c37
GTTGCCGGCAGTGTACGTCCTTGTACACTGCCCCGCTGTATGAAAGCGCTCTTCAGTCAAATTTGATTACTGCTTGATCAAAGAAGATTCACTTTTGTAAGCGCGAAGTTCTGGGCTAGAGAAAGGGGGACATTAGGAGGGGACCTTGTGCGCTGCCCCGTGTTTGGAGCCGCTTACACGGAGTTTTGCTATTCTACTTTCGTAAAGACGTCGCTCATGATACACAGCGTCCTTTACTTAGGATCATGAATATTTGAAGAATCAAGATGGATTTATCTCCGTTTTTGCTTTTAAGTATCAAAACGGAGATGATTTTTTTATGATTTTTTATGATTATAGAGGGAATAATATAAAAATCCCATCTGTGTTTTAACGAAATATGACAAAGGAATTGATGGATGGAGGGTAAATAGTTTTGAAGAAAGTGCTACACCAAAAACGAGAAGGTTTTTCGAGTAGTATAGGGGTTATTGCGGCTGTGCTTGGTTCTGCGGTTGGACTAGGCAATATATGGAAGTTTCCTTATGTCACAGGTGCCAATGGTGGTGCTGCCTTCATTCTTGTGTATTTACTCTGCCTTGCTTTGGTAGGAGTACCTGTGATGTTATCAGAGCATTTAATTGGCCGTCATACGAAAGCGAATGCGGTGGGCGCATTTAAAGTATTGCAACCTCGACGTCCCTGGTACTTAGTCGGTGGTGCAGGCGTATTAAGTGCATTCCTGATTATGGCCTTTTATACCACAGTTGCTGGGTGGGTTTATGCCTATATTTTTAAAGCAGCTGGGGGTGCGCTACTTTCTGCAAAACCAGAAGAGACTACCCTTGTTTTTAACACACTCGTGTCAGGGGTAGGTGAACCTTTGTTTTGGCAAATATTTGTTTTACTCGTGATAGGGACTATTATTATGGCTGGCGTGACCAAGGGGATTGAACGAGTTACTAAAGTTTTGATGCCTCTGCTCTTTATTCTCCTTGTAATTATTGATATTCGGTCATTGACGCTTCCGGGTGCTGGAGAGGGGCTTTCGTTTTTGTTCAAACCCGATTTTTCAAAAATTACGATTGGAGTAATCTTAGCTGCGTTAGGTTTGGCATTTTTTAAGCTCAGTGTAGGCATGGGTGCCATGATTACTTATGGTAGTTATGTCAACAAAAGTGAAAATTTACCAAAGATGGCCATTAAAGTCGCCTTAGCTGATACATTGGTTTCTTTAATGGCGGGCATTGCCATTTTTCCGGCGGTATTTGCGTTCGGATTTAAGCCAAATGCCGGTCCATCGTTGCTGTTCATTACCATACCGACCGTCTTCAATTCTATGCCTTTTGGCAGAGTGTTTATGTCCCTATTCTTTGTTCTTACTGCAATTGCAGCAACTGGGGCTATGCTATCTTTGCTGGAAGTTCCGGTTGCATATTTAACAGAGCAATATCAATGGACGAGAAGGAAAGCCACCATGGTAACTATCCTGGGAATTGGGTTGCTCGGCTCAACAGCCACACTTTCTAATAGTCTTTTTGCCAAAGTAACTGTATTTGGTAAAACATTTTTTGATTTCTACGATTTTTCGACATCCAATATCTTGCTACCAGTAGGTGGCATTTTCATAGCACTTTTTGTAGGCTGGCAGTGGGGATATGTCAATGTAAAACGCGAAATGTCCAATGAAGGACAGTTAACCAATGATAGATTAGTACGTATTTTTATGTTCTTGGTGGAATATATTGTACCATTCGCAATCGCTCTCGTGCTTTTGGCGGGTTTAAATATTATTCACTTTTAATTAATCAATATTAATCAATTATGTGATAGTTCCTTTTCGAGTTGTTAACTATGTTTGCCGACCAAAATGAGGAGCGTTAAGGTTATTGGTACAAAAAGATATTTATTCCAAAAGGATTTAGAAGAATTTTGACGAACTATACCAGTTAAGCTTTTATTAGCACTAAATTGGATAGGGTGAGAATTCATGCGTATGGTAAACTCACAATATGTTGCGGAGGGATCAGTCTTAGCGCGTCCTGTGATAAACTCTTCCGGTAGGATTTTATTACAGGCAGGGATTCGCTTAACTGCTTCTTATATAGAACGTTTGAAGGACATGGGATATGATATATTGTTTATCGAGGATGATCGACTGGAAGACGTTGAATTTTATACAACAATAACCTCCCAAACTCGTGAAGCGGCTTATAAGACAATTGAAAATGTTTGTAAATATATTGAGAGCGGTAATGAAACTTCGATTAAGGTGAGTAGTATCCAAGAAACGATTCAAGAAATGCTTAATGATTTATTATCTAGCGACGATATTCTGGGTAACTTGACAGAAATTCAAGGGTATGATGATTATACCTTTCATCATTGTATCAACACTACCATCATTGGACTTGTTTTAGGCATTGCATCAGGGTATTCTGAAAATAAGTTGCTTGAATTAGGTATGGGTGTTCTGATGCATGATATCGGGAAGATTAAGGTTCCAGAGAGCATTCTCAACAAAAAAACGCCGTTATTGGCCGAGGAATTTGGGGAGATCAAGCACCATACTACATACGGGTTTGATATTTTGCGTAAGAACAATGATCTTAGTTTGCTTTCCGCCCATATTGCCTTTCAGCACCACGAAAGATGGGATGGATCCGGTTATCCGAGAGGGCTTAAAGGAAGCGAACTTCATGAGTACGGAAGGCTAGCTGCGATTGCTGATGTATATGAAGCCCTAACCAGTAAGCGTGTATATAGGAACGCTATCGAACCTAATGAGGCTTACGAGTATATTATTTCTCAGGGTAATAAACATTTTGATCCTCAGGTTTTAGAGATCTTTAAAAGACATATTGCCGTTTATCCCTCTGGATCGGGAGTTCTTTTAAGTAATGGACAAAGAGGAAATGTTGTGAAACAAAACTCCGCTTTTCCTAATCGCCCTTTTGTAAGGGTGTTCTTTGAGAGTGAAAAAGCGCTAGCCACTCCAATCAATTATAATCTGGCCGATTATCCTTCGATTATGATTGTCGCAGTAGATAACCGCTAAAGAAGAATAGCGGTGCCCTAAGGAGCTTCTTTAGCACAACTAGCAGAACGATAGGCACAGCAGTATTTTGCTGCTGTGCCTATCTTCATTATTCTCACGCAACTTAGGTTTATCGCCGTTCAGTTGAACAAAACCGTCTTGTCGATTAAAGATTTAACAAGCTCTGGGTGTCCATAACTTTGAAACAAGCATACCATATATTGTACAAAAATCAGTTAGGAGATGGTAAAGTGGTAGTTCAAGAAGACCGATTGACTACCTTATATTTATTAAACCTCGAGATTATGGGATCTTTCATTGGAATTTTTGGCTTATTTGTCTTCATCATTACTTCGAATAATTCTAAGAGTATACTAATGAATTCATACCTGGAATCTAGGAATTTGCGTCAAACCTTAACTCTGGATGTTGCCGCATTAGTAGGACGAATCATTTTAGTTACAGCAGGTATTATTGCCGCTTATACCACAACGATGCGTCTTACACAACTAACTCAAAAGGTCTTAGGAAACGAGCCCTTGGCTGGAACTCTCTTTCCGAATATTTGGCTTACAGTCGGCATCTGGACATCCTTTGCCGGAGGAGTGATAGCATTAGTGGGAGACTATAAAAGAGTGCAACAATCACCGAGGTTGCCTGTTCAGTAATTTCATATTAAAGGCACATCCGGAAAACATCTTGATCATATCCGGACATTTAACACTTAGTTTTTATAGGCCTTGGTGCTTAATAGATAGTCCAGAGTTACGATTTTATAACCCTTAGCATGAAGTCCTTCAATGATTTTGGGAAGAGCTTTTGCAGTTTGCGTTTTGTCACTGTTACTATGCATAAGTACTATTTCTCCCGGTCTAACATTATCAAGAACGTTTTGAGTAATGTGGAGATCGTCTTTTTGTGACCAGTCGTATGTGTCCGTGGACCAGATAACTAGTTTATCGTCATTAGCCATAGCCACTTTTAAAACGGTATCAGTTACAATACCATAGGGTGGACGGACTAAAGAGGGTACTTTGCCAATGACATTTTTGATTGCTTCTTCAGTCATACTAATTTCGTCATCGACAAAACGGAAACCCTTATTATTGAATTCTGGGTGAGTATAGGTATGGTTGAGGATCAAATGCCCTTCATTATATGCTCTTTTTACTACTTCCGGAAAAGCCTGAACACTCTTGCCGACAAAGAAGAAGTTGGCAGATTCCCCATAAGACTTTAAAATATCTAATATTTTCGGAGTAATCAGGCCATCAGGTCCGTCATCAAACGTGAGGGCTAATATTTTCTCCTCATGTAGAAAATCAAATCGATCCAATGGCGAAACTAAACACCGAGTTTGTAGTTTATGTGATGGCTGCTGTGATCTTCATTGTAACGTTATTCTTACTGCTCATTCGCCCACTTACCTGGAATAAATGGCTGACAGGATTAGCCGGAGGTGTGGCTTGGCTCGTCACTTGGTATGCACCTGTATCGATTTGGATCGGAGTTGGGCTGGAGCTTGTTGTTCTTTGGAGGATATGCAAGCCGCTGGCATAGTCTTATCCAACAAACAAATAATCAATATACGTCTGTTTAATGGTTTTATATAATAAACCGCTTGTCCCTAAGCAAATTGTTTTCGAGCTGACTATAGTGGCACTTGGCAAAATGATGATCAGCTCAAAGGTACTCTTATTGATAAATATAAAAACGTCTTTAAGATTGGTGAATAATAAGATCAGAGAATGCTTGATATAATTATGAAGATATTAGAAGCCATGGAATGCCCTGTCACAATAGGCGCTCTATGGCTTCTTCCTGTTATCTTCTGAATTTTTGAAAGTAGCCCCTCAGAATGAGTTCACTAAACATCATTTTGAGGTAGCCCTTTCTAAGAGCTTTTTAAGAGTGCTTTAAATTCTTCCATCTGTTGGACGGGGCGTTGGCAGGTAAAGTTTTGACATAGATAAGCTGTGACATGATTGGGATCTATGGGGTAATCATCGATCCAGGGGACGATCTTAGCGAGACTTTCTTCTTGGTAAAGCACAGAAGCATATGGTCGAAACTCGGAAAAGAATATCTGACGCATTTCGGGCAGTTCTATTGCATCAAGCGAACCTGCTAGAATTAATTCCTGACTCGGATGAAGAGCAAACTGTAAGGCTTGGAGAAAGGCTGTATATCCTGAGGGATGCTCCTCAAGAACTGGGCGAAAAGAGAGAAGTTGTTGTTCGGCTTGCTTTTCCCAGCGTACATCGCCGGTAAGGCGTGCTAGCCGAAAAAGGTTGAGCGCCGTGATCGAGTTACCAGAAGGGAGGGCCCCGTCATAACTTTCTTTAGGACGGAAAAGAAGCTCTTCGGCATCTGATCCGGTAAGAAAGTACCCACCGCTTTCTTCGTCCATAAAGAGCCGTTCTTGTTCTTCTTGGAGGTGGAGGGCGGTTTTCAGATATTGAGGTTTGCCACTAGCGGAGTAAAGCTCTAGGAGCCCCCAAATGAAAAAGGCATAATCGTCTAAGTACCCAGGGTAGGCTGCATCCCCTTCACGGTAACGGGCTAAGAGTCGCCCATTATTTTGCACAAGGTGGGTGAGGACGAAATCTGCGGCCTTGGCTGCGGCTGATAGATAGATCTCACTTCCGAGAACTTGTGCTCCTTTCGCCAAGGCAGCGATCATAAGCCCGTTCCAGGCAGTTAAAATTTTATCATCCTTGTGAGGGTGGATTCGTTTCTCACGTGCGCTAAATAGGCTTTGGCGTGCGTTTTCTAAGGAACGTAACACCTCATCCTTGGTCTGGACATTATCACGGGCGATTTTGTCTAAAGCCCCTAATAATAGATTGGGGTTATTCTTTCCTTCAAAGTTTCCCTTAGAGGAAACATCATAAACAGCGCAGTACTTTGTAGCTGTTTCCTTGCCCAGTACGGTCTCAACTTCTTCGGGAGTCCAAACATGGAATTTTCCTTCTACTCCTTCAGCGTCGGCATCTTCCGCCGAGTAAAAACCACCTTCCGGTGAGGTCATGTCTCGAAGGATATAGGTGAAAATTTCTTTGGCTTTTTGGGCATCCTCTGGACGGTACTCAACCTGATAGCTTTCTAGGTAGGCTAAGGAGAGTAATGCATTATCATAGAGCATTTTTTCGAAGTGAGGGATTAACCATTTCTCGTCTGTACTGTACCTTGCAAATCCAAATCCAATATGATCGTAGATTCCACCTAGTGCCATTCCATCAAGGGTTTTACGGACCATTTCCAGGGCTTTATCCTCGTTATGGTCCTTGGCATAGCGAAGAAGAAAGGTTAAGGTGTGTGGTGTAGGGAATTTCGGCGCTTGACCGAATCCTCCATAACGTGCATCAAAGCTACGGGCTAAATTATTATATGCGGTTTTGATAATTTGTTCTCCCCACGTTTGAAGGGTTTCGGAAACGGAGTTTTTACCGTTATGTAGCGAAATATCCCTTTCTAAAGGGGAGGCTGGGATAGTTGGCTTATTTGTTTTAGTGCGCCCAGAATGAACTGCAGAAACGATCTCATCGGCAGACTCTCGTAATTTACCTTCGCTTGTGTTCCAGAGAGTCCCTACTTGTGCTGAGAGTTCCATAAGCCCTGGACGACCATATCGCTCCGTTTTTGGAAAATATGTACCAGCAAAAAATGGCTTTTTCTCAGGCGTCATTATTATGGTAAGAGGCCAACCGCCTGATCCGGTCAGAACCTGACAGAATTCCATGTACAGATGGTCAACATCAGGGCGTTCTTCGCGGTCAACTTTAATGGAGACAAAGTAGCGGTTGAGTATAGCAGCGACTTCATGGTCCTCAAAGGATTCTCTTTCCATGACATGACACCAGTGACATGTCGGTAAACTACACCACTACGAATACCCAATAGATAAGAAAACAGGTTTATTCTCTGTTTTTGCTATCTGAAAAGCCTCTTCGCTCCAAGGATACCAGTTCACAGGATTATAAGCGTGTTGGAGCAGGTAGGGGGACTTCTCGTCAGCTAATCTATTGGGTATTTTAGTATTTGTTGACATGGGCAATCACCACCTTTCTATTCAAACTTAATAAACGAAAAAACAAAGCGAGCCTTATGGGATTTGTATTATTATATCCCGCGAGGCTCTTTTTTTATCAATATTTGATTGTGATATTTTCAATGGGGCCGCGTTCAATTCGTGCATACGAAACTTTGGGCAGCTTCATCATCCAAAAACAACCGTTAATACAGCCGACAGGTTGCAAAAGATAGATAAAGAAAATTATTTGGAACTTATATAAATAAATTTTTGAGAACATTTTTTACATTTCGTAACGAAAAACATACATTTTAGCTAGATATGGTAATTCATTCATGTGTTTTATGATAAAATTAAATAGTTCAAGCAGTGGACTTGATATAGACTTTACTGTTGATGATATGATGTCTGCTACAGGCAAAGGAGGAGGATATAGAATTTAATACAAATAATTTTAGAAAAAGGAAAAATTATACTCACTGTAAGCAGGTCTTAAATTGAATTGGAAACTAAAGATGTATTAAAAGTAAAACACTTATATGAGGAGGAAAAAGTTTTGAAAAAATCCCTATTTATTAAATCCTTAATCATATCCTTAGCCCTCAGTTTCTCATTTGCCATAACTACCCTTGCCAACACGTCTCCCACAACTAATAGACTAGCAGGTTTTGATCGTTACGAAACAGCATCAAAAACTGCTGAATCTGGATGGTCACAGTCAGATTATGCAATTCTTGCTTATGGTGAAAATTTCCCTGATGCACTAGCTTCTGCCCCATTAGCCAAGAAATACAATGCTCCAATTTTATTAACAACTTCTAATAGCTTACCTTCAACAACAAGACAAACTTTAAGTTCTTTGCATGTGAAAAATGTAATTATTATTGGCGGAACTGGAGTAATATCTTCATCGATTGATTCTGAACTACAAGCGATGGGAATAAATGTAACTCGTATTGCAGGGCTAACTCAATACGATACAGCAATTAAAGTAGCAGAACAGATAGCTACTCCTTCGACATTATTTGTTTGCACAAGTGAAGATTATGCAGATGCGTTATCAGTAGCACCAATTGCTGGTATGAAACAGATACCCATTATATTAGTGTCTCGAGATTCCGTACCTGATTCAGTAAAATCATATATCTCATCAAACGTGATTACTAAAACTTATGTAATTGGCTCTTCGGATATTATTAGTGATAATGTCTTTAATCAACTACCAAATCCAGAAAGAATTGTAGGTGGAGATAAATATGCGAGGAATATTGCTGTAAATCAAAAATTCAATAGTGATTTTAAAACGGATAGCATATGTGTAGCAACTGGAGAAGGATTTGCTGACGCTTTGACTGGTACAGCTTATAGTGCTAAAATCTCGGAACCAATTATTCTCATTAACAATGATTCTTCTGCTAATACAAAAAGTTATTATCAACAAAGATTAGCAAATGCAAACACAGTCTATATATTTGGTGGAACAGGAATAATTTCTGATACTGTGATGCAGGGATTAACGACTTCAAGTAAGAATGTATCAATTAATAATGCTATCATTAATACAAATAGTACTATGCAAAATAGCGTTATAACGATTAACGGAGATGGATTTGGAGCGAAACAACCATATATCGGTAATTCTCAATATATTCGGATTCGTGATGTGAATTCAGATTGGAATGCTGGATATATTGGAAATGACTTTGGTGGTGAAAATGATCTAGTGACACTTAAGGTAGTTCAGTGGGATAATAACAAGATAGTGATTAATGGTTTTACAGGTGCTTATGGAAGTGGCACATGGAATATTAATCCTGGTGATACACTGCAAATTTTTGTATGGAATGCTCAAGGTTTATCACTCCAACCGTCTACTTATAAGCTGAATGTACTTTCAGCTTCAGCAGTGCAAGAGGACTTAATTAATTATTTAAACAATCAAATGCCACCTTTATCTGAGTTGCAAGACAAGGTAAGTAAAGAATCTGCAGCAATTATGGAAAAGAATGTTGATTATGCAACGGCAGCGGCTAAATTAAAAGATGTAATAATTCCTGATTCAAATGAACTGGTAACAGAAACAAAAGCAGTTGTTCCTGTAACAGAAGAAGTGCGCAAAGTGCACAATGAATTTATTGCGTTAGTTACTGATCAACAGGAAACATTTAATTTGTTACTTCAGATATGTCAGGCAGCTCAAGAGAATGATGCAGCATTATTAAATACTTTAAATGAAAAGATAACAAACATAGCAAATAAACCGAATAATTTTACGGCAGATTTAGAAGCCTTGGGAAAGGAATATAAAGTAGATAATGTCAAGTAGCATTGTTGTATAAGGCCACAATCTCGGTTTAAAAGGGTATGTAAATATCATTATATAAGTCATTAATTGCGGGCGAATCAGCTTCATATTGATACTATAACAACAGTAGAAGGCAGTAAAGCCGTTCTTGGTGAGCGTCTTTACTGCCTATTAACATTTATGTGTATTGAATTGGTCGGACAAAGCAAACAGGTGCATGGTCAATACCCTTTGACCATGCACCTGTTTGCTCATTCCATAACGAAAAAGATACACTTCATGCAGGCAATGCATTGCGGAATAGGTTTATAGATTACAACACCAACACCAACGTCGGCACCGGCAAATCCTCATAGTCAGATTCAATGTCATGTGCTACCGTTACATTTCATAACGTAAAAATGACATCTCATGCAGGTGCTGCGTTTTGAATATATTATTTAGATTATAATTACGAGAAGGGCTATAACTAGTTTGAATGGGAAATTAGTGCAAGTAACCGAAAAGCAAAAGGAAGGAAACACTAAAACGGAAAAAAAGAGGAGATTATTTATTATGAAAAAAATCATGGCTACAATTTCAGCATTACTTATCTGTGTTTCAGTGTTAACAGGTTGTGGTAAAGCAGACCCAGTGCAAGACGACTTACTTAATTATATCAACAATCAAATGCCAGCTATAGTTGAATTGGAGAACAAAGTGAATACAGAATTTGAAGCTAGTAATGCAAAAGGTGTTGATGACGCAACGTTTGCGGCTAAATTAAAAGATGTAATACTTCCTGCTTCTAATGAACTGGTTACAAAGACAAAAGCAATTCTTCCGGCAACAGAAGAAGTACGCAAAGTACACAATCAATTTCTAGCGTTAGTTACTGATCAACATGAAACATTTACTTTGTTACTTCAGATGTCCGAGGCAGTTAAAAAGAGTGATGCAGCATTAGCAGATACTTTAAATGAAAAGATAAAAACTATATCAAATAAACCGAATAATTATTCGACCGACTTAGAAGCTTTGAAAAAGGCACATGGAGTAGAAAATGAAAAAAAAGATAAATAAAGAGTAAGGAGAATTATGATAAATGGCAGCATTGGCGGGTTTAAGTTTATTAGGTATAATAAT
>LOEW01000055.1 GCA_001516045.1 Desulfosporosinus sp. BRH_c37
CGGTTTTGAGCTTTTTTTCCAGTTCGGCAATTTTCCTGGCGAACGGGACCTCTTCTTTGGCCGCCTCCAGCTCCCTTTGCTTTATTGTGACTTTTTCCTGCTCGGCCGAGTTGGTCATGCTCTCAACATCATGCTCGGCGATAACTCCTGCCGCTCCTCTTCCTGGATCCCAAGAAGGATGAGCGCCTGGGTGTAAGTCAGATTCGTCACCGGTGACGAATCTGGATGGCCGTCACTGTCGGGGGAGGCAAGCAGTTTTGTACCGTACTCTTCGCAGAGCTGCATCAACCTGTCGGCCGCTCGCTAACCGATTCCTTCAACCACTTGCCCCATTCCCCATGGGGAAGCAGGCCCTTGGCCTCCTTCAGACGACGGCCGATCTCAATGGCGTTAGTAATCAGGATTTCCCGGTCTGGTTCATAATCACTCCCGTCTATGGTCCAGCGACCATTAGAAAAGGCTTCTACGATATTCAAGAATTGACTAACCCTTCAAAAGATTCTTTGCAAGTCGGCAAATCTCTCCCACGAATACAAACAAATTGATGAAAGTGAAAATGACTAACATAAGAATTCATACGGATAAAAACGTAGGATACCCAACGATTTAGAAAAATTCTTATAGTCCATAAATTACATCAATAGAATGCAGTTCAGGATCAAAACAAATCCTGAACTGCATTCTATTGCATTCTTATAATTGATCTCAAAATCCTCTAACGAAAAACCATTAGGTTTTTCAGTGGCCTATTCGAGAAAGAGAACGGCCCTCTTGCATATTTTGTCGAACCATTGTGGGGTCAGTGACGCCGATAGCGAGGTGTAAGCCGAGCTACGAACATTCCAACTTGTGAACTCAACACCTCTGTTAGCGGACTAGAAAATAAAGCCCGGAGGTGCGAAATCAGAAATAGCAGAAGGATTTTCATGCTCGTCTCTTGCATATCTACATATATATTCACATTTGCTCATAAATCCATTGTAAAATGGCCTCATTCTTGGCAAAATCTCAAATTCCACACAATTTGAAGTTCTATTTGGATCGTATTTAGATTTTAAAGGGTATTTAATTTCAATACCAGTTTGTAAAGAGTAACAATCCAAATTGAATTTCGTTATATAAATAATCGGTATTCGTGGCTTTTTCACTGTTTCGGTTAGATATTTTACTATGCCTCCATATCTTAAATTCTTTATCACCTTTTTCGTAGTATCGAGCTGTTACCTCGTACTCTCCATTCGTACTAGGACCATATGCAACACCTTGCCCAAAATGTTGCTTGTACATCCCTCTTAGGAATTTACGAGTTATCGGATATCGGGAGCTCTCTCAAATGATTGCGTCTATCCCACAGTGAGGGCATAAACCGGTTCCGGTGGTATCGGGTAGCCACTCAATAATCTCTATTGGATCGTAAATGGATAGACAATAAAAGCAACCACATATCTTGTCCTTCATTAATTTTTCTTTATGGTTTATGCTGTGTTTGTGTGCCTCTTTGTATTCTTTTGTCATCCTATACCTCCTCGTATCATCATAATTCGATCTGGAATGGGTGTGGGCCTTAATGTAGTAACAGGTTCCTCCTAAAAATAGCGTAATTACATGAAAAAAAATACATGCTATATGGAATTGTTACCCATACTTTATTTAAAGAAATAAGACGGTTCAAAATTGATGTTTTTTGGAGGTTACGCTGCTGCGTATCTCTTAGGTCATTTACGAAAATATTATCATCGGTATAATATAATTTCCTTAGATCATGCGGATCAACAGGCGTTTCCGGAGTCTTTAAATTGAGTCTATTATCTTCAACATAGGCACCATCTGTATCCACTAAATGCACTATTTCACAAAAATCCTTAGCTTTAAAAATCTTCCCACTGAATTCTCTTATTATATTTCCGATCTCAGAGGAAACATTGCCGGAGTTAATGCCTCTTTTTGTAGTTATATCACCGCCGGTAATCGCAAATTCAACGCGGTTGGTATTTATAATTTTACTCAAGACATAACCGAGGCAGGTTTTATCGGTTATTCCTTCAACTATAAAAAGAATTATTTTTTTACGTTCAGCCATTACTTTACACCAGCCATTCTTAACGCATGGCCAATAGCAAACGTATTAGTAGACTCATAAATGGATTCTTTTTGACCACCGAGGATGAGATCGTGATAATATAAATCTCTTAAATTGTTATTCGTGTTTACATTTGTGAGTCTAATGTACCGGTTCTCCGGATTAGTTGTGGTGAAAAGGACCGAATTTTTATGAAGCGTTTCAAGAGGCCGCAAATTGTGTGACGTAAATATAAGCTGACCCATTCCTGATTCTTTTATAACTTTCAGGATTTCACCTAACAAATATTCAAAGATACCTGCATCCAGTTCATCAATCGCCAATGTCATGGATGGATTATTGTGCATAGCAATTATGGCGTGAAGTATAGATATTATTTTTTTAATCCCTTCTGATTCAAAACGAATTGGTATTTTATGCTCATTTCTTATTGAAGCCATTTCAACCCTGATGCCCTCTGACCCATTTGACATCAGTTGTTTTCCCATATTTTTTAATTCGACTTGGAGCCCGGGAACGATTTCACGCAGAACGGAATTCATAACTCCAATAACCTTACATGCACGACTATAACTATTTTCCGAAATAACAGTCGGCCCATCCAGTGGAATTAAAATACTTCCTAATGATAGTGATGCAATCGAATTATCACTTTCCATCATGCTAACAGGTATCGTTAAGTTTGAGTTTTCAGAATCTCTATTTCCAATCACGAAAAGATCGAACCTGCCAAAATAATTTAGAGATTGAAGGAGTTTTATATATAGTGGCATAGTACACTTTTGCGAAATCTGTTTTTGTGTTTCCCTGGAGAAAATAAAGGATGTGGACTGCTTAATCGTTAACATTTTACTAACACGCAATTCTTCAACTATCTTTGCATTGCTGCCAGTGAATTCCTTTAACCTAACTTCTGGTGTAAAGACTTTCTCTTCAAGTGAGCTAAAATCGATAAGGGTACGGAACTTTGACCACTTCCCCTTTTCCAAACAAGAATATCCAATTTTCTCATGTGAAACATAGACAGGATTATAGTTTTCAACTTCTTCTGTCCACTCTTCTTTTTTTCTTTTTGATAAAGTAAAATCATAATTCATCTTATAGAAATTCTTTGAATCAGTTAGACTAAATTCATAATTAAAATGTGAATCATTTTGATCATTCGTAATATGATTAATCGTTTCCTTAGACAATGGCCTGCCAGATAAAAGCGAATTTAAAGCACCCAGTGCATATATGAATGTAGTTTTACCAGACCCGTTTTGTCCGTAAAGGCCCAAAATATCTGAAGTTGATTCAAATATGTCTTTCTTAAGATTACACGAAAATCTAAGTTCACCATGTTTCACGTTTTGAAAATTATTGATTTCAGCACGCTGGATTCTTACAATCATTTTTTCCAATTCAACTCACCCCTTGTATCTATTATATCCATTTTTATAAAAAAGTATATATATAAGATGAAGATCAATACATTTTGTATGGTTTTATTAATTGAATACTGTTCACGGGTGCCTCCGAACGGCGATGGTTTTGCTTCCCTGTGGTATAATAAATTAGTCGATCATTAAAATAAGGGGCGTTTATATGATTAGAAATAAGAATAAGGACAAGGACAAGGACAAGGACAAAGCTAAAATAATTCAGCTACCACCGCGTTCGAAATTCCTAATATGAGTGATACGGAATTGATGCCATCCTTAAGAGGCTCGTAAATCACATAGTAAATGATATCGATTACCCAATTCCTCTTCATCTTGATCTGCTGAAATCCCTTCGGTGGCCATCCGAGCAAGCAGTTTTGTCTCGTACTCTTCGCAGAGCTGCATCAGCCTGTCGGCCGCTCGCTAACCGATTCCTTCAACGACTTGCCCCATTCCCCATGGGGAAGCAGACCCTTGGCCTCCTTCAGACGACGGCCGATCTCAATGGCGTTAGTAATCAGGATTTCCCGGTCTGGTTCATAATCACTCCCGTCAATAGTCCGGCGACCATTAGAAAAGGCTTCTACGATATTCAAGAATTGACTAACCCTTCAAAAGATTCTTTGCAAGTCGGCAAATCTCTCCACGAATACAAACAAATTGATGAAAGTGAAAATGACTAACATAAGAATTCATACGGATAAAACGTAGGATAACCAACGATTTAGAAAAATTCTTATAGTCCATAAATTACATCAATAGAATGCAGTTCAGGATCAAAACAAATCCTGAGCTGCATTCTTATAATTAATCTCAAAATCCTCTAACGAAAAACCATTAGGTTTTTCAGTGGCCTATTCGGGAAAGGTCCTCTTGCATATTTTGTCGAACCATTGTGGGGTACAGACCATTTTGCAAGGGTCGACCGTGCGGGAGAACCCTTGCCCGTGCAAAAGTACCTGTCACGCTGCGCTATTGTCCAATTTGCCGCCTGATCCTCATAGGGAATAACGCACTCCAGGGTAACTTCTCGTCATGGCTGACTCTGAGATATTTGACGATCCGATATAGACAGCACTGAAGCCGGTGTTTCTTATTCAATGCATTCAAGATTAATCGGGATGGTTAATACACAGCGGGACAGATCCATTGTCCTACATTATTGATCAACTTTAAGCCACTCCACGTAGCAACCAACCCCTTAATGGGTTCGACAAATTGCGGGAAGTACCGAGAGATTTAACATGTCTACCGAAAAAAGATATTATAAGAGTTATTCACCTGAACTTAAATTGAATGCTGTTAAACGAGTTTTAGCCGGCGAGAGTTATCGAATCGTGGCTAAGCAGCTAGATGTCACGGACCCCGATTATATTTATATCTGGATTAAAAAGTATCAGATCTATGGAGAAGTTGGTTTAAATCGTAAATTTCGAAACCACCCTGACTTGGATAAAGACTATGTTATCCGAGAGTTGGAAATGGAGAATGAGATATTAAAAAAGTATCTTCAAATTCAACACAGGGAGGGAAGAAAACTAGATTTAAAGTAGTCGATGAACTAAACTACCGCCCACTGAAGTGGGCGGGTTAAAGCATAAATGCTTATCGACTGAAAGTCGACCGCCCAAGGATTAATCCTTCTGAAAAGACCTGTCGCTGAAAGCAACTTTTTTATGACTGAAACTCATTCAGTAATCTTAAAAATCTCGTTACCTCCCGAGAGTTCTTGGTCTTCTATATACTTCTTAATCGTTTCTTCTGTCACACTTCCTACCGTTGCGCAAAAATACCCTCTCGCCCATAAATGTTGACCCCAGTATCTTTTCTTTAATTCCGGATATTGATCCTGCAATAACCTTGA
>LOEW01000056.1 GCA_001516045.1 Desulfosporosinus sp. BRH_c37
GGGATGGGTAAATCTACAAATTCTCCTTTAACTACTTCTACTGGAGCACCACGTAGAGCTCCGATATAATCATACTCATCATCCCCGGCACCAATTAACGTACTGGAAGCTAAGAACATCAGCGGATCATATCCGATAACTGCGGCTACTTGCATTGGTTTATTGAGTTTAGCATATTTCTGCCGGTGCAAGTCACCATGTTTTCCTTTAATCAGATAGATTCCACAGGTTTTATCATCAAGTATTTGCATCCTGTAGGTACCAATGTTTATCCACCCGGTTTCCGGATCTTTAGTTAGGACAGAAACAAAGGTTCCAATGTATCTACCGCCGTCCATTTTGTAGAATTGTGGAACGGGAAATTTAAACAAGTTTACGTCTTCACCCTTGTCAATATTTTCTTTAATCGGTCCACTTTCGACATAAACCGGTGGTATAAGTGCTTTAGTTCTATCTACCCATGCCTTAGCCATTTGGGTCAAAGTTGTATCGATTGGCATATTCATAGCTATTGATAAACGTTTCAAACTCGATAGGGCACTTACAAATACAGGGGTTTTATAGTCTTTAACATTTTCAAAAAGTAAAGCAGGCCCGTTCTTTTCTTCGTTAACTTTAGCAATATGAGATAATTCGAGATTCCAGTCCACCTCTTTTGTGATCCTCATTAGTTCCCCATTTTCTTCCAATTCTTTGAGAAAACCCCTTAAATCCTTATTTGGCATTGGTTCTTTCCCCCTTCTTCCATCTTCAATATATTTAATGATTACCAGAAAATCTTACTCCCCAATACTTTGAGAAATCTTCATGTTAACACGCATTGACGGCTTTTATTCCTCCCCAAATGGTCACGGGTCTACTTTGCAGAATGAGTAACCCTTTATCTGACGAAGCTAAGTCGGCGTCTATCGACCACTCAATATCCTGAGGTCGTCCATAATGCTGTTCAATAGATATGGCCATCTTGGCCAATTGAATAATCTCGTCTTTACTTAAGGACGGTAGACTCTGCCTAGACTCCTCTACAGCTCTTGTTATAGTACTCCCTGTGATCGGGTCCCTTACATACTCAATAGTTTTAGGAGAAATCCAGTTTTCTAGAATCTCAAAACTATCTCTATCTACGGCAAAATGATCTGGAGTCACGTAACCACTAACAACCCCTTCGCCCAAACCCCAGGCACCCTCAATAATAATCTTTGAGCGATCACCCGTTACTGGGTCCACAGTAAAAGCAACTCCGGCCGAACGAGAATTTACCATTTTTTGGACCCCTACCGCCATTAAGGCATCATCATAAGCAACGTCTTTTGAACTACGATAATGTAAAGCTGGAGCTGAAAATAGGCTAGCCCAACATTCTTTGATTCTTTCCAGAACTTCTTCAAGCCCCGAAATGTTTAGATAGGTCTCATGTTGTCCAGCATAGCTGGCATCTGCGGCATCCTCCATTGTAGCGCTTGACCTGACTGCAACTAACACGTCTTCCTTGCCACACTTTGAGGACAGGTTCTCATAGGCCAACTGTATACTTGCTACTAGATCTTGAGGCATTGGCGTGGATTGGACAATAGGAGCAATGATTTTGGTTGCCTCTTGAAAGGATATGTCCCCATTCTGATCCAGCCCGATTTCATTCATAGCCTTAAAGATCCTTTTATCAATACCTGTTTCCTGCACAAAATGCTTATAAGCGTTAACCGTTACTGCAAATCCCGGGGGAACATTTTTACCAGCACCAATCATCTCGCCAAGACTAGCACATTTACCACCGACTAAAAGTACATCATTTTTACAACAGTTTTGAAATGCCCGAATCATTCCTCAATCACCTCTACCACCCCTTTAGTACCGTCAATCCGAATACGTTGACCAGTCTTAATATATTCAGTAACCCTTGCGCCCCTCGTGATGGTTCCAACCACAGCTGGGATATTATACTCTCTGGCACAGATAGCAGCATGAGCAAGCATACCTCCGCTATCAGTAACAACGCCTTTAATTTTCGAGAACAGCGGGGTCCAAGCTGGAGTCGTAAAAGGAGCTACCAAAACGTCATCAGGCTGAACATCCATAAAACCCTCGTATCCAAAGATCACCCGAGCAATGCCCTCGATAACACCAGGCGCACCTGGAAATCCTTCAAACCGTCCGGCTACTCTATCCTTAGTATTTGCACTACCCCTGATGACCTCATCAGTCATACCCCAAATCTTAATAAATACAGGGTCATCTACTCTTCCCTCAGGTACGGTACCGAGAATCGCTGGGCACTTCACTTCATGAAGATCTTGCCAAATTTGCTTACGAGTATACACTGTGTTAGGAATCCTCAAACTATGATCCTGAACCCCCATAGTCGGACTCAAGATGATGTCTTCCAACACTTGTTCTAACTCGGCAATAGTAAGGAAGAAAACATCATCAGGCTTTTTCAGCATCTTAAACTTCATTAGTCGATAGCCACATTCCATAATTGCATAACGAAGTTCTGTATAAGTCCATTGTTCAACATAAAAATTATGATCTTCGTTAAAAGGGTATGAGTACTGGGCATGTTTTAAAGCTGTCTTGAAACGCTCCTTGTCCTTATCGGGAATTTTGACAATAGTCTCTTCAATAAATTTATCTCTTTCCGCAATAATTTTCTTGGTATGCTCCTCAAAATCAAACCCACCCTTTTGGATATAGGTGTTGATTGTGGAAAGAGCGGGGTAAGGATCTTCATTCCAAGTCATGTAATAAGGATCAAAAAGCGCTGCAGTGGTTCTGCGCCCGTACTGTTCTAAGAAGTTTTCAAATTGATTCCACCAAACCTTGCCTAGATCAGACTCATTCATCAAACGTTTGATATTTTTAGTTCTTTCAGCACGCTTAGCTTCATTCATTGGCTGTTTATCATCTCCGATTTTCTCAGCCAAATCAAAAACACTAGACAGCTTCATCTCCTGAGCCAGGTCCGCAAGTTTCCACATAGCACGGTCTATTTCAAACATCTTAGTCTCATAACCCTGTAAAAAAACTCGCATTTCTCTTTCTTCGATATTAAATTCCTTACAAACTCCTTCGAAGGTCATATAGGCAAAAATTGAGGGATACATATAGATAAAATGAAGTTCCCAACTTCGTTTGGAAATCTTGACGGCATCTCTAAGTATCATCAGCAATCTATCAAGAGGGAGAGAACGTTTATTGATACCTCTAAGATAACTAAGGCTATTAGTCCATTCCTTAACACCGTCAGCATAAAATTGGGGCCAATTGTCTAACGCCTTCAATAATTTCTCCGCGAACACTGGTTCTTTTGCTTTAGTCTCTTCAGGATCCGTAATAGGCAGGACTCCAGGATAAATCCTCCCATCATACAATTTATAATCAAACCCTCGAGAATATGGAAAGGACATCCATTCCGAAGCAACCTGGGTGCCGCGTGGCCAATGGTAAACCGATGCCCCCATCGGACTGCTTGGTGGATTGTTGTGTAGCACGTCATGAAACCAAAGTTTTGCCTCGTCTTCCTTACGATAGGAATTTTCCGGTAACCATTCTACCATATGAGTTTGGTTTTCATTTGTCATTTACAGTTCCCTCCACTTTAAGAATCAAATTATGCCAGTTTTCCCTCTTCCTTTAGCTTGGCAGTTATGATTTCGCGTAAACCTACTTTATTAATTTTAGACTCTGAAGCAAGAGGGAAAGTATCGACTATCTCCAAACGTTCGGGAAGTTTATATTTAGCTAGTTTTTTACTGCTGAGGTAGCTTATCATCTCTTCAAATGTCAGCACACCCTCAGCTTGATTAGGAATAACGAAAGCGCAGGCCTTTTCCCCCATTATTTTGTCAGGCATCGCTACTATGGCAACATTTGATACCTTTGAATGAGCCATCAAAGCGTTTTCAATTTCGCCCGGATAAATATTTTGTCCGCCACGAATAATGATATCTTTCTTCCGACCAGCGATCATGACATAGCCGTCATCGTCAATCTTAGCTAAATCGCCGGGAGTGGCCCACCCCTCGCTGTCATAAGCTTCAGAAAAAGTTTTTACCGGATCACGATAGTAGCCACAAGAATTTTGGGGGCCACGGAAATATAATTGGCCTACTTCACCCTGGGCTAATATATTACCGTCATCGTCAATGACTTTTATTTGATTACCGGGCAAAGGTTTTCCAACAGTCGATCGCCGTTTTGCTGCAGAATCCTCAATCGAGATCCCCGAAACCGAACCAGTATCTTGGGAACCATAGGTACTAAATATTGGCCCATGGAAACGTCGTTCTACTTCTTCAGCAAGTGTAGGCGAGAGGTAACCTCCTGCACATCGAGTCGCGCGTATTGAAGTCAAGTCATATTTTTCCACATTTTCTTGCATCATCATAGCAAGCTGTGCCGGAACTACACATGGAATAGTAACCTTTTCCTTCTCGAAAAATTCCAGAGCATTTGTTGCACTATAGTCGCATAAGAGGGCGATTTTAGCGGCTACTTGTGGAGCAGCAAAATATGTTGGTGTGCCACCTGCGGCTCCTGCAGCTGGGGCAACAGCACAAACCACATCATCAGAGCTCAATTTCCAATTCTTGACGTGGGTTTTCGTACTCCAAAGACGTGCGGCAAGACTTTGCTCGACAACCTTAGGAACACCGGTAGTACCAGTTGTAGTTGTTAAAAAACCCACTTGGGTTGGATCCAGACGTCTGTCGGTTAGATAACTTTGAGGATATTTTTCTTCCAACGGGGTTTGTACAGTAGCCTCGAAGGAAATGGTCCCTTCTGGAACATCAGAACCAATCACGAAAATATTTTTAACTAGAGGCAGCGAACCTTTTAATTCTTGATACATTTCATAATAATCAAATTTTCGAAAGTTTCGGGGAATAATTACTGTCGTTGCTTCAATTAAGCCGATGATTTCCTGAAGTTCTTTATGACGTAATGTATGCATCAGAGTCATAGAGATAATTCCTGCTTTTTCACAAGCCACTCTAGATATAAACCCTTCCACACTATTCGGCAAGTTAATAACTACCCTGGCATCTTTTGGAATATTTAATTCAATAAATTTCAAGGCAAGTCGATCAGATTGAATTTTAGCTTGACGCCAAGTTAAACGGGAT
Source organism: Desulfosporosinus sp. BRH_c37 (assembly GCA_001516045.1). Classification (GTDB taxonomy): domain Bacteria; phylum Bacillota; class Desulfitobacteriia; order Desulfitobacteriales; family Desulfitobacteriaceae; genus Desulfosporosinus. The sequence goes on from LOEW01000056.1 coordinate 5,124, forward strand.
CCGTTAGAATCTATCAAGGCCTCTTTATCTGGGTAATCCTGGGCGTTTTTTTCCCAAAAATCCGAAAAAATTTGGTCAGTCCAATATCCTCTTGCCCGGTACTCCTCAACATCTTGCTGGCTGTATTTTACTGGTATCATCAATATCCTCCTCCCAATTACGCTGGTTTATTAATTCATTAAAAGCTTTAATTATTGCTTCTCCAAACGCGGGTTCGTCAATATTTGCATTGACCTCAATTACCTCAATATGCTTATCGGCCAACCTTTTAAACTCTTCAACAAAAATTGTATCTTTTTCCGGTTCAAAAATAGCAGTTCCCTCTGTATCAAAAGAAGCCCATCCTCTCATGGGAATCAGAAACTTCACCGGTCCCCTTGCCCTGTTCAGCTTTTCTGCCATTACTCTTGCTACAGACCCTAATTCCTCTGAATTGAGCCTTAAGAAAGTTCGGAGAGAATCCAAATCATACCTTTTTCGCTCATAATAATCTGGTTTATATTTGCTGCGTGGCGGTGTCATGAGATTAACTGCGCACGGGGCGATAATTTGAGGAATGCCTTTTTCGCCGGCTGCCTCTAAACGTTTTTTTCCTGCAGCCCTAGTACCACCAAATAGTTCTTCCCCCACACCACCAGGTGCTAAATCGATTACAGCTTTAAACATTCCCCCTTCAATAATCAGCTCTTCCATTGCTTTATCGGCAACACCCGTTGCTGAAAAGCCGATAATCTGATGTCCTTCCGCCTCAAGACGAATACGAACAAAATTTGCAGTCCGTTCACACAAGCTAAGTTGGGTCATGGCAACAAAGCCCTTGGCCCCATAATTTTTATCAGAACCAATCCCGTCTATTTTTTTAATCATACCCGCAATTGAGCCGGCAGCCCGATCCAAGATGTCTCTAATTAGCTCATTTGTCCCAGTAAAATCGATGACGGAATGAAGGATGGCGATGTCAGATGTACCAAAATACCGACTAGCAAGACCCTGGGATGCTGCAACACTGCAAACCATCAATTTCGGAACACCGAAGGGTAAAGCCCTCATAATATTTGTCTCCATTAGACTGTTTGTAGCACCGCCAATGCCTATAACGCCTTTAATCTTCCCCTCTTTATAAAGCTCTTTGATCTTATTAGCTGCCCCGGTTGTCATTATTTCTCCTAACCTTACTCGGTTTTCTGATGCTATTAGTGTTTCTCCTGGATTACCGAGCTTAAAGATCTCATCTCTGGTAATATCAGCAACTATTCCTGCTTTTCCTCTAGTCCCTAAATCAAATACTAAAGTATCACACCCTCTTGCTTCAATTTGTTTCTTCAAGTAAGCTGTTTCGACACCTTTAGTATCCAGGGTACAAAGAATTACTATTGTCATGTCTCCGTCTTTTGCTTTAATCACTATTTCTCACCTCCTTGGACATTTTTTAAATATTCTGAATTACAAGATAATAATAGCATGCAAAAAATATCTAAACTATTACTGATTTGGGTGAAAATAACTTGAGATAATTGTCTATATTAGCAAATTGACCTATTCATCCAGCTGTTCAACTTTAGTTGAACGAGTTCACTCAATTCCTCTCAAGCCACAATACCAATCGTTACCATACTTGAGCGACCTTTTGAATATTTTCGGCTGAAGATCCTAATTCACTCATGGAAGCAGAAATTTCTTCAGATGCTGCCGCTTGGCGTTCACCTAACTTAGTAGCCTCAGTTATACAATCGATCATTAGTGTCGAGTCATCCCGGATAGAAGTGAGAACTATCTTGATCTCTTTTACGGACGATGCACTCGTAAGAGCCATTTTGCGAATTTCATCTGCCACAACCGCAAACCCCCGGCCCTGTTCACCTGCCCGAGCTGCCTCAATAGCTGCATTAAGACCTAAAAGGTTAGAATTGGCCGACACATCATTGATAAATTTAAGAATATCATCAGTTTTCTTAAGCCTACCCAGAACCTTTTCGCCCATCTCTTTGATGTCAGCTAAACTTGAGGCCAATTTCATCGCCGTGGAAGTCAATTCTTCGGAAGTGGTCGTAACCTGCTGTATGGCTGTAGCGACAGATTGAGCGGTGTTTAAGAGGATATTGCGGCTCTGTAGGTCAATACCCAGACCCAACCCGCCTATTACCTGTCCGCTCGCATCCTTGATAGGTATGCCGGTCGCTTTGAAAGTGAATCCAAATGCTTCGGCAGGAACAGTAATCGAAGTTGGTTGGCCAGTACGCACTGCTTCGGTTATGGCATCCCCCGGAGGTAAGGGCATTCCGATAACATCTATTGGCATTTTTATAATATTGCCAGGTATCAAGCCAAGAAATTTTTCTGTATCGGTTACCCCAACCATAATGTCAATTGGAAATACTTTCTGATAATAAGGAGCGGCCTTGATTAACAATTCTAAGATTTCATTTACATCTTTTCCGTTAGAGTTTGGTTCGATAGACATGGTAATACTCCTCTCTTCTTGCAAGGTAGACAGAGGCCTTTCCTTATTAATCTGTTTTGAATATTCTGAATTAACAATTATAATAGCACGCAAAAAATACCCAGGCTATTACTCACCTAGGTAAAAATATCTTGAGAAAATTATCTATATTAGTAAATACCTTTATTCATTGTTTCTTTAAGTAAGAAAACTTGGCTAGCGCCTAGCGCTGGCCACGGATGGCCGAGTTTCCCTGAAGCCAAGGCTTGTAACACGATGTTTCTGATTAGAGCACCGCCATGGACGGCAAGGCGCCGTGATGGCGAGAAGGGACGCTTCAGGCGCCGGCGATAGCTTTTGTTGCACTTATGCTACAGACGACGCGAAGACACTGTCTTCGCACGAATTAGCATTCTTGCAGTATGTAACGTAAGTTATACTTTCTGATAATTATTAAATAGCCAAAAAAGAAAGCAAAAAAAGCGCGCATTAGTTACCTTTTCGCGCACCTTTCAACTCTATATTATCCTTAAGCTTGTTAAAATTAGCAATAAAAATGCTTTCCGATAGTGCGAAATAAGTCGCAAGGGTATTTGCCCTTACAACTTATTATGCACTTTTATTATTTATTAACAATATTCCTTTTCCTTTTATCTAATTCTTCCCAAGCCATTACTTTAGCTGCTTGTGTGAAAAGCCAGCAATCAACCTTAGTGCTTAGCCAAACTAACCTTTCCTCTACTGTTCCCTTTAAAGTATTAAGATAAAATATTAATCCTTCACAGGTAAAGCGAAATAATTTATCGGAATCCTTTACTATCATGTCATTATCCGATATTGTAGTGAGTCTTGAATCATGCCCGTCAATAATATTGATAATTTCCTCTGCTTTAGTTTTATCAAAATTGACTTCAGCTAAAATACCCGCAGCAATTTTCACACCTTCAACTTCATGAATACGATTTAAGGACTTATCACTTCCTGGGCCAAAAGCTTTATTCTGCATCTCTTCTGTTAACTTACTCCACCCAACATCGTGAAGCAATATAGCTGGTATCACTATTTCCGGATCGCCTTTTTCCGTTAATAGTAAACTCTCACCAAACCTTTTGGATACAGCGATATGAATTCCATTACTTCTTGTTTGCAGATAAGGTGAGGCAAGCAGATAAATACGGTCAAAAACATTCATCTTCACAATCTCCTATCTTGTCATCAATTCAGAAAGTTGAATAACGATAACCTCCCCTCAAAATATGACTTACCATAATATCCTCAAAGAAACTTCAAAGCTAATTGAACTTGTAAAGTAACCTCTGGATTTGTCAAGTCGAGCCCCGCAATTTCCTGAATACGTTTCAAACGGTATTTTAAAGTTCCATCATTAACAAAGCCCTGTCTTGATGCCGCTTGAATATTCTGGTTGCTTTTAAAATAAAGTTTTAAAGTTGAAATAAGTTCTGTATTATGTTTTTTATCATAATCAATAACTTCTCCCAATACTTTTCTGGCAAACCAGACAAATCTCTTGGGTTCAATTCCAAGCATACCGTATGCTCCAAGGTCCTCATAATCAAAGCAGGTATTCTCTTTATTTAGATGCTTCATTATTTGATTTGCTGCGCAGGCGTTAAGATAGTTCTGTCTGGTTTCAAAAATCGAATTACTTTTTGCACCCATAGTAAGCCACCATTTCAAAGCGCTAGATTGACCTAATAGCATTATGAGTAAATCTTTCAATTTTCCCGCCTGACCATCCCCGCCATTACTCAGGATAATCACCAGATTATTTTCATGTATCCCGATAAATCCATTCGGTGGCATGAAGTTTCTTAACTCATTTACACATTTATTTATGGGACCTATCTTCCCACCCTCGAATTCAAGAACTATCAAACTTAATGGATAATCTAACGTTATTCCTAGTTTCATTGTCCATTCCAATACTTGTTCTTCCTTCAAGATGTTGCTAAATAACCAATCGTCCAGAAGATTTTTCACAAGTTGTTTCTTGCTATCAACTAAAACCATTTGTTTTAAGAGCACTAAAGCAATTACAACACTTGCATCTCGTAAAATCAGCTCCTGGCCTTCCAGTAAACGTCTTTGATTCAAATCGACAGTTAAAAAGCCCAATATCTCTTTCCCAGCAATTATAGGCGTAAGACAGCGTCTGATAGGCTGCTCAGTTTTGCCTACCATTTGAAATACCGCGGTTACTCCTCTACTATAGAAACTCTCTATTAACCCTTTGTCTAATCCTTTGTCAAAGCTTTTCGAAAAAAACTCACGTGATGATATCTGTTGACTCTTATCAGCAACTCTGGTTTTTGCCAAAACCCGAAATTCTCTGTCCTCAATCCAGACAGGTAAGCCAATGGCCTGTCCGATGGTGCTAACAATTTTCTGCAATCCGGAGTTTTCAAGCACTAAGCCAATAAACTGGTTATGAAGATCAATCGATTTCTGCAAGGATTGTTGTTGAACGAGCAGAAATTCATTGACACGCTTTAATTCGGCATTCGTGATTTGCAGTTCTTGATCAGTTATGTGATATAACTTTGTGTTTTCTATAACCATCGCTAATTGAATACCCAATAATGCTAAAATATTTTTGTCATATTCGTTAAATCCATGGGAGGTTAATTTATTCGCCACCAGTAGAGAACCCGATTGACAACCATTTGAAACCAGTGGAACAGCTATAAAATCCATTATTTTACCAACGAACTTAAAATCTTTCGGTAGATCTTCTCCATTAGCCATTATCTCTGTTCCATTTTCCAAAAGATTTGCTAACGAACCTGTTATTCCTTCAATCTGTTTCGCTACAACTCGATTCGCACCCAGAACATAAGCAAAAACATTACAGCCCTTAGAATTCGGTTTCTTGATAATCAGATAAACCTTTTCACACGAAACAAATTGACAGACTTCTTGATAGAAGGCTATATCCAGTTCATTAAAATTCAAGCCATTGGAGAGTTGAAGGGCAATTTCATTCAATAATTTCCATTGGCTTACCCATTCTTTCCCCTCCCTTAGCATTAGTTGTAAGCTTTTAACGACTGTATTAGCTTGCAAATCACTACAATTTTGGTCGGCTTTACCTTCCCACTCGGATTTGGCCCTAATCTCGTATTGGCAGTATGGATCACCTTTTGCTATACATTTTGTCTCTACACAAACTGCCTCTTGCCCAAAAAAACTGCTGCTATAGCCACTGGCATAACCAACATTTGTCCAACAAACTGCCTCTGCTGAATGACCATAGGTTTTAATGTACTGTTTCGCCTCAAAGGAGTTCTCCCATTTTCCGCACATATAAAAATGGTTGGCCTCACGATCATATTCCAACACCTGATTAGTTACATGAACCAATCCTTCGCGCGTATGTATTTTGGGTCCCGCTAGCATCCAATCACTGTCATTTTCCAGATTAAAAAGAGATTTTGCACTCTGGGCATCGCTATATCCGCACCGATAGCCTAAACGAACCAATACACCTCTTGCTAGATCTAACCCTAACGTTTTAATTAACTCATCCTTAAGTTGACTTAAAGCGTCTGCGTGAAACAAAAGTAGTCTATTTCCGCGAAAAGATATTTCTCCCTCACTAGGATCCATTATTATATCCTGTATATCCAAGCAATTCGATACTCCTTTCGAACGACTATCCTTTTTAGACTGAATATTTTGAAGATTATAAATTAATTTATCATTAATATAACCTAGAATCAATTGCCATATCAGTCAAAGGCTCACAAAATTTTTAGCTACTTTAGGTAAATAATCTTAATTTTTTAACTACTTTAGGTAAATAAATCTTAATTCTTTCACCATATGTAGTAAATAGATGATGAAATTCAATGAATAATGGCGACCTCCCTGTATTATGGCAAGAGATAGCCGTCATTTTTTCATTAATACTTTTGAGCGCAGTTCGGCCAATCTTCAACTATTTCATCTTTGTCAAATTCGTCTTGAGTCTTGGAATCCTTAAATTTCAGTTCAAAACGTTCGCCAAACTTTCTTGAATTATCGGTAAATCTCAAAAATTCTGGTATTATACAATGCCACTGGGCCTTTGACACTCCTTTGAAAGAAGTTGGAGTTTGCAAAATGTGTTTAACAGCTGGGTATTTTATTAGATAGGAAGCTAACGCCACTGCCGTCTCCTTCAAGCTCTTAACTAAATAAGCATGCCCTTTTAACTGAATACCTTGAATCTTTCTAAAATCCCCATAATCCTCAGTGATTGCCGCCGCCATTAGAGGATTTCGTCGCAGATTGCAGCTATGTATTGTAGTTAGTTCAGATAGGAAATAGATTCTGAATCCGCGATTAACAAAAAAAACGGGGGTTGCCCACAGTCCATCTTCTCCATATGTGGAAAGGATTATGGTATTATGATTCGCAAGATAGTCAAGCATTAATTGGGCTTTTTCGGTCACCATTTTACTCCTCCATACTATAATAATAGCCTCTCGGCATTCGCCGAGGCAGTTGGTATAATGGTCTCCCTGAACCAACCTTATATATAGCATTCCTCCTACTTTTGTATTGCGCCCCCATAATCACGACAGGAACAATTCTCTGCATGTCCCGGATACGAATACTTGTTTATATCTATGCCCCTTCGCAAAAGCCATTCCGCTGTCTTTCCTGTAATAACTAAAGGTTTCCCGGTTAGTTCCTTCAAATTAGCAGCACCAACCATTAACATTGTATGGCGCAAATCCTCAATAATAGTGTCAACACGTTCCTTAAGACCTTGTTCTGAGCCTTGAGTAAATGCCCTCAAGAAATGACCTGCCATACCAACCAGTTTAGCCCCTAAAGCGAGAGCACACACAACATCACTTCCACCTGTGAAACCACCAGAGGCAAAAACAAATATGGGCAAATCCGTACTTAAAGATTCGATTAGGCTGATAGCCGTGGAAATGCCAATGTTCTGAAACTTTTCTTGGTAATCTCGACCTGAACGCATATATTCTATCCTAATAAAATCGGTTCCACCTTGACCGCTAACGTCGATATACCGCACACCAACATCATACATTTTTTTGAATGTCTCGCGGGATAGACCAAAACCGACCTCTTTAACAATAACCGGCACCTTAGAGAGAGCTACTATTTTCTCAATATTAGCTAGGGTGCCACTGAAATTCCGGTCACCTTCAGACATGGCGAGTTCCTGTGCGACATTAAGATGAAGTTGAACACCGTCTGCCTCAATCATTTCGATAGCTTCTTTGACCATCACTGGTGAGGAAAGGGCACTTACATTCGCCAACAAAATACCGTCGGAGTTTTCATCCCGAGCTACTCTGTAGGTGTCACGCACTTTAGAATCCTCTAATCCGGCAGTCTGTGACCCAACAGCCATGGCAATTCCTGTCTGGGATGCCACCCTTGCCAAGCTCCGGTTAATATGCTTTACGTCCGGATGACCGCCGGTCATGGCGTTAATCAGCAGTGGGGCCTTTAACTTCTTATTTAAGAAGTTAAAGGAAATATCAACCTGATCAAGATTTAATTCCGGTAACGCTTCATAAACTAAGAAAATATCAGAAAAACCATTCCCTGCCATGAATTGCGGAGTTTTCAGAGCAATTTCAACATGTTCCTTCTTCCTATGCAGCCTGGATATTTTTCATCTCCCCCATCTTAGTGAATAACAAAGCATGTTTTTCATGGGACATTTACTAATATCGCTCATTAATTGACTGAATTTATGGGCAAAATTTACGAAACTAGCCAGAGGACCGAATTTTTCCAGGCTTCTGGCTAGAAACAAACCTCCACTATTTCCCTTAAGTTGATAAATTACTTAGTATATTTACTCCTTAAAACCGTAATCCAGCCATTTTTGTTTGACCATTTCCAAAACAGAGTCCGTTAAAGTGATTGGGATGGGTTTTTCCTTCCATTCATACGGAACACAGCAATCCATGATAATTCTAGAGGTTATATCCCTGTTTCCAATCGGCAAAGAGGGATCCAAAGGTGTTGAACGACCCCGTGATATAATCTGACAACCACGCTCAGGTGCCATTCTAGTACTCATTGCCCAAATCACTCGACCCATATCATCTGCTGCAATATCATCATCGACTACTACAACTACTTTAACTCCGTAAGATCCAGTAGTACTAGCAATAACCGCATTTCCAACCATACTTGAATGACCGGGATACAGTTGTTTTACCGAGACTATCGCCATAAATCTTCCTGATGACTCCGGTGGTATATATACTGATTGGATACCGGGAACCCTCATCGCTTCGAGATCAGCCCACAATGTGGCAGTGTGGTTCATCGCCAAAATCATGTGTGTATCTGTCACTGGTCTTCCTACCGTTGTAGCATGGAAGACCATATCATTACGATAAGTAACGGCTTTGACATTAATAAAGTGTCTGGGAGTAGTGCCTTTGCCCGAATAGTAACCAGTATATTCTCCGAACGGTCCTTCCTCTCGTAATTCTTCCGGCCATAATTCCCCTTCAATAACCATTTCTGCATTCGCAGGGATGGGTAAATCTACAAATTCTCCTTTAACTACTTCTACTGGAGCACCACGTAGAGCTCCGATATAATCATACTCATCATCCCCGGCACCAATTAACGTACTGGAA
>LOEW01000057.1 GCA_001516045.1 Desulfosporosinus sp. BRH_c37
TGTGCCACCTCGGCAAAGGTTTTTGTTACTTCGGGATTAGCCTTAACAAACACAATCGCTTCTCGGCAGTCCAGTTCCTCGGGCTTAACTTCCATCATACCCGCGGCAGTCTCCATGATGAGCTTTTTAATTTTTTCCCCTGCCCACTTTACGGCCCAGCCGCTCATCAAGGTCTGCCTGCTGGCGTAGGCGCCCAAATCATGGACAGCCAAGTCTGTATCGGCAGCCACAACTTTCATACTCTCATAGCGGTAGCCCATGGCCTCGGCTGCCATTTGGGCAAGCACCGTATCACTACCTTGTCCTATTTCAACAGCCCCAATGTAAAGAATCGCTGAAGTACCGTCATCAGTTACCTTAATCATAGCTGTTGAGTGAGGTTTGTCTGTCCGATATATGGCATAACCTGCTCCTGAAACAAAACCGCCATTGCCTATTCCCATGCCCCGGCCCCAGGGCAACTTGCCCTTTTTCTCCCGCCAGCCCGAAATGTCCCGGGCTTTTTCCAGGCATTCCTTCAAGCCGTAGGAATCCACCTTAAAACCGTTTACTGTTACCGTGCCGGGACGGCGGGCATTGATTAAGCGTATTTCTATGGGGTCAATCCCCAGTTCTTTGGCTATATTATCCAGATGGCTTTCAAAAGCATACCTAGGCTGCGGCTGCCCATGACCGCGCTGAGCACCGTTGGGCGGAAGGTTGGTTACAACCCGCAGCATATCAAATTTATAATTATCAAAATCGTACAAAACTGTGAGCAAAGTCCCTGCATAATAGGCAGAGGCGACTCCAAGACCGGTATAAGCCCCACCTTCCATGACAAAATTGCAATGCACCCCTAATAATTTACCTTCTTTGGTTACCCCGCTCTTAACTTCCATAAATATGGGGTGACGGCCACGGTTATTAAAAAACATATCTTCCCGGTCAAAAAACATTTTGACCGGTCGACCAGTCTTCTTGGCAAGGACCACCGCAGCGAAATCAAGACCGGATGGATCTAATTTAGCTCCAAAGCCGCCACCGACATGTGTTTTCAGGACCCGCACGTCTCCCTCTTTTATATTTAATACCTTAGCCAGATAATGTTGGAGATAATGTACCGATTGAGTACTCGCATACACAGTAACCCTGTTGCCTGTCCAGTAAGCAATGGTGGCGTGAGGTTCCAGGGGACATTGAAAGGTACGCTGTCCATCAAAGCGGTCCGTCCTAACGTAGTAAGCTTCTTTGAAGGCCTTTTCCACATCGCCGAAATCCTGGTGAATTTCAGTATTAATATTTTTAGGATACTCATCAAATATCTGAGGCGCTCCATCCTTCATAGCCTCAAAAGGATCAAAGACAGCAGACAGCACTTCATATTCTACTTTGATCAGTTTAAGCGCCTTCTGAACGGTTTCCTCGTCGATCGCCGCCACTGCTGCTATCTTGTCCCCATAAAAACGGACCTTGTCAATACAAAAAATTGTTTCATCCCAACGAGCCGGGCTTAGCCCGTATTTCGTAGACGGTACATCTTGATGGGTAATAATCGCTTTGACCCCGGGAAGCTTTTCGGCCTCTGAAGTATCGATACTTAGAATCCGTGCGTGCGCATAAGGACTGGTCAAAAGTTTTCCCACCAGCAGATTGGGGAATTTTAAATCACCCGTAAATTTTGCCCGTCCAGTTAATTTATCAAAAACATCAATCCTAGGCACGCTCTTACCTATTACTGCGTAATTCTCACTCATTTGATCACCCCCGTTTATTTTCTACGCCTCATCCGCCGCAGCCAATACCGCTTTGACAATATTGACATAGCCCGTACATCGGCAAAGATTACCCGCAATTGCCTCCCGTACATCTAGTTCCGTGGGGTGCGGGTTGATGGTCAGTAGTGCCTTAGCTGACAAAACCATCCCTGGCGTGCAGTAGCCGCATTGTACGGCTGCATTTTCAGCAAACGATTCTTGTAGCTTGTCCATTTTGTCATTTTGTGCGACGCCTTCAATGGTGGTAATCTTGCGTCCGTCCGCGTAAACTGCCAGCAACATACATGAGTCAACCGGCTTTCCGTCGAGCAACACGGTACAGGAGCCGCAGTCACCGAGTTCGCAGCCTTTTTTAGTCCCGGTCAGATCTAGTTCGTTGCGCAGAACATTTACTAGGAGTGCGTTAGCTTTGACAGCCTTTGTATAACTGTCTCCGTTAACATTTAAGGTAATAAGAAAGTGCTTAACACCGTTCTTGTCTTGAATTGCTTGCATCTTTTTCTTTCCTCCTTCCTTTATACGTGCCCTTCATTAATGGCTTTGCTAAGCGTCCGTTTGGTAAACACTCTCACCATGTCCCTCCGATATTCCGCCGAGCCTCGGATATCCGAGATAGGGTTACTTTCCGCGGCTGCACATTTTCCGATCTCTTCCAAAAGTTCCTTGGTTATCTTCTTACCTTTAAGTAGGTCCTCCGCTTTTTGGGCCCGGAAAGGTACCGGGGCAACCGCTCCAAGAGCGATTCTGGCATCTTTACATATATCCCCATCCATAGTAACCGCCACGGCTACCCCCACGACGGCCAGCGCTCCGGAACGGCGCAACCCGAACTTAAGATAAGTACTTCCAGTTGCAGGCTGGTCGGGAATGATCACTTCGGTGAGAATTTCATCCTGAGCGATCACGGATTTGCTTGGTCCAGTGAAGAATTCCTCTAGGGGAATTCTTCGTTCCCCACTGCAACCTACCAGCTTTACCGAAGCACCCAAAGCAATGAGAATAGGTGGTAGATCAGCTGAAGGCACAGCATTGACAATATTTCCTCCAATTGTGGCGATGTTCCTGATCTGGTTGTTAGCCATATGGTGTGCGGCCTCGCAGATAGACCGATACTTTTCCTGCAAAAGCGGTGAGTTGACAATATCGTTGTGAGTTGCACTTGCCCCGATTACAACTCCTTTACCCTTTTCATAATAGATATTGGTTAACTGGCTTAAGTTTTTAATTGAAACTAAAACCTCCGGAGAAAGCAGCGCGTGTTTCATTTTAACCATTAAGTCTGTACCGCCCGAGATTACTTTTGCTCGGCCACCTAAGTGGGCGAGAAGTTTACAAGTTTCCTGCATACTCTCGGGCTCGTAATAATCAAAATCCGGTAAATTCATAGCGAACCTCCTATACTTCATAAGTTAACAGTGATAGTTGCTTTGCCTATAACGAGACAACCTAATGAGATAATAGTCACCTCCTTTTCTGCAAAATAAGTGAACTTATTCAGCTAAAGCGGAACATCGAGACTTTAAATACGATAGTCACCAGTGGGAGAGTAAGCATATTTAACACTTTCATAATTTTCTTACTAATGTTATTTATAATTTCATTATAAGTAGTTTATGGCATATGTCAATAACCATTCTTATACAATTTATGAACACTTAAAACAAAAACCCGCAATTGCTTGCGGGAGTGTACTTTTTAGTACTATATTAAGCTTCAGTTTTTTTCTCAGTATCGTCGAATACTTTATCTACAGCATCAGTTATGGTCTCGTTGCTTAATCCTAGACCATCTGGCAGACCCTTTACGTCAATGTTGATGTTCTTGGTTGTCTTGGCGTCGAATGTGTTTGCCTTCATTACATCCATAAGGTCAAACCCAATCGTTTCCTTTAGTGCCTCTGTTACTGCCTTAAGTGCTCCCACTGTGTATCTCGCTACTTCAGATGTTCCATCTGAACCGCCGCCGCCACCAATGATTGTGATTTTATCAATTCTAGATAGAGGCTCAGCAACTGCTCTAGCGATTTCAGGAAGTTTCTCAATAACCATCTGGAGTTTACCAGCCTCGTTCATTTTTGCAAGTGCTTCAGCTTTCTCAGCAAGTGCATCAGCTTCCGCTAACCCCTTCGCTCTTATGGCGCCGGCTTCCGCTTTACCCATAGCTTCAATGACACTAGCCTGAGCCTCGCCCTCTAAACGGAGTTTTTCTGCCTCGGCCTCAGCCGATTTAACTTGCTCATACTTTTTCCCTTCTGCCTCTAATTGTTGTTTTTCTCTAGCCGCTTCAGCAGGCTTAACAACTGTCTCTGATAGTTCAGCTTCTTTTCTTTCAGCCCTCTTCTTAGCAAGCTCAATGTTCTTCTCTTCTGTGATGATTAGTACCTGTACTTGCGCTTCAGCCACTTCCTTATCACGGTGTTTTTCAAGCACAAGTGCATCCATTTCAGTATTCTTAACTTCTTTAGATGTAATGTTTTTCTGAATTTGATAGGCCGCATCCGCTACTGCTTTCTGTGTTTCTTGGTCTCTCATGTACCCCAGTATTTTTAACTCTTTATCTTTTTCCGCCTCAGCAATTTGAGCCTCAGCCCCCAACTCTGCCTGTTTACCAAGTTTACGAGCCTCTGCCGTTCTAATTTGCTGTTCTCTAAGAGCCTCTGCAGTACGAATTTCACGTTCTTTAGCCGCTTCAGCTTCCGCAATAGCCGCTGATGATTTAACCTTGGCAATTTGTTCTTTCCCTAGAGCCTCAATGTATCCTTCATCATCCGTGATGTCATTGATCGTGAATGATTTGAGCTCAAGACCCATTTCACCCAGTTCAGTTCCTGCTACCTGCTGTACTTTAGCGGAAAAACTTTCCCTATCATTGTAGATATCCTCGACACTCATCGATGATACAATTTCTCGAAGCTTACCTTTACATATTTCAGATGCCTGGGTTCTAATTGTAGTTAATGTTTGCTCATCTTTTGCACAGTTAAACTGTTGCACAGCTGCTAAAATGCTATTTTCATCATTCTTAACCTTAATTACAACAATGCCCTCTGCATTAAGTGGTACCCCTAATGCCGTCTTAGTTTGTCTGATTTCTACAGGAAACATAATGTTTTCTAGTGTGATTACATCCATTCTCTGTATAATCGGGATTACCATAGTACCACCACCAGTTACTACCTTTGGTTTTCCTAACCCTACAATTACAGCCGCTTTGTCTGATGGTATCTTTCTCCAGGTGCTCAACACCGTCATGATGATCAAAATAAGACCTAATAAGATTATCCCTACAACCACAAAGACTGAATTAAACATTAAATCCCCCCTACTTTCTTTGTCTATTCGTATAACGGGTGCACATAATAAATATTTGCATCCTTGTTAAACCCTGTGATCACAACTTCTGTTCCTTGGTCTATCCTACCACTATCGTCAAATTTATAGAAATCACATACCCTGGCCCTGTAAGATATGGCCGCCCCAGTACTATCCAACACTGATACAACACCATCACTATCCTTTGTCACTCTCAATGTTAATTTCCCTACAGACCCCACAATTTCATAACTGGTTATTGCTAGAGGATTATTACGTTTTAACTTAACTATCACATATTTGTATAACGACAGATAAGCTACCAATGATACTAACGCTAACAACACAATAATTACTACTGTGAATAGCATATTCGTCATGTATGGCGCACACAATCTTCCTAGTGACCCAAAAACAATCAATGCAAAACAAGTACACATTAAATTGAATGGTACAAGTCCATCAAAATCATGGTCTGTATCTAAGTCAAAATCCACATCGAATACTGACCCAAATACACCGATTAATAGACTTAATATTGGCACAGCAAACCCCGTTAGTAAACATACATTGAATAGGCTCGTCATGGTATCAATATTCAAGGTACCACCGCCTCCCTTGTAAACGTTTCATCTCTTAAGACACTTGTTGCGTTTTAATGTAACAAGTCTCATCCAATATTGCAATACAATCTCCCTTTTGGTTAATATTCAGTAGAACTTCGCCACTCTATCTATAGTTCTACATGATCTGTCAAATTCCTCCATAGAATTTGGCGAGAATAAAAAAAGACGCAGCGCCAGACAGCACTATGCAGATACCAATAGTGACGTAAGGTTTAATAATGACTAAGCGCAAATATTGATACCATGAATTACCAGCATATTATTAAGTCCAAAAGAGCAAAATATGATCATAAGGGCACGTAATGGTTGAGCCAAGATTTATATATGCTCTTTACCGGGTGTGTATGGGTCAGCCAAAGATTATATGCAGGTGCTAAAACGCTTGTCTATGGTCGGAGGGAAGATTTTTTACGGTGGGGAAAAGCTTTACTGCAGTCTATTTTCGATTGTTTTGAGGTTCCAACTTATCGTAATGGGTCGAGCTAAGATTTTACTGGGTGTTGATCTTTCTTACTTAACCATATGTCATTAGATATATGCATGAGTAAGAAGTCGGTTATATACAGCCGAAAGGTTGCCTATAGCTGGGTAGATATCTTGTAAGGTCGAACGAATCATGAGTATAGATGGTAACCTGCTTGATTATGGTCGGAAGATCCTAGTTAGGTAATCAGCGATCTATATTGGTGTTAGGTAGATCATTACGTGCTCTTATAAAAAAGTCGCTAGAGATTTCTCAAGCGGCATTTTTATTTCCGTAATTAGTTGCCATGTCTACTCTACGCTAACTACCAAGACGAGGTCCTTCGAAGGAACTTCTTAGTAAAAAAAAATAGAAAGTTTAAGATTATTAATAAGTCCCATTTACTAGATTAATTGATTTATTGATTTAGTTACTAATATTACAGAGAAGGAGACTATGATTTAAATGATTAATAACGAGAATGGAAAGCCAAAATTCAAGAGGGCAGAAAAAACAGAAGCATTTAATTATGAAAGATGCGACCAGGAAATGCTAGAAAATCGCTCCAATGACTGGCAAGATCCAGATCAGAACGATAAAGAAAAGACCACGATGTGTAACAGTTACTATGGGCTAATAACTGTAAAAGATAAAAAGTAGCAAGTCTAGATCTTCATCTTTTCATTCATCACCTTTGTTGACCTACAGTTTCAAACATATCTGTTCTACCTCAAAAAGTTGCTTAAAAATATTTCATTTCAATATTCTTGCACTTGGCAAACTTTATGCTTCTTCATTATCTAAAACTACTATGGCTTCAATCTCTACTAATGTGCCTGGCAAGAGTAATCCAGCCACCAACACCGTAGTATAGGCAGGAGAATGTATAGCGGTGAGACGACCAATCTCCTTGAGAATTGCTCCCCAGTTTTCCCTGTC
>LOEW01000058.1 GCA_001516045.1 Desulfosporosinus sp. BRH_c37
CGGCAGACGATATAAAATCCTTTGTGAAACGGGGTGTCAGCTATGTCAAGTAAGCGACCTTTAGAAGGTATCAGGGTTTGCGATTTTTCTTGGGTTGGCGCTGGTCCGTCCACTACCCGTCTCTTGGCGGAATTTGGAGCAGATGTGATTCGACTGGAAAGCAGGTCAAGATTAGATCTTCTTCGTCTAATCGGACCGTATAAAGACGGTATTCCTGGCATCGAGCGGAGTGGTTATTTTAGTAATCGTAATCCTAACAAAAGAAGCATTGATATCAATATGAAAAGCCCTCAAGCAAGGGATCTAGTCGTTAAACTGATTCAAGAAAGTGATATTGTAATTAACAATTTCACTATGGGGGTTATGGAAAAATGGAACCTGGGCTACGAAGATTGCAAAGCGATTAAGTCTAATATCATTTATGTGACTATGCCTACTCAGGGTTCAACTGGTCCTCACAAGAACTATATGGGTTTTGGGATAACTATGAATGCCTTGGTCGGTGTACATTATCTCACTGGCTATCCGGATAAGGTGCCCTTTGGTATGGGAA
The DNA here is from genome assembly GCA_001516045.1 of Desulfosporosinus sp. BRH_c37. Classification (GTDB taxonomy): domain Bacteria; phylum Bacillota; class Desulfitobacteriia; order Desulfitobacteriales; family Desulfitobacteriaceae; genus Desulfosporosinus. The sequence continues at coordinate 554 of LOEW01000058.1, forward strand.
CAAACTATCCTGACCATGTACCGAACCCGGTTCATACTGGTGTTGCTATTGCGGCAGCTCTCTATCATCGGCGGAAAACAGGCCAAGGCCAGTACATTGATGTTTCTCAAACAGAGGCAGCTTTGGCTGTGTTACCTACGGCAATCATGGATTACGCGGCGAATGGCAAGGTGCAAGATCGCATGGGTAACCGTAACCTGAATGTAGCTCCTCATGGGGTTTATGCCACTAAAGGAGTCAGAAGGTGGATTGCCATAGCTGTTTATAATCAGTCTGAATGGGAAGCTTTTCTGAATGAAATGGGAAACCCCGAATGGGCTAAGAGCGAAAAGTTTTCTTCTATGACTAATCGTTTGGCAAATCAAGATGAACTTGACCAGCTGATTGAAGAGTGGACAAGAAAACATGAAGCTTATCTGCTCATGGATCGCTTGGCTAAAGTTGGGGTTAGAGCCGGAGTATTGCAAAATTCTAAGGATTTGCTGGAAGACCCAAATCTGAATGAAAGAGGTTTTTGGGCTTACCTAAATCACAAGGAAATGCGCAGGAATGCATATAATGTTTCGCCGGCGCATCTGTCTAAAACTCCCGCGGAATTATATTCCCCTGCGCCATTATTAGGGGAGCATACGGATCAGGTGTTAAAGGAAGTCTTGGGGTTAAGCGAGGCGGAGATTGCCAAGTTAAGAGCAGATAATGTTATTGGTTAAGAGCTTATAACGAGGGGAGAGGATAACTAAATGGATTTTAGATTACCGGATGAGTTCGTGGCCTTAAAAAAGATGGTGCGGAAATTTACCGAAAATGAGTTGTTTCCTTTAGAACAAGATGTAATTAACCGTGAGTCTGCAAGGGGCACAACTGACGCTCCATCCTTAGCGCCGGAAGTCGAAAAGCACTTAATGAAGCGAACTGAGGAATTGGGTTTATGGGGAATTGAGGTTCCCGAAGAATTTGGCGGACAAGAACTGGGCGCTTTGGCCAAGGTTATTGTTGTAGAAGAAATGAATCGATCAATAGTACAATTCACTTTGCCACCAGATGCACCAAACCTTAATTATTTAAAGGAGTGCTGCACTAAGGAACAATACGAAAAATACTTGTTACCTTATTCCACTGGAGAAAAGCGTTCTGCCCTGGCTATGACGGAACCCAATGCCGGATCTGACGCCGCGGCTATCGAAACAAGGTCTGATTTTATAGATGGCAAGTGGGTAATCAATGGAACCAAGGCATTTATTAGTTTTGCTCCCAAAGTAGATTTCTTTATCTTGATTACTGTATCGGATAGAGTGAAACGCAAAAAGGGCGGATTTACAGCATTTTTGTTGGATAAAGATACTCCGGGCTTGCAGATTGTCCGCAATGTGAATACTATAGGGGATATGTTAACCTACGAACTCGTTCTTGAAGATGTAAAACTAGATCCATCCCAAGTCTTGGGTGAGGTGGGGAATGCCTTTATTCCGTTACAAAACCGTTTTGGAGTACGGAGAATGGAGCTTGCCGCCCGCTGCTGTGGTTATGCCGATCGTCTCATTCAGTTGATGATAGAGCAAGCCAACATTCGAACGACCTTTGGCAAACCTTTGGCAGAACGACAGGCAGTTCAGTGGTGGATATCAAATTCAACGATGGAGTTGCACGCTGCTCGTCTAATGGTCTATCATGCAGCTTGGAAAGTTGACCAGGGTCATAAGGATATGCGTAAAGAAGCGGCAATGTTGAAAGTGTATTGTACAGAAATGCTTTCCAAAATTGCTGACCGCGCTATCCAAGTCCACGGTGGTTTAGGAGTTTCTAAGGAAATGCCAATTGAGTATATTTATCGCTTAGTGCGCGATTTCCGGATTATTGAGGGTCCCTCGGAAATCCATAGATGGTTACTCGCCAGGGAAATCCTCAAAGACGGTAAACCTTACGACGCCTTTAGACAGTGAATTTGAGGGGTTAAATGAAAGGAGTATGAACAAAATGGGTGTACTTTATAATAAAGAAGGTTATGTTGCTTATATCACCTTAAACAGGCCTGATCAATTGAACGCTTTAGACCCTGACTCATGGAAGGAACTTCATGAAATTCTTAGGTCGGCAAAAGCTGATCCGGAAGTCCGTGTCCTTGTTATGACAGGTGCCGGGGAGAAATCGTTCTGCACAGGATCGGACCTCAAGAAGAGCATGCCACCCGCAACCAGTTTTGCTTCTACTTATTTTGATGAAGATAATTTGCTAGCTCCTATGGAAATGTGGAAGCCAATAATTTGCGCAATTAATGGCTATGCAATTGGTGGGGGTCTGGAAATGGCCTTGGCTTGTGATATCCGGATCGCTTCCGAGAAGGCTTCCTTTGGCTTATCGGAAGTTAAGGTGGGCAGTTTGCCGGGATTAGGCGGGACCCAACGACTAATCAGAGCCATTCCGAAGGCTGTTGCGATGAGGATGCTATTAACGGGAGATAGAGTTAATGCTCAAGAAGCTTACCGGATCGGTCTGGTCAGTGACGTCGTTCCTGCTGATAAGTTAATGGAGACTGCCAAAGCCATGGCTGAAAAGATTGCGTCCAATGCTCCGTTATCTGTAAAGGCCGCTAAACAAGCAGTTGTAATCGGAGGAGATTTACCGGTCAAACAAGGTTCCCAACTCGAAGGTTTACTTTGGGGAATATTACGTGATTCCGAGGACAGGATTGAAGGGCGCGTGGCCTTTGCAGAAAAAAGGCCTCCTCAATACAAGGGAAAATAAAGGCTTCAACTAAACTCTAACTCTAAGCTGTCCACTTAATTGAGAGGAAGAAGATTCCTCAAAAAGGGAAAGACTAATAAGACTAAGTTATAGTTATTTTAGGTAAAAGATCTCCGAAGGGCTTAGCAGAGACATAATTTTGGAGAATTAGGACATGCCCTTTCAAGTTCTTGAATTTCTTCAAGGAGTAGGGAATTTTTATGGGAGAGGTTGCAAAATGACGAATGTAATTCGAATTGAAGTCCCACTAAACCGAGACAAGGTCAGTTTTCTTAAAGCGGGTGATAACGTTCTCCTTAATGGTACAGTGTATACTGGGTCGGCTGCAGCGCAGCATAAAATTGTAGAAACATTAGCGCGTGGTGACCGCTTTGAGTTTGATTTGTGTGACCAGATAATTTATTTTGTAGGCCCCTCCCCAACGAAACCTGGGCATGTTATTGGTTCGGCTGGTCCAAAAGCTAACGGATGGATAGAAGAGTATACGCCAAAGTTGCTGGCGCAAGGGCTAACTGGAATTATTGGTAAAGGGTCATGTTCGCAAAGTATTGTAGATACATTTAAGGAGCATAGATGTGTTTTCTTTGGGGCAATGGGTGGAGAAGGTGCCTTAATTGCTAAACAAATAGTCGCTTCAGAAGTGATTGCATACCCCGAACTTGGACATGATGCCATTCATCGTATTCAAATTATAGATTTTCCAGTTGTCGTGATCTTAGACAGTCAAGGAAATAATTTTTACGAGAGTGCTAAATCCAAATACAGAAGAATTTAGTTGTATGATTTACACTGCTATAGCCCATAAAATACTTGTGATTTGCTTATCACTTCCGTGTGAGTTTCAACGAGGAAATAGTTTGATACAATAACCATGATGCTTTTTTGTAGGATGTTTCCGGTGAACCTGTTGGTGCAGGATCATGGTAAATGGAGACATCTTTTCCCTTTAATAGACTCTCGGAATTACGGGAGTTAAAACGCAAAATTCCTAAATAATAACTGGGAATTAACCAAACTTAAAGAGAAATGCAGTAAACAAGGATACTTTTTAAAAATGACCATGGCAAATAAACGTCACAGTTTTTCTTTTAAAAAACAAATGATTGCTAAACTGTCAAAATACAATTTTACGGTTTACGGAGAATGTAAAAGTACTTGGAATGCGGCAAAGATATTGGGTGTTGAATCAATCGACCATTGTAAAAAAGATGAAGAAGTATCTCCAGACTGATTCCTAACGGAATCAGTGGTGAAGAGCCTGTGCATAGCTGATTTCCATCGCTTTAGCCGCCTAAAGTATGCCAAAAACTCAATAAAGCGATGGAAAAGTGCATCAGTTGATTTCGGAAAATTCAGAAACGAGAGTGTATTCCTACCAATTTGAATATTGGAATGATACTTGCATAATTATTGGATAGGGAGTTGAATTATTTCGGTGGTTGACTTAAATGAACCTACCATAAAAAGTAAGGAGGAATTGGCTATGAAAAAAATGATCTCTCTCATTTTAATTTCAGTAATGCTCTTGTTGCTGGTAAGTGGCTGTGGCACAAAGGCATCAACGGAAGTTCAGAAATCAACGGTAAAGGTTCCAGGTGTGACGGCGTCTACTATTAATATAGGCGGACTTTTTGACATGACTGGACCCGATAACAATCAGGAGTCACCCGAAGCGCAAGGTATTCAGGATTACATCATGATGACCAATGAAAACGGTGGAGTCTTTGGTAGGAAAATCACTTACAAGGTGGAGGATACCCAGTATCAACCGCAAAAGGCTGTAGCCGCTTTCCGGAAACTTAATGAACAAGGAATTTTTGCCATCGTTGGCCAAGCGGGGTCGGGAATATTTGCGGCATTGGATCCGGAGATCAGGGAGACAAAGACCCCTGCAGTAGGGGCGGCAACCAATAATCTGATAAACAATCACCCCTACGCTTTTAGCTCAATGGTGAGTCTCACGAACATGGGCAAGATCTATGTCGAGCGTGTAGTTGAGACCTATAAAGGACAAGGTAAGCCCAAAATTGCCTTGTTTGCTATCCCTGGAACGCCTGGCAATGAGTTTAAAATGGGTGTAGAGGATAAAGCTAAAGCTCTTGGCGTATCTGTAGTTTTAGAGGAGTTTATTCCGAACGATATAAAGGATAACTCTGCTCAAATAACTAAACTGAAACAGTCTGGAGCCGATGTTCTTTTAACGTTGATCACCTTAGATATGTTTGCGTCATTACTGCGTGACATGAATCGTTTAGGCGCTGGTGATATACCCGTTCTGTCGGCTTACGGGGACCTAGATTCTTCACTCTTCGAAACGGTTGGTAAGGAAGCATCAAAAAACAACCAAACGATTCATTCGCTCGTTCCATATACTGGGGAGGGCCCAAGTCTTGATGAACTGCGGAAGTATGCTGAGAAGAGTAAAGTTAGTCCTAAAGCGATGTCAAACATGAACTATATTTATGGTTGGGTTATCGGTAAGATCTTTGTAGAAGGCATCAACCGCGCGGGAAAAGATTTAACCCGTGAAAACTTTATCCAAGCCATGGAAGGCATCAAAAATCTCGACACTGGAGGTATTTCCGCACCGGTAACCTATGGTCCTAATCAACATGAAGGTATCACTTCAGGTCGTTTCTACTCCTATGATTTTGATAAGAAACAAATAGTCCCAATTAGTGATTGGTATAAGGTCAACTAGTTAGTACCATATCAAACTTAAAGTAAGGGCAATGGTTTAATGCAATTATTATTTGATTTCCATTGCCATCAACTTTTTTTCCCAGGAAGGAGAATGATGGGCTTGGTCCTAACCTTTTTACCATTGATTGCGACAGGTCTGGCAATTGGCAGTATTTATGGATTATTGGCCTTTGGCATTGTCTTACTTTTGAAAGCTACGGATGCCTTGAGCTTTGCCCAGTTTCAATTTGTTACACTAGGGTCATACTTTGCCTTTACTTTAATCACTCAACATGTATTGCCATTTTTTCTTGCAGTTATCGTCTCGGGGTTAGGCGCTTTCGGATTGGGAGTACTGATGTACTATTTAGTTATCAAGCCAATGGAAGGCCAATCTCAATTTGCCCTATTTGTGGCAACTATTGGTGTTGCCGCAATGATCAAATCTGCAATTGGAATAATTTGGGGATATAATAATAGTACCATGCCGCTACCCTTTAATCAGACTCCAATCTCGTTTGGTTCTGGGGTGGCGATCTCCTCGGTTCATCTAGTTATCCTTGCCATAACGATTGTCTTTATTGGTGCTTTTATCATCTTCTTCAATAAGACCCTGCTCGGTACTCAGATGCGGGCAGTTGCCAATGACTTAGAAGCGGCACAAATGATGGGAATCAACGTCAACAAGGTATTTATTGTTTCGTGGGGGGTAGCGGCATTTAGTGCTGCGATAGGTGGCGTCTTTTTGTCCGGACTGGAAACAGTAAATGTAAATCTGGGCGAAATAGGAATTAAGGCTTTGCCGGTCGTGATTTTGGGTGGGGCGGAAAGTATCAGCGGCGCAATGGTTGGTGGACTCCTCATTGGTGTTATTGAGGTTCTAGTCGGGTACTTTTTTGGATCGGAATTTCGTACAGCAATAGTGTTTTCACTTTTAATTCTAGTTTTGATGGTCAAGCCCTACGGCTTATTCGGGGAACGCCATTCCGAGCGGGTTTAATAAGCAAACTTAGCTGTGAAAGGAGGTAAAGAATGCAGTTTTCGAACAAATTGCTAGGGTTTAAACCTAGATTAATAAAAATGGCTTGGTGGGTAATATTAGCGTTGGGATTATTGGTGATTCCTTCCTTTTTAAGTAATTATGCTATTTCCGTAGTAAACAATACTCTTATCACTATCATAGCTGTGGCAGGGCTAAACTTGTTAACTGGTTATACGGGTTTGATCTCTATGGGTAATGCCGCATTTCTGGGCATTGGCGGTTTTGTTGCGGGTATATTTTCCGTTCAATTTGGATTTCCTTTTTGGCTGGCAATACTAGTAGGCGGGTTTGCGGCAATGCTGATTGGAGTACTTATTGGGATACCAGCTTTACGGCTTAAAGGTTTCTATTTATTGCTTGCAACCCTGGCACTGCATTTTATCACCGTGGCCATTCTGGTTCGATACCAAACCTGGAAACAAGCTTTTTATGGTATTCGCTTTCCTAGGATGCAAGTAGCGAGCTTTGTTTTTGATACGCAGACAAAGTCTTACTATTTGTTCCTGGTTATAACTGTGCTGGTGATAGTATTAATATATAATATCCAGCGTACGGCACTTGGGAGGTCTTTTGTGGCGACACGGGACAATGAAGCCGCAGCAAAGGCTATGGGGGTTAATATAACTTATACTAAATTGGTGTCCTTTGCCCTTAGTTCATTTTTAATCGGAATATCAGGCGGATTGATGGGCTTTAATGTGCGTAATATTACGGCAGACGTGTACAGTCTTAATGTAACAATTGACCAAACTGTTGCTCTGTTTTTAGGTGGGCAGGCCACTTTATTGGGACCCGTGTATGGGGCTGCTTTTGTGACCATGATACCTGATTTAATCGATTTTTTAGCTAATATTGCAAATTCTGCTGTGCCATTATTGGGTAAAATATTGGAAACATATAAATTTGAAATTAGAACATTTATTTTTGGTTTAAGTATCGTTCTAGTTCTGATCTTTAAACCAGGGGGCCTAGCGGAAATATTCGGAGATTTGAAATCACTATTTATAAAAAACAAAATCTCAGGGGACGGTGGTGAGCCCGTTGCTGGAAATACAGAACGTAGAAGTAGTCTATAAAAATGTCATTTTGGGAGTAAAAGGAATTTCCTTGAAAGTATCGGAAAATAGCATAGTCGCTTTGCTGGGGGCGAATGGGGCCGGGAAAACGACAACTATCAGGGCTATAACTGGTCTATTAAAATTTAACCATGGAAACATTACCAGAGGAAAGATCTATTTTAAAGGTAAAGAAATCACCAATCGGAGTGCCCAAGCAATTGCTGGCGCTGGGATTATGCAGGTTCCAGAGGGGAGGCGTGTCTTTCACCAACTTACCACAGAAGAAAACTTGTTGGTCGGTAGCTCATCTAACTCTCTAAATAAGAAGGAGAGAAAAAAACTAATAGAAAAGATCTATGGATATTTCCCTAGATTATTTGAGCGTAGAAACGTCAACGCCGGATACTTGAGTGGTGGTGAGCAGCAAATGTTGGTAATTGGGCGTGCCTTAATGGCCCAACCAAAGCTGTTGGTGATTGACGAACTGTCGCTTGGTTTAGCGCCTATCATTATCTGGGACTTGGTAAAGAAACTTGTAGATATTAATAAGGAAGAAAATCTATCTATATTACTGGTAGAACAAAACGCCCGCTTAGCATTGGCGTTTGCTCAGTATGCTTATATTATTGAAAATGGTTTAATTGCTATCGAAGGGCCAAGTGACGGGTTAGTAAATAACAACGTATTTAAAGAAGCATATTTAGGAGAAGCAACACCAGTTAACAAATCTGATATTTTGAGGGGATAGTATGGGAGAAACCAAATTATTAGTCAAAGATGTGCAACTAAGCTTTAAGGGACTAAAGACTCTGAATAGTGTCTCTTTAGAGGTAAAGCCTAAAACATTACACGCGATTATAGGACCGAATGGGGCTGGGAAATCGTCGCTCCTCAACTGTATAAGTAGTTTCTATAAGCCGCAAAGAGGGGAAATATGGTACAACAATCAAAACCTACTTGAGGTTCCACCTCATCAGATAGTCAGATTGGGAATTTCCCGCACTTTTCAAAATATTGAGTTGTTTGGTAAGATGACAGTATTTGATAATTTGATGTTGGGTCGACACAAATTCATGCAAACGGGAGTCATGATGAGTGGTGTTTATTGGGGACAGGCTAAACGGCAAGAAAAACATCATCAAGAGAAATTGAAAGATATAATCAGCATGCTGAATATGGAAAATGTCATTAATCAAACGGTTGGCAACCTGCCTTATGGACTACAAAAACGGGTCGAACTTGGTAGAGCCTTGGCAGCTGAACCGAGCCTCTTACTCTTAGACGAGCCTGTCGCCGGCATGAGTGGTAAAGAAAAAGAAGATATTGTGAACTATATTTTAAAAGTTAAAGAGCAGTTGGGTCTAACTATCGTGTTAATCGAACATGATATGAAGATTGTTATGGAAATTTCCGATTTTATCACAGTATTGAGCTTCGGAGAAAAAATTGCTGAAGGTATTCCTGTTGAGATACAGAATGATTCTAAGGTAATTGAGGCTTACCTAGGAACTCCTAATATTGATCGTTTGGCTTAGCTTTAAAGTATTTAAAAAACTGTTTTATGATTAATCTTCGTCAGTTTAACATTCTTCGATATTTTGTTATAACCTCTGATAATGTTTAGAGATTTGTAGTGTTCGTAAATAGAGAAAAAGTATTGATTAAAATCAATAGCTTAAAGGAATATAATAAATTCGGTGCAGGTTTTCTCACCTTTAAATTAAAAAAATAACAATAACAACATAAAAGGAGCATTTCAAAATGAAATTACTTACACCAATCCAAATCGGAAACCTAGAAATAAGAAATAGGGTAGTAATGCCATCGATGACCAATAATTATACCAAGGATGGTTATGTAACACAACAAATGCTTGATTACTACGAGGCCCGTGCCCGTGGTGGAGTAGGAATGATTTGCGTAGAGGATGGGATCGTCGATTTTCCCATCGGCAACAACGCCAAAAACCCTGTCAGCATTGATAACGATAAATACATTCCTATGCTAACGAAATTAAGTACTGTTATTAAAAAGCATGGCGCACGCGCAGCAATCCAAATCTCCCATGCGGGCAGAAGGGCAGGTCGTGTATCTCATGAAAATGGCTGCATGGAGGTTACGCGAGGGATGATCCCTGTGGCCCCCTCGATTGTTGGGCATCCTTTTCCAGGACACGTTGTACCTCAAGAACTGCGTATTGAAGAGATTGAGGGGATAGTAGAAAAGTTCGGTCAAGCAACACGAAGGGCTTTAGAGGCCGGATTCGAAGTTGTCGGTTTACATTGTGCTCATATGTATCTTTGTGGTGAGTTTCTATCACCCTGGGCTAACAAACGTACAGATAAATATGGTGGAAGCTTGGAAAACAGGTTAAGATTCGTCCTGGAAATTATCGAAAGGATGAAAAAGGAACTTGTCAATGTCCCCTTGATATGTAGGATGAATGGTCAGGAACCGGAAGGTGGCAATACTTTACTGGAAATACGTGAAATAGCACGACGTTTACAATTAGCCGGAGTGAAAGCCATTAGCGTATCTACAGGCTTTGGTGCAGTGCTTAATGAACGAGATTTTATTTCTGCAGAGGCTCCTATCGGTACTCCGGAAGGCTGCATAGTTCATCTCGCTGAAAATATTAAAACTGGGATAACCATACCAGTTATGGTAGGTAACATGATTCGTAACCCTGAGTTTGCCGAAAATGTTCTATTGGAAAATCGGACGGATATGATCACCTTGGGTCGCCCGTTGATTACCGATCCCGATTGGGTAAATAAGGTCAGCGCAGGAAAAGTTCGTGATATTCGTCCGTGCGTGTCCTGCTGTCAAGGTTGCGTTGGATATATCGCGAAAGACTTACCCATTACCTGTATTATGAACCCAGTAGCCGGAAAAGAGGGAGATTTATCAATGCAACCTGTTCCTGCAGAACGGGAAAAGAAAGTTTTGGTAATAGGCGGAGGACCTGGGGGATTAGAAACGGCTATTACCGCTGCAAGCAGGGGGCATAAAGTGACAATTTGGGAGAAAGAACAACAGCTGGGCGGGACAGTCTTACTTGCCGAACTCCCCCCGCGAAAAAATGAACTTAAGAAGATAAGAGATTATTTTAGCCACACCGTCAGCCAATTAAAAATCGAAGTTGAATTGGGCAAAGAAGCAAACAAAGAACTGATAAAAGCTTTTAAGCCGGACGCAGTGGTCTTGGCAATTGGAGGTCAGAGTATCACACCGCTAATAAAGGGGATTGCCCAAAACAATGTCTTTTTGGCCAATGATGTCTTGAGAAATAACATGACGCTTGGTGAAAAAGTAGTTATTATCGGCGGTGGACAGGTTGGAGTGGAACTAGCTGAATTATTAGGTGAAAAGGGTGTTTCGGTAACGGTTGTTGAAGCACTGCCAAGTGTAGCTGGAGATATGTCCTCTGCAGTAAAGGTGCTTTTAATGTTTAAATTGGAAGATTATAATGTCAGACTGTTAACGAACACCTTGGCAAAAGAGATTAAAGCTAATGGAGTGCTAATAGAAAGAAATGATGCCGAGGAATTTATCGAGGCAGATTCGATTGTCATTGCCGTGGGTTCGGCAGCTCAAACCAGCCTGGAAGCCGAATTAAAGGAATTTGTACAGGAAGTGTATGCAGTAGGCGATTGCCTCAAACCTGGAAGTATTTTGGGTGCAGTACATGATGGTTATAAGGTTGGACTTACTATTTAGTTTAATTGAACGATGTTCCATATCGTTATTAATAAAGAAGGCAAGCGTTCAAATTGAAACGGGCATTTACATGTTTTGTTCGGTTTGGAAAGGGCTGACATTTAATGTGTATGAATAACATACAGTGATTGTTTTTCATACACATTTTTTCTCAATTGGTCTCTTTTTTCGTGAGTGGTCGTCTATAAGTCTTTACATAAAATTGGGTTAACAAAATTCAATTAGAGGGAATATCATCACCCTGATGAATCTCTGCATCTTATAGATTGGCAATTCTAATATATAGATAATTTATTATTAAATTAATGATGATTTCATTCATCAAAATATTCAGAAATATTAGAAATATTAGATTTAATTATTGGAATTATTGCTGAGGATGGCATCATACTTGCTTTAACATTAGATAGATACTTATGAAGGAAGGTGTTTAGGCTTGGCTACTTGTGAAAAATGCAGATCATTTTACCCGATTCCCGAAGGTGAAGACGATTATGCAGAGGGCAAAGGCGATTGCGTATGCGAAAGGAAAGATGCAAAAGGTAAATGGTGGGATTCAAAACCTGTCATGGGCGAGGCAACTGCTGACAAGTGTCCTGACTACGTTCAGAAAAAATAAATTGGGGGTGTAACGGTAAATGGCAACAAGACATAAACCGATGGAATACAAAGGTAAAACCATTGAATTTCCTTTTGACAACCCTGCGGAAGAAACTATTCCGGATTCAGAAGTGCATGAACATTTAGCTAAGCCCACTACTGAGAGGACTAAAAGACTGAAGGGCAGATGTCGTTGGAAGCACTCCGCTGGTGGTGAGTTTGTAGAAGGGGATGTCAAAGCCGGAATTGAACGGATGCGGTTGATTACTGAGGCTTATAAAACAGACACAGGAAAGCCGCATGTTATTCGGAGGGCCAATCTATTAGATAATCTTCTGAATAAGTGTACAGTCATAGTGCAAGAAGATGAACTTATTGTCGGTTTCAATGCTGAGAATCCTAACTTTGTTCCTCTCTATCCTGAGCAGTCCTATATGGCCTGCATGGATTATATCTTAGACCCCAAGATCGCTCCTCAGCCAGTAGAAGAAGCCAAAGAATTGGCTGAGTATTGGATCGAGCATTCCCTACAGAAAAAATGTGAGACTTATTTTACCCAACATGAGATTGATGTTATGTACTCTTTAACTACTTTTGAAGTCCCTGGCTTTGCGGCTGGTTTTAACAGTGTCGTTCCTACGTATGAGACAGTAATTGAAGATGGCTTGTTAAAGAGAATCGAGTTAGCAGAGCACCACATCGCGGCTGCTAAGGAAGTATTGGGAGCAGCTCATTGGAATGCTCCAGAAAGACTAAAGCTTCTCCCTCAAATTGATCTCTGGCAATCTATGATTATTTCCTGCAAGGCGGTAATTGCTTGGGCCAGGAGACATGGTCGACTCTGTAAGATTATTGCAGAAAACTTTGAAACTAATCCTAAGCGTAAAGAAGAGCTCCTGAAGATGGCTGATATTTGCCAGCGGGTTCCGGCTGAACCTGCCCAAGGTTTGTGGGATGGCTTGCAGTCAAAATGGTTTGTTTTCCTGGTTTTACATGCGCTCGAACGCTACAGTAGCGGATTTGCCCATAAACCGGATAAACTGTTATGGCCTCTTTACAAGGCTAGTGTCATAGATAAGAGTTTCCAAGCCATGAGCCATGAAGATGCTGTTGAGCTCTTTGAATGTGAACGCCTAAAGATCTCCGAGAATGCCCCTGGAAAGTCTAAAGGCTTTCGATCAGTTTTCCCTGGCTCAAACGATCTATTTATTTTAACCTTAGGTGGTTTGAATAGAGATGGTAGCGACGGGTGTAATGACTGTACAGATGCCATCTTAGAAGCTGCCCGAAATATCCGAACGACAGAGCCTTCCATTGCCTTCCGTTGGCATCCCAAAGGTCGGCTCAAAACTAAAAATTTGGTGTTTCAATGTGTCAGAGATGGCTTGGGCTACCCGTCAATTAAACATGACATCATAAATACTCAACAGATGTTGTATTATGCTCAGTTTAGCCAAAACAATAACGGTGCAACTTTAGAAGAAGCGCATGATTGGGTCAACGTGCTTTGCATGTCACCGGGTCTTTGCGGAAGGAGAAAGACTCAGAAGACTAGGAGTGAAGGCGGCAGTGCCATCTTCTCTGCGAAGATCCTGGAAACTACCCTTAATAACGGCTATGACTGGAGTTTCACCAATACGCAATTAGGACCTCAAACGGGTAATGTTGAAGACTTCAAGACGTTTGAGGATTTATGGGAAGCTTTCCGTGAACAGTTCCGTTGGAACATAGACCTATGTATCAGGGCCAAGGATGTTTCTAGATATTGGGAAATTAGGATTCTCGAGAATCCGTTTCTTTCAGCTATAGATGACGGCTGTATGGAACTTGGTAGAGAATCTATGGAGTTGTCTGAGCAACCCAATGGCTGGCATAACCCCATTACTTCTATTACTGCGGCTAACTCATTGGTTGCTATTAAGAAGTTGATCTATGATGATAAAAAATATACCTTCCAGGAACTGATAAAAGCTTTGCATAGTAACTGGGAAGGGTATGAAGAAATGCGCAAGGACTTCCTGAATGCTCCGAAATGGGGTAATGACGACCCGTACGCAGATGAAATTGTTAAGGATTTCTTTGAGGATTTTCTTTCCGGAGAAATGAGAAAGATTACTAACTACTCCGGTGGTCCCGTAATGCCAGTCGGTCAGGCCATAGGTTTGTACATGGAGATTGGTTCCCGTACAGGTCCTACCCCTGACGGCCGCTATGGCGGTGAAGCCTGTGATGACGGTGGTATCTCGCCGTATATGGGAACGGATAAGAAAGGACCAACCGCAGTACTGCGTTCTGTATCCAAAGTAAATTCGCACACCCAAAAGGCTAATCTGTTGAACCAGCGGTTGTCAGCTCCTATTATGCGAAGCGATAAGGGCTTTAAGATCTGGCTGGCTTATATGAATACTTGGTGCGATTTTGAAATTGATCATATCCAGTTTAACGTAGTAAGCAATGAAGAAATGGCAGCTGCTCAGAAAGAACCAGAAAAACATGCCGATTTAATAGTTCGTGTTGCCGGGTTTAGTGCTCGCTTTGTTGATTTGTCAACTTATGCTCAAAATACCATTATGGCCCGACATGAGCAAGACTTCGAGGTTAAGGATTTTGAATATTTAGGTGTTGAGCTTTAAGTAAGTTAAATAAGTAAAAGGGAGTGCTGGGAGGCCAGTACTTCCTTGCTAAAAGGCTAGGTCGCCTTTATTATAAAACTATAGTTAGGAGTGAATAATTTGGCAGCAGGTAGTTATGATATGATTATTGAGCCTGGGACCACTAAGGCCTGTTCAGGTTGTAAATGGGGCAACGCCGACTTCGTTAACCCCTTAAAGGGTAACTGTGTTGGTGCCAAGAATCATATGGGCGGTATCTGGAAAAGAATGATTATGGATTATTATAATACTACTTGTGGTAAATATGAAGAAGGGGAAGTTAATTTCAGAGACCACGTCTAAGGCGATTATGTTAATAACATGTACTTCGTAAGGAGTACATGTTATTAACTAAAGCTCTTTTTTTTTCCACAAAGTAAAAGTTTCAGGGTGGTGTAAGGGCAATTCATGAATTGCCCCTACGGGGTAAGGTTTCTATATGAAATAGTAACAAAACTAGGGGGGGTTAGTAGCATGGCTAACGATAAAAAGCTAGTTAGTTTAACAGTCCCAGAAATAGATCCCTATTTTTATATCGACAAAGAACTGCGCATAATCTTAGAAAGAATGGAGAATCTCTCTCGGAAGCACCCCATAAATATCCTGGTTAGTGGTAAACAAGGTTGCGGTAAGTCTTCTTTGGTCAGCCAATTTGGTGCCGTCTATAACCGACCGACAGCTCATTTCCAAATTGGTATTCTATCCGAACCCGGCCAATTGTTTGGGGAACAGACTTTGAAAAACGGGGAGACCAGTTATCGCCCCTATCTATTTCCGGAGGCGCTTCAAACCCCAGGATGTGTTATTCATTTAGAAGAAATCAACCGACCGGAAAACCCCAAGGCCTTGAACATGTTGTATTCGATTTTGGCTGAGGATAGGCAGATCTGGATGGATGAATTAGGTTTAATTAAGGTTGCTGATAATGTGATTTTTTTTGCTACCATGAATGAGGGCGAAGAATATATTGGGACTGAAATGCTTGACCCAGCTCTAAGAGATCGATTTTATACAGTGTTGATGGATTACATTCCCCCAGAAGTAGAGGCAGAAGTTATGGCCCAAAAAGCTGGGATTAGTCGAGAACAAGCGCTAGAAATTGTGGAGATTATTAATAAGTTACGGGGACATTCTCAATTTCCCATTGATGTTTCTACCAGAACCAGCTTGATGATTGCCGAATTAGTTGCTTTGGGGACTACAATCCGGGATGCTATAGTGTACAGTTTACAAACAACTAAAGAACATCTGGAATCTATCCTTCTCACCCTTCACCTAGAGAATGGAAATGTAGAAAGTAAAGCGTGTGAATATATTCTGTTCAATCGGGATATCGAATAAGCTTGCTTTGATAAATGAAGGGGGATGGAGCCCATGACTGGGAAGCCAAAAGATGTAATCACAAGCTTCTCCTTCGCGGGGGGGGAAGGCATATCTGACTACTGGCGAACCAATAAATCACCGATCGAGACTAAAGAATTAGCTAATTTATTGCGTGCTACGAGGAGAATTACCACATATATTGGATCCAATGTAGGAAATGTTATTTGGAATGGAATGCGTTCTATTTCGTTGGAAACCGATATTGCCTTAGATCCGCAACTTGTGCTAGGAAGGTACCCCATTCCGAGTGATAAGACGGATATTGCGATTGGTACAGTGGTTATCAAAGCGTTAAATCAAGCTGAATGGAGTCAACGAGCTATTGATCAGACGTTTGTAATATATGCAAAATCCCAAGCTGATGTAAATTACAAGCTGAAAATGTTTCTAGATATGGCTGAACAGATTTACATAGATACTGTTTCTAACCGTTCTGTTTTAGGTTTATATACGGAAAAGCACCGTAAGTATACATTTCAGGAAACAAGAAGATATTTGGTGCAACCGCCTTCGCTGGTGGAGTTAATCAATATTTGGTGGATAATGGCCGGAGATAGAAGTGGGTGCAAATACCAAGAGGAATTTTCGCGTGAAATTTACACCGTCCGAGGATATGATTTGGAAGAACATTACAAAGAACCACTCGTTCTGCTAAACTCAATTGTCAGGGAGCTGATTGAGGAATGTCCTAAAATCAGAAGTGTAGTGGATCGCTGTACTTATCGGGTTGAACTTTATTCCCGCGTCTGGAGAGAACTTAAAGATATAACTAAGTTCTGGACGGGGGATAGATTTGATCCTCTGATGATGCAAAAGCCATCTGAAAATAATGATATCCTCGAAGGATCAAGTGAACTGCAAAAAACCATTCAGTCAAAATTAGCCGAAGAGGTTGAAGCGAATTTGACTGAGGAAGTGTTTGACCTTACAGAGGATATTGGCCGTATTTTAGGCGAAGATTCGGATGTAGTGCCAATTAAAGTGACAGATAATGTTATACCGCTAATTGAGGCCTTAGATAGAGAACTGACGTATAAGTTGTACATTGCGTTAAGGAGTCATGCGAAAAAAAGAAATATCTTCACTCGGGGACTGAAAAGTGGCAAGCTGGATTCCCGGCGCTTGTATAGAGCCCCGATCAATGGGAATATTTTTTGCTATAAAAAACAAGAACTTGAGATGAATAGTGATGTTGTGCTATTGGTAGACGCTACTGGTTCACTGGGTGGACCAAAATGGAAACTTGTGCAGAGAATTTACCATGCTCTATTTGAAGCAGTCAACAGCTTTAACAAGAATACAAGGATATTTAGTTATTCAGAAGTAAAAGGAGAATGTACGCTTACCGAACTTACCCCTTCGCATGGGATGTTTTACACCGTAATTCCCAGGGGCAAGACTGCATCAGCTGAGGCAATTATCGCGACTGCTTTAATGTTAAAAAAACATGCCAAGCGTCCGTTTATTATACATCTAACTGATGGAGCTTCAAACTGGGGGAGCGAGGTTAAGCAAGCAATTGATTATTGTAAACAGAAAAAAATCAGCTTAAAGACCCTTGGTTTTGGCTGCTCGTCAAGCAATATGGTTGCTTTAAAAGAAGAATATGACAATCAGGTCGTGTTTGTGGACGGTTTAAAAGAACTACCAAAGGAATTCGCCAAGTTATTGGCGAATACGAATTATCTGTAGTAGCAAAATTTATGGGGGGGTTTTTATGACTGACGTGGAGTCTACAATAGAATCTTCAACTTCAAATCTGAATAATCGAACCTAAAACATATAAGGAGCATTTCAAAATGAAATTACTTACACCAATCAAAATCGGAAACCTAGAAATACGAAATAGAGTAGTAATGCCATCGATGACCAACAATTATACCAAGGATGGTTATGTAACACAACAAATGCTCGATTACTACGAGGCCCGTGCACGTGGGGGAGTAGGAATGATTTGCGTAGAGGATGGGATCGTCGATTTTCCCGTTGGCAACAACACAAAAAACCCTGTCAGCATTGATAACAATAAATACATTCCTATGCTAACCAAATTGAGCACTGTCATTAAAAAGCATGGTGCACGCGCAGCAATCCAAATCTCCCATGCGGGCAGAAGAGCAGGTCGTGTATCTCATGAGAATGGCTGCATGGAGGTTACGCGAGGGATGATGCCTGTGGCCCCCTCGATTGTTGGGCATCCTTTTCCCGGACACGTTGTACCTCAAGAACTGCGTATTGAAGAGATTGAGGGGATAGTAGAAAAGTTCGGTCAAGCAACACGAAGGGCTTTAGAGGCCGGATTCGAAGTTGTCGGTTTACATTGTGCTCATATGTATCTTTGTGGGGAGTTTCTATCACCCTGGGCTAACAAACGTACAGATAAATATGGTGGAAACCTGGAAAACAGGTTAAGATTCGTCCTGGAAATTATCGAAAGGATGAAAAAGGAACTTGTCAATGTCCCCTTGATATGTAGGATGAATGGTCAGGAACCGGAAGGTGGCAATACTTTACTGGAAATACGTGAAATAGCACGACGTTTACAATTAGCCGGAGTGGAAGCCATCAGCGTATCTACAGGCTTTGGAGCAGTGCTTAATGAACGAGATTTTATTTCTGCCGAGGCTCCTATCGGTACTCCGGAAGGCTGCATAGTTCACCTCGCTGAAAATATAAAAATTGGGATAACCATACCGGTTATGACAGGTAACATGATTCGTAACCCTGAGTTTGCCGAAAATGTTCTATTGGAAAATCGGGCGGATATGATCACCTTGGGTCGCCCGTTAATTACCGATCCCGATTGGGTAAATAAGGTCAGGGCAGGAAAATACCGTGATATTCGTCCGTGCGTGTCCTGTTGTCAAGGTTGCGTTGGATATCTCACGAAAGACTTGCCCATTACCTGTATTATGAACCCAGTAGCCGGAAAAGAGGGAGATTTATCAATGCAACCTGTTCCTGCAGACCGGGAAAAGAAAGTTTTGGTAATAGGCGGAGGACCTGGGGGATTAGAAACGGCTATTACCGCTGCAAGCAGGGGGCATAAAGTGACAATTTGGGAGAAAGAACAACAGCTGGGCGGGACACTCTTACTTGCCGAACTCCCCCCGCGTAAAGATGAACTTAAGAAGATAAGAGATTATTTTAGCCACACCGTCAGCCAATTAAAAATCGAAGTCGAATTGGGCAAAGAAGCAAACAAAGAACTGATAAAAGCTTTTAAGCCGGATGCAGTGGTCTTGGCAATTGGAGGGCAGAGTATCATACCGCTTATTAAGGGGATTGCTCAAAACAATGTCTTTTTGGCCAATGATGTCTTGAGAAATAACATGACGCTTGGTGAAAAAGTAGTTATTATCGGCGGTGGACAGGTTGGAGTGGAACTAGCTGAATTATTAGGTGAAAAGGGTGTTTCGGTAACGGTTGTTGAAGCACTGCCAAGTGTAGCTGGAGATATGTCCTCTGCAGTAAAGGTGCTTTTAATGTTTAAATTGGAAGATTACAATGTTAGGATGTTAACGAATACCTTGGCAAAAGAGATTAAAGCTAATGGAGTGCTAATAGAAAGAAATGATGCCGAGGAATTTATCGAGGCAGATTCGATTGTCATTGCCGTGGGTTCGGCAGCCCAAAACAGCCTGGAAGTCGAATTAAAGGAATTTGTACAGGAAGTGTATGCAGTAGGCGATTGCCTCAAACCAGGAAACATTTTGGGTGCAGTACATGATGGTTATAAGGTTGGACTAATTATTTAGTTCAAACTATTATTATTACAACATATATCTCATTATACAGAATAGCTTTTCGTCCCATAATGGTCGATGGCCTTTCTATTTAAACTTGGGTATGGCACTTGCCATCCCATTTTGTTTGTATACCCAATGTCCATTTTGACGCACTCCTCGCTGCTGACTCTGACTTGCGGAACCTTTGTCAGTATAGCAGAGAAGTGCTGTTAATTATGTTTAAAAATCGAACGACTTATTCTTCTTCTTCTTCACTAAAGCCTAACGTTTCGTAATAGGAGAAGTTCAGCGATAGCAACTGCATCATGGCTACGCCTTTGAAGATTTATTAACGCAGAATTTAATTAGTCACGGAATCATCGAGCGAAGCGAGTTCGCTCGATCTCTTTTTCATTGAGTAGTCGTTCTTGAATCTTTATTTCCATCATAATTCAATAATAAATGAAGGTACGAGACTGGCTTTAAATTTGCTGATCTCATTGGTGACCTGAATTCTTACATTTATGTTAAAAATCGTATATAATATAAAGAAAATTTAAATCTTTCTGATAAATCAATGTCATAAATTATTTAATATTTCAACAGATTTGCTGAACCCAGCTTGAATTTTTAAAGCTACATTTAATGAAGGAGAGATGATTTTGAAACCTAGAATTAAGGATTTTATGACTACCGATATTAGAAAACTGCGTTGGGATGATACTATTCAGAAGGCTGCCGAGATTATGGTAAGATATCGCATTGACGGAATGCCTGTTGTAGACGATGAGGGTATGCTGATTGGCATTTTCACTAAGACCCATGTTTTAAGAGCTGTTGGAATGGATGGGAAAGTTGTCGTTGGTGCATTAATGCAGTCAGAAGTGATTACTATTTCTGAAGATGCCTTTCCAGAGGACGCTTTACAGGTTCGGGTTGGGAGATTACCCGTAATCAATAAAAACGGGGAGCTTGTCGGCATTATTACTAGGACCGATATCATGGGAGCGTTTAAAAGGCAGCTTGAGTATGCAGTGGAACAAGTTAATGCCATTATTAATTCAGGGCACAACGCGATAATTGCAATTGACACTAACGCAAGAATTATCCTCATGAATAAGTCTGCTGAAAAGTTTGCAAGAGTACCGATAGATGAAGCCATAGGCGAATTCATTGAGGATATAATTCCTGATGTGAATTTGACAACCGTTGTGCATACTGGGGTTGCGGAACCCGTCCAGAAAATTGTCATTGGTCAAACTATCTTATTAATTAATAAGAACCCAATTATTAGCAGGGGTAAAATAATAGGCGCAGTGGGAATTATTCAGGATATTTCCGAATTGGAAAATATTTCTTATGAACTAAAGGCCGTTCAGGAAATTAATAAAGAATTACATGCTATCCTAGATTTTTCTCCCGACGGTTTTGTTATTTCAGATGGCGATGGAATTATTATTAGAGACAATAAATCCAGTCTTGAAATGCTTGGTATCAAAAAAGAAAGCCTAGTCGGAGAGTCCGTCGACTGGCTAATAAAAAATGGCTATAAAGAAGAGTCTGTAATTCAAAAAGTTTTGGAGAAAAAGGTTCCGATCAGTATTATTCAGAATTTAAAAACGGGCCGTGATATTGTACATACTGGTACACCTATTTTTAATGAGAGTGGAAATGTTTATCGAGTCATTGCAAATATGCGTGATTTAACAGAACTGAACTTTTTACGTGAGCAACTCAAAGATGCACAGCACTTATCTGTAAAATACCTTAATGAACTGGAACAGTTCCGCAAGGAACAATTGCGCTCGGATGTCATTTTTCTAAGCGCAATCATGGAGGAGAAGATTGAAACCGCTATTAAAGTAGCGAAAGCCAATTCTACAGTCTTGCTGTTAGGTGAATCTGGGGTAGGAAAAGAGAAAATAGCAGGAATCGTGCATGAAGCAAGTAATCGTACCCAAAACTCCTTTATTAAATTAAATTGTGCTTCAATCCCAACCAACCTTATTGAATCAGAACTGTTTGGGTATGAAGGTGAAGCATTTACTGACGGAAACAAGGAAGGACGTCCAGGCCTATTCGAAATTGCCGATAGGGGAACATTATTCTTGGATGAAATCGCTGAGCTGCCTTTTGATATGCAGTCCAAATTATTGAGAGTTTTACAAGAAAGGGAAATATATCGGGTAGGCGGACGTAAACCAATCAAACTTGATGTACGCATTATCTCAGCAACCAATAGGGATTTGGAACAGATGGTTAAAGACGGCCAGTTTCGTCGGGATTTGTTTTACCGTCTCAACGTTATTTCAATCTGGATTCCACCTTTAAGGGAAAGGAAAGAAGACATCCCCCCACTAATTAACCACTTTATCGGTAAATATAACCAGATGTATGACAAAAATAAAAAACTAACGCCTCAATTGATAGAAAGATTAATCTACTGTGAATGGGATGGCAACATCAGGGAACTGGAAAACACTATCGAAAGACTTGTGGTACTAAGTCATTTAGATTTAATAGATGTGGATTTTTTAACAAAAGGAGCTCATAACAAAAGTTTGTTTAAAGTACCTACGACCTTAAATCTAAGAGATGTTTTGGTTGAAACTGAGAAAAACTTGATTTTACAAGTTTACAACCAATGTAAAAGCACCCGAAAAGCGGCTACGATATTGGGTGTTGATCAGTCGACCGTTGTAAAGAAAATGAAAAAATACTCCCAGCCCGATTCATAATTCTAATCTGATTTTATCTAAGTCGTAATGCTAACTTTTTAATCTGAAAGTCTGTTTCTGAGCATCAGAAACAGGCTTTAAAATGGTTTTTTGCTGGGCCAAATGCCATTAATAGGATGCAATATTGCATGGAATTGATCATCGAAACTATTGATAATCGGCAATTAGGATAGATCTTGACTATGGCGCGAAATTTGCGTTTAGAAAAGAATTGTGAAGGAACGAGCTGTACAAGATTGTTCTAAGCTGTTAGTATATGAGGAATAAAAGGGGGATTGAACATAGCGATTTTGGTTTGAAAGTAAAAGCTGTCAATAGTATCTCGGAGTACAGAAAATGGGGGGGACGGCATGAAAGGCTTTTTCGGGAAACTATTGAGGATTAACCTCACGACTAGGTCGTACACGGTTGAGGAGATTCCAGAGGAAATATTTAAAACTTACCTTGGGGGAAAAGGGTTAGGTTCCTATTTGCTTTTAGAGAATGTCAGGACTGGGATTGACCCGCTCTCGGAGGACAACAAACTAATTTTTATCACCGGTCCAGCTACAGGAGCGGGAATGTGGGGTTCTAGCCGTTATGGGGTATATAGTAAATCGCCGCAAACAGGATTATATGGAGAATCATATTCAGGGGGCAAGGTTGCACCTCTGATGCGCAAAACTGGCTACGACGCGATTATTTTGGAGGGAGCAGCAGACGTGCCGCTTTCTCTAGAAATATCTGATTGTAAGGTCGAGTTCCAAAACGCTAGCCATCTCTGGGGTAAAGATACTTTTGAGACGGAAGATCAAGTTTTGAAGGAAGTGGGAGTACCTGAAGCTCAGGCCATAGTTATTGGTCCGGCAGGGGAGAATTTGGTACGATTTGCCTGTATCGAAAATAACTATTGGCGCTCTGCTGGTCGCACCGGCATGGGCGCGGTGATGGGCTCGAAAAAAGTTAAGGCTATAGTATTTCACGGGCAAGCCCAGGCAGAAGTCTCTGATCCAGAACTGCTCAAGGATTTAATCAAATCCCTGACGGCGAAGGCTAAAGGGAATGTGGCCGTTAAAGCGTATCAAACTTACGGCACAACTCAAATGGTTAAAACCATGAATTGTGCAGAAACCTTCCCCACAAAATACTGGTCCCAAGGGATTTACGAGAATTGGAGAGATATAAGTGGGGACACCTTACTCGCTGAACATCAGGTCAAATCGAATGCCTGTCCCACTTGTTTCTTAGCCTGCGGAAAGCTTACAACTGTCACTAAAGGCAAGTACGATGGGCTTAAAGTTGAAGGACCCGAGTATGAAACGCTCTATGCTTTTGGCGGACTTTGCGGCATCGGTGATTTGGCTGAAATCCTCCACTTAAATGACCTTTGTGACCGTTTAGGGATGGATACGATCACAGCTGGGAACTTAGTAGCTTTTACAATGGAGGCAGCTCAACGTGGTAAAGTTGAAGCCAACTTAAGTTACGGTGATGCATTAGGGACGGCGGACTTACTAGAGGATATCGCCAATGTAAGAGGTCTAGGAGTGATCTTGTCCCAAGGAATTAAATATGCCGCCAAAGTTTGGGAGCTTGAGGATATTGCCATCCACGTCAAAGGTTTAGAACCATCCGGCTATGACCCTCGGGTGCTTAAAGGCATGGGGCTGGCTTATGCCACCTCAACCAGAGGAGCCTGCCATTTGCGCGCAACCTTTTATAAGGCAGAGTTAAGTGGGATGATCGATCCTGCAATTACACAAGGTAAAGCCAAAATGTTCATCGATTTTGAAAATAGGTTAACGCTTTTTAATGCCCAAATCTTATGTGTCTTTTATAGAGACATGATCCTTTGGCCAGAACTTAGACAATTAGTAAAGGCGCTTACCGGTTGGGATTTTACCCAGTTAGAACTTGAAAAGATTGCCAACAGGATTGTAACTTTAACAAAAGTTTTTAATCTCCGCGAGGGTGCGACTAGGGAACAGGATTCGTTGCCAAGGCGAATGTTCAAGGAACCTTTAAACGAGGGTCGGGACATTATCACCGTTGAAGAGCTAGACTTTATGATTGACGAGTATTACGAATTAAGAGGGTGGGATAGTCAAGGACGACCACTTGAGAATAAACATTATTGATAGTTCTAGGGAGCAACTTTAGGGAAGGAATCAACAGTTTAAATCATACTGTTGATGCCTTTTATTTATGGATTTGAAAAAGTGATGCAATAGCACACCTTACTGATGTGTTATTGCACCACTTTCTCAATCTTTTGGGCGAACGAGTAGGGGCGGGATTCAAGGATATCTTAAATTAGTTTTTCAGCAATTAGGTATAATGCCTCAGCCATATTATTTGTTTTTGTTAATGACGTTGCGATTTGTTCAGAAGTAGCCGCCTGTTTATCGGAAATAGAGGAAATTTCATTAATACTATCAATTAAATTTCCAACTGTCTCTTGAGTTTCCTTTAAGATTGAGGAGATTTCTGCAACAGAGACATTTGTACCACTTGCTAATTTTCTTATTTCCTCTGCAACTACAGCAAATCCTAAACCGTTCTTGCCTGCACGAGCAGCTTCAATAGCAGCATTTAAGCCTAAAATGTTTGTTTGGTTGGCAACACTTTTGATCATCGAAACTATTTTATCGGTTTTACTGATACCTATCATTATACGACTAGATTCAGACGAAAGAGCTTGAGAGATAGTTGCCAAATTTAAGGAGGAAGAAGCGTGACTTTGCGATCCCGCAGACAACTCTTGAACACTTGCCAATAATCCATTTACGGATGTTTGCGTTTTTTCTTGATTTGCTATACTACTTCCCGTTACAAGTGAACCAATAACTTTTCCGTTTTCATCTTTAATAGGTACTCCTACTCCAATATAAGGAATTCCAAAAACTTCTGCACCCACACGGCTACTCAGCCGTTTACCACTAGATAAGACTCGGTCAGCCATACTGTTAGGTTTTATAGGGTCACCCGGTTTTAATTTAAAATTGAGTTCAGGAGTAGGATAGTAAATTAGATAACATGTTGTATCACTTACTCCGATTGTCATGGGTTGTGGTGCACACTCCACAACAAAACGAGCGATATTGATTGCAGACTCAAGAAGCGGATTAATCTTTTCCATGTTGTTCTCTCCTTTAATGGTCGTTTTATGGAAACGAGTCTACAAAAAGAATGGCTAACGACGAGCCGTGTAAATCGAAAGATTTACACGGCTTTGTAAGGTCCGGTGGTGAAATTTCTGAGGCCTACTCGCCATTTTCGATATGAAACCATTTCTTGTATGAATAGATACTACAACGATTATTTAAAGATTATGAGTTTTACTTGTAGTTACTTCATTATATTCTTTGCGCACCAAGGGCCATTTTTCAAAAAATGTATTAAAGAAAAGTAAGGTCATCAGCAAGGCGAACTGACCTGCTAAAATTCCCATTGTTGTGAAACCCATACCAAAATTATTTGCACCAATAGGTAATAATTTAAAGGTTTTTAACCAAATGATTCCATAAATGCCGCCACCAATAAACCAAATGGCAATTCGTGTCAAGACCCTAATTGCAGTATTTGGACTCAGTTGGGCATTTGGATAATCATCGAATAAATGGTGCCAAGTCAACATAAAGACAATTACAGAGAGCTCTAGCGAAGCAACAATAACAAATGGAGGAACTCCCGGAACAAGGTTTAGAGGTTCTATTATACTTTTAAGGATAGGTGGGATGATAAAACCAGCGGCTAAGGCAATACAGAACCCGACTATAGCCATATAGGGCTGTTTTTTAGCAAAAAGCTTCATCGGATAATGCTCGCCACCCTCTACTGGCATAATGGCAAAGATAACAAATGCCTGACAAAAGGCTACAAAAGCTGGCCAAGAACCAAAAGGTTGGGCTGTAATATGATGCTCTCCTATGGAAAGGTGCAAAAAGCTGGGAACAATTAAAGCTAGCCAAACTATATAAGTCACTACGGTACTAAAAGCAAGAACACCAAGACTCTCAGTAGGCTGTTTAGATGTACCGGCAAAAGGCCATTTATGCAATAAAGAGACAAAAGGAATTTGGGCCAAAATCACTGCTAAGGCAAAGAAATTAGATGCTTCCCATCCTTCGATAGCTAAAGCAACATCAGCAGCAGTTTTTGGCATAAACAATAGGGATAAGTTAAAAGGCTGCCACCAAATTCCTATAAACCCGATTAGTCCTATAAAAGCTACAATTCCAAAAAACCAAGCGACAAGAACATACCAAAGACCAGCATATGGTTGCTTTTCAGTAAATTTTGTTTTACCATAGTTGCCCATGACTAGAGTCATCCAGATCCAGGTGTTAATAACCATCCAGAAGAAGCTTCCTTCAACCATTGCCCCAAGTAGCTGAGCAGCAACTTTTGGTTCCACTGCAGTTAAGCCTTGTGAAGCAAAAGCAGTAAAAATTGCCTTCATGACAGTTGACCAGATTGGCCACAGAATCATAGATAATACAATACAAGTTATTAATGAGGCAACACCAGTTCCTAGTTGACTTTTAAATGTTCGTTTAATGGTAATTTCTGCCATAACTGAACCTCCTTGTCACTTCAAATTTAATCTGAATAATCACTCTCAATATCATCAATTGATATTGAGAGCATCCACTGAAAATAATTACCAACTTTCTTTTCAACAAGTTTAATTAAGTTTGTCTTTGGTTATTAAAATCTACATATTAATGGAGGGCGGTTTATCGATCTGACGTAATTTGAAGCGCTGAATTTTGCCCGT
The DNA here is from genome assembly GCA_001516045.1 of Desulfosporosinus sp. BRH_c37. GTDB lineage: Bacteria > Bacillota > Desulfitobacteriia > Desulfitobacteriales > Desulfitobacteriaceae > Desulfosporosinus. Next base: position 27,657 of record LOEW01000058.1, read on the forward strand.
AGCTGTCCTTGGCAAATCAGAAACAAACTCCAGCCAACGTGGGAATTTATAGGGTGCAATTTTTGATTTTACAAAGAGGGACAATTCGATTTCTAAATCACCACTAGGTTCGTAACCTTCTTGTAGTACTACAAAAGCTTTAGGTTTGATTAAGCCATCTTCATCGGCTCTTCCTATCACACCGGATTCGAAAACTGCAGGATGTTCCAACAAACAATATTCAACTTCAACGGGGGAAACCCAAATTCCACCAGCTTTAATCATATCGTCGCCGCGACCGACATACCAGAAGAAGCCATCGTTATCCTGGTAATATTGATCTCCGGTATTAATCCACTTACCAATGAAGGTTTCAATGGTCTTTTCGTGCTTATTCCAGTAATAAGCTGCAGTACTATGTCCTTTAATCATTAGAGTTCCTACGTCACCAGCTGGTACGACGTTACCTTCTTCATCAATAATTTTTGCCTTGTAACCTGGGACGATTTTGCCAGTGCTTCCTGGTCTAATATCTCCAGGCATGTTACTAATAAAGATATGCAAGATTTCAGTTGAACCAATTCCATCTAAAATTTCCAAATTCCATTTTTCTAACCAACGATCAAAAACTACTTTTGGTAAAGGCTCTCCTGCGGAGGCACAGTACCTGATACTGCTTAAATCATACTTTTCCTTGGCACCTGCCAGTTGGACCATAGCCGCATAGGAAGAGGGGACCCCAAAGAATAAGGTCGGTTTGTATTTAACAATTGTCGAATAAACATGCTCTGGCAGCGGACGGTTTGGTGATAGGACAGTAGAAGCACCAACATAAAAGGAAAAGTAGAGGCCATTACCTAATCCATAAGCGAAAAACAATTTGGCAACTGAATAAGTTATATCGTTTTCTGAGATTTGCAAAACCCCTTTGGCATAAAGTTCTGCGCTAACTTCCATATCATGGTGGAGGTGAACTACACCTTTAGGGAACCCGGTTGTTCCTGAACTGTAGAGCCAGAACGCTGCATCATCTTTACCAGTGTTTGCAGTTTCTAATTCTGTGGACTTATCCTTAACCAAACTGTCAAAACTCAGGCAATCTTCGGCCGGCTTGCCGACAACGATGATTTTACGTAAATATAATAAATCATTGCGAATAGCTGTAATGTTTTCCAAAAGATCTTCGCTGACCACGATAACTTTTGCTCGGCTATCATTTAAGAGGTATTCATAATCTTCTGGTTTTAATAAGGTGTTGGTAGGAATCGGAACTGCGCCGATTTTCATGGCACCAAAAAAACTATAGACAAACTCGGGGCAATCTAAAAGTAATAACATAATTCGGTCTTCTAGACCAACGCCAATTTCTTTTAAAGCATTACCTGTTTGATTCACTTTCTCTTGAACTTCACTGTAAGTTATTTGTTCGTCCAAATAATAAATAGCTACTTTTGCTCCTCGCCCTTCTTCAATATGGCGATCAACAAATAGATTTGTTGCATTAAATTTATCCGGTCTTTTTTTAACATCCATCCTTATAAACCTCCCTCAATATTTTGGGCTCTAAACTATTTCATCTCCTTTCAGTCAATCTAATTCTTTGTTGTTTAAGTTCTATATGTTAAAGAATGCTTATTAGGCACAACAAAGAAAATCTAATAATTCTTAATGCAATATGTAGGCCAAATTTTCAGAATTAATTAAATGTTTATTAAATGGTTGCTTTATGGACTTCAAAAGACAGAATTCACTGGTAAATGTAAATATTGACACAAATAAGTATTGGAAACAAGTTAATAACGGTGCATTAATACACCTTAATGGTGTATTAATGCACCGTTATTAAGAATATTGGCCAAAAGGAAAAAATAGATATAGTTCTATCGCACTAGGTGATTGACGGAACAATATTTGTGTAATCAAGTTGGCGTTAATGAACATCTTTACCCGAGGGTAGGCTGATAGATTCCGAGGCAAAGGTAATCGCTTGATAACCTTATTAGTGCAGTATATAATTAAATGAGTATTATTCAAAGTATTCAATATTTTTATCAAATGTCTCTACTTAACATATAACCAATGACGAGGTTGAAGAATAATCATTTAAAATATCAATAAGGGAGATGTTTCATGCAGGTCAGTGAGATTATGCTTTCTAATAGGGATCAATTACGTCCCCAAGACAGTATACGTAAAGCGATAGAATTACTTAAAAGTTCTAAACTTCTTGGAGCGCCTGTCGTTGATGAAGTAGGACAACTCATTGGCTACTTTTCACTTTCGAATATATTTGGTTGTTTATTAAATGATTTAAGTATTGATACTTCTATAGAAGAGTACTACATTCGAGAGGTTGCATATTTTCGAGAAGATAAATCGTTTAATAATTTGGGAGAGCTAGCCCATTGGTTGCATACTGTTCGTGTTGGACAAACTCCGGTAGTGAACATGGTTAATGAACCCATAGGGATGCTTACCCAAGCAGGTGCAGTAAATGAACTCTTAGATCGAACGGAGTATTTATACAAAGAGTTATCTAGTGTTATCGAGAATGTTCCGGCAGGAATCATCGCAACTAATGATAAAGGGCTTGTCACCTTAGCGAACCAATACGCCAAAAATATCCTACAAGAGGTTCAAGTCGGAGAATATATTGGTGATTTTCTTAACGATCTGAAAGATGATTTTGCACCCATTGTTGAAGGGGGCTGGATTGTACCTCACAAGATTGAATATCAAACTTTGAAATTGATCGCTACTGCTGTCCCGATCTATCAAAATACAATAATCAAGGGTGCAACCTTTGTTTTACAAGACCTGACTGATGTTGAGGGAATTGCTCATGAATTAAAAATTGTAAAGGAACTCAAAAAGACTCTAGAGACGGTTTTAGAGGTTGCTTATGAAGGTGTCGCAGTATTAGATGAAAAAGGTCAGCTTAACATGGCTAATGCCAATTTTTGTAAAAGAGTCGGTGTGTCCAAGGAGCAAATCATTGGCCAAAATATCGATAATTTTATTCCTCCGACGGACAATCAGTTGCCTTTAAAAGTGTTGGAAATAAATGATAAGCCCTGTGTCATCTCTACATTGCCCTTTACAAAAGAAAGCAATACCAAGGGAACGGTGGTCAAGATATATGAGGATTTAGATCAATTAGCTGATGTAATGCAACAGTTAAATCGGATAAATATGCAACTCAACTATTACAAAGACGAGTTGTTTAAGGTAAATGGAACGAGCTATACCATCGGCAATATTGTTTGTAGTAACGAGCGCATTGCAAAGTTAAAAACTCAGGCTCTTCAAGTGGCACGAAGTAACTCGACTGTTCTGATTACTGGTGAAAGTGGTACAGGGAAAGAATTATTTGCTCATTCCATCCATAACGCCTCTAATCGGCGTAAAGAACCTTTTATTAAAGTCAATTGCTCGGCCATTCCTGGTGAGCTTGCGGAATCAGAATTGTTTGGGTATGAGGACGGTGCCTTTACCGGAGCACGCAAACAGGGTAAACTGGGCAAATTTGAGTTAGCAGGTGGAGGTACGATTTTTCTTGATGAAATCGGAGATATGCCATTTTTGCTTCAAAGTAAGTTATTAAGAGTAATTCAAGAAAAAGAAGTTGAGCGAGTCGGAGATGTTAAGACTCGTAAAGTTGATGTGAGAATTATTGCCGCAACGAACAAGGATTTAAAGCGCCTTGTCGCTGAAGGGAAATTTAGGGAAGATCTGTATTTCAGATTGAATGTGATCGATTTAAAGATACCTCCTTTGCGTGAAAGAAAGCTAGATATTCCGGTCCTGGCAGATACTTTTATAAGAAAATATAACAATTCATTTACAAAACGCGTGGATGGTATCACTGATGCAGCTTTAGAAGTTTTAGTTCACTATAATTGGCCGGGTAACATTAGGGAGTTGGAAAACGTGATCGAAAGAATGTTGAATTATGTTGAATGTGGTTTAATAGATCTTCAAGATTTGCCTGAGGAAATCAGACAGGCAGAAAAAATTAGGGGGATAACTGGTCAAAGTTTAATAGGTCAGAGCTTGGCCAATATCGAACAAGAAGCTATTCAAACCGCCTTGGTTGAGGCTCGAGGTAATAAGTCTAAGGCGGCGAGGTTATTAGGTATAAGTAGGTCTAAATTGTACGAAAAGCTTTCCCAAATGACTAATATTTAGTTAAGCATCAAAGTAAGTGGATATTTTACTTTGATGTATTGTTCGGAAAACATACAGGTGTTTGTTTTCCGAACGTTTTTATTTTTTGGGTCAGATTAAAGTTTTTAGGTGTTTAGCCTTGAGTTACGCAAGGATTACGGGTTTGCTTAATCTAAGGTTTATTAATAGAGAGATTATGGAGTTGGCACGGGAATTGCTATTATAGATTAAGTGTGAGGTTAGAAGAAAAACGTAGATTTGACTTATATGTTTGATAATGGTCGCAAGTGGAAGGAATAGTTTTCTCACGGGAGGTGAAGGAAGTCCTCTATACTCATCCAATAATTATAAGTTTGAGATCAGACTCTCCAATTTTGTTATTTTACAAATAACACCAATGAGGTCTAATAAGACTTGACCAAGGTTGTAAAAAGTAGAAACATACAAGTTAAAATTATTAGTTGGTAAAGGGGGAAAGTAACTGGGGGAAATGGTAAACCCAGTTAATCAATAATGGAGGAATTTAGTGTTATAGGCAAAAGTGTTCCTAGGACAGATGCCTGGGACAAAGTAATCGGGCGGGCCGTATACACCGACGATATGAAGCTGCCTAACATGCTTTATGGGAAGTTACTCAGAAGTCCTCATGCACATGCGCGTGTTCTGAATGTAAATATTGAAAAAGCTTTAAAGTTGCCGGGTGTCAAAGCAATCATGACTGGGAAGGATATTCTTCCTGTCAAATACGGAATTGTACCTTTTGCACAGGACGAGTACGGCCTAGCTATTGACAAGGTTCGCTACGTAGGAGATGAAGTAGCAGCTGTAGCGGCTGTGGACCAAGAGACTGCAGAAGCAGCAATAGAACTGATTGAAGTGGAATACGAGCTGTTGCCAGCAGTTTTTACAATTGAAGATGCCCTGAAACCAGGAGCCCCAGACATCCATGACGGTCCCAAAGTTAAAAATAATGTTAGCATTCAATACCGAAAAGAATTTGGCAATATCGAACAAGGCTTTGCTGAAGCGTACCATATTCGGGAAGACGTTTTTAGAACACATGGCCAGTATCATGCCCCAATGGAACCTCACGCGGCTATTGCTATGTATGAACCGAGCGGCAAACTTACCCTATGGTCCAGTACCCAGATCCCTTATTTCTTAAGGCACAACTTAGCCAGTACTTTGGGTATTACGGAAGATCGCGTGCGCGTGATCAAGCCAGCCGTCGGCGGAGGCTTTGGTGTCAAAATCGATATGTACTCCAAAGATTTCTGTGCCGCTTTTCTTTCTATGAAAACAGGAAGGCCAGTCAAATTTCTTTATGACCGAGAAGAAGCACAAACCTGTGTACGGGGCAGGCATCCAGCTATCCTTAAAGTACGTACTGGCGTTTTCAAGGATGGCCGGATCAGTTCCCAGCACATCGACCTTACCGTGGACGGTGGGGCCTATAACAGTACAGCCCCGCTAATCATCACCCTGTCCGGTTACTTTGGTATGATCCCCTATTACCTACCCAATCTGGTCTTAGACGCTAAGCACGTCTATACAAATAAACAGGCAAACGGAGCTATGCGGGGACACGGCGCTCCACAGATGCGCTATGCTATCGAATGTCAAGCCGATATGCTTGCTGCAGACTTAGGTATGGATGCTATAGATTTTCGTAGGATCAATGCCTTGGAAGCCGGCAGCCCGAACCCTGCTAAAATGATTCTACGGACTTGTGGATTTAAGGAGAGCTTGGATAAAGCTGCAGAAGCTATTGGCTGGAAGGAAAAGCGCGGCCGCGGGAATTATAGGGGTGTTGGCGTGGGAGGCTCTGGATGGGCTTCAGGTGTTAACAATATGAGCCACATTGGTGGCGGCGCGGTTGTTAAGTTGGAAAAAACCGGTGGGGTTACAGTGCTCACAGGTGCTGCGGATATCGGACAAGGTGCGGAAAGCGTCATAGCGCAAATTGTTGCCGAGGAATTAGGTGTTTCCTTTGCAAAGGTTAGGGTTGTCGCAGCAGATACAGATGTCTGTCCGTTAGACTCGGGGACGTTTGGTAGCGGAGTAACAGTTAGATCCGGCAAAGCGGCTCAGCTTGCTGCCCGGGATATCAAAAAGACAATTTTACAAGTTGTAGCGAAGGAAATCGGGGCCGATCCAGAAGAAATGACGATTAGAGAAGACAAGATCCTGCTTCGTGGTGAATTCAAAATGGACATTAACAAAGCTGTAAAACTAGTTCAGTATGCTGATATTCAAGTTCCTATGATAGGCCGGGGCTATTATCAACTGCCGGCCAAAGAGCCAACCACGTTGCTGCGAGATAATGGCGATATCTCCGGCTCCTATAGCTTCGGAACACAGGCTTGTGAAGTAGAAGTAGACCCCAAAACAGGTCGGGTTACAATCATTAAAATTGTGACGGCAGACGATGCTGGCAGGGCCTTGAACCCAGATCAGGTAGAGGGTCAGATAGAAGGAGCGGTTATGACAGGAATAGGCCACACCCTCTATGAAGATCCTGACTTCGACATGGGAAATGGCCAAAACCGTAGTGTGTCGTTTATCGATTATAAGCTTCCCACGGCGGCTGATGCCCCTCCTCAAGGAGTAATCCACGTCGAAACGAATGACCCGGTAGGGCCTTTTGGCGCTAAAGAATGTGGGGAAGGCGCAACCATCTACACTGCACCAGCTATCGTGAACGCTATTACTGACGCTATTGGCGTAAGGATTATGGATCTACCGATAACTCCAGAAAAGATTTTGAAGGCACTAAAAGAAAAAAATGACAAGGGGAGGAAGGAAGCATGACGCTGCCGGCCTTAGAATATTATCGTCCTCAAACCTTAAAAGAGGGTTTAACCCTATTAAAAGAACAAGCAGGAAAAGTTCGCCCCTTGGCTGGGGGAACAGACCTATTAAACAATATGAAAGTGGGGCTCAATCCTGCGGAAGTTCTCGTTGATCTTACGGGTATCGAAACGCTTTCGGTAATAGAATGTTCAGTCGATAAGCAGATCATTGCAGGAGGTACTGCAACTATTTGGAACTTAATCCACCAGCCAGAAGTTAAAAAGAGTCTGACAGCACTTTATCAAGCCGGCATTGGAGTAGGCGCTGTCCAACACCAGCAGATGGGCACTCTTGGTGGAAACCTCTGCCAAGACACCCGTTGTTGGTTTTATAATCAGACTCGTCATTGGAGAAAGTCCCACCCGTTATGCTATAAGACTGGTGGAGATCAATGCCTGGTAATGAAAAAGTCTGAAAGGTGCCATGCTGCCTATTGTAGTGATTTGGCACCAGCCTTAATTGCTTATGGAGCAACAATTAAGCTTTCTTCTTTAGAAAGTGAGAGGATAATCCCCTTAGCTGAATTTTATACAGGAGAGGGTAAAACGCCAACTAACATTAAACCTGGAGAAATCATCAGCGAAATCACTATTCCACAAAGCGCCTGGAAGACCAAAAGTGCCTATATCAAACTCCGTTCACGCAAAAGCATAGACTTTCCTCAGGCTGGTGTAGCCGTGGTTGTCAGCGAAGAAGGCGGACTAGTCATGGACGTTAGTCTCGCACTTACTGCTCTAGAGAGTGGACCTGTGTTGGCCAAAGGTATAGGAGAGATTTTCCGTGGTTTGAAGACAGAAGATCTAGATGCAGGAAAGATTTCTGCATTAGCCCAAGAATGTGCAGCAATTGCCATAAAAAATGTTCTTCCAGTGGCTAATATGTCCTATAGACCCAGCTATCGCCGCCAAATGGTGGGAGTGTTGATCGAGGAAACCTTAAAGAAAATATTTGTTCAATAGTATCCGAAAAAGGGGTGAGATTATGAGTAGTAACAAAAAAGTAATCGTCTTAAATGTCAACAATCAGGAATATGAAGTGCTAGTCAAACCACAGGAGACTTTACTAGAGGTGCTGAGAGAGACTGTTGGACTAACAGGAACAAAGTCAGGGTGTAATGAAGGTAGCTGTGGGGCTTGTACTGTATTAGTAGAGAATAAGCCTACTCTAGCATGTTCCACCTTAGCAATCGCGGCCGAAGGCAAAGAAATAATGACGATTGAAGGGTTGGCAGGAGAAGATGGCAAACTGCATCCAGTTCAACAGTCCTTTGTAGAAAACGGTGCTATTCAATGCGGGTTCTGCACACCCGGAATGGTGTTATCTGCCAAGAGCCTTTTAGACAGAAATTCTAAACCTAATGAAGAGGAGATCAAAGAAGCCTTAGGAGGCAATCTCTGCCGCTGTACAGGTTATGCCAAAATTATCAAAGCAGTTCAAATTGCTGCTATTGTGAAGTAAAGACCCACTCGCTTAGCAACTTTGTGGTAAACGACTACTTGCTTTGAGGTCCTACCTCAAAGCAAGTAGTCGTTAAATCACCGCCCAAATGGGTTTCCAAGATCTTAGCAAGTTTTGGTAATCAATACCTATCGGGTGGTGTTAAGGGCGTGTTAATATCGGATTATCTATTAATTTTTTTTAAAAACAATTTACTGATTATTCATAATTTTTGTGCTATTATTAGTGGACACCTAATAAAGGTAGGGATAGAAAAAACAGGAGGTGTTGTAATGGGTCAAGAGGTCGATTATTCGAGTAAAGAAGAGATTAAGAAAGTCCAATTACAAAAATTAAATGACTTATTAATGTTTGTTAACCAAAATAATGCTTTTTACAGTGCTAAATATCTGGGTATTAAGTTCCCGCTTAATTCACTTGCTGAACTAGAAAACTTACCCTTTTCAACTAAAAAGGAATTTGTCAATGATCAAGATGATTTCCCACCTTTAGGTAAGAATCATAGCTACCCTGAAGAAAATTACATTAGATATCACCAAACTTCGGGTACAACAGGTAGGCCATTAAAAGTACTCGATACTGCAGAAAGCTGGGATTGGCTGGCAGACTGTTGGGTAAAAGTGTTTCGTTCGGTTGGAGTTACTAAACATGATCGATTATTTTTGGCCTTTTCCTTCGGTCCATTTATTGGTTTTTGGACAGCCTACGAAGGTGCCAAAAAAGTAGGCGCCTTAGTAATTCCAGGTGGAGGGCAAACTTCCTTGGAAAGATTACAAAGCATTATCACTAATAAAGCTACAGTTTTAGTTTGTACCCCAAGTTATGCATTACATATGGAGGAGGTCGCAAAAGAGGCTGGGATTGATTTGAGTCAGACCTCGATCAGAATAACTATTCACGCTGGCGAACCTGGAGCCTCAGTCCCAGCAGTAAGAGACAAGATAGAACAAATTTGGGGAGCTGTCTGTTATGATCATTCAGGTATGACGGAGGTTGGTGTGGTAAGTTATTCTTGCGCTGCAAAGACTGGGTTACATTGTAATGAGTCTGGGTATATTGTTGAGGTCATTGATCCAGATACCCTTAAGCCGGTTGCGAACGGAGAAAAAGGAGAACTAGTTCTAACTAATTTAGGACGCTGGGGATATCCTGCAATCCGCTACCGCACGCACGACTTTGTTATTAAAAATGAGACCATATGTTCTTGCGGAAATCCTAATATACTCCTCCCAGGAGGAATTATTGGTCGCACCGATGACATGATGATCGTGAGAGGGGTTAATATCTTTCCTCCATCCATCGAGGCAATTCTCCGCGAATTTTTAGAATTAGTTGAGTTTCGCATAGTCTTATATACCATAGCAGGTATGGATCAAGTTAAGGTTGAGGTCGAACTTAGTGATTATTCAGAGAACAACCAACCTCAAAATAATCAAACCTTAGATAAGATGCGTAAACTTCTGCGCGAACGGATAGGATTACGGATTGAAGTAGAACTTAAAGCTAGTCATTCCTTACCTCGATTTGAAATGAAAGCCCGTCGTACGATTGATCAGCGCAGTAGTAGAGAAACAAAAAATTTGGGTAAATCTAATCTAGAGGCCATGTAAAGTTTGTATTTATATTAATCAAAGGGGGTGAATTGACATCAGCACACCCTGAAGAAGATCTTAGATAATTTATTGGAAGAAGAGATCAGTTAAATTCAACCCCCTCGGTAAAATCAGAATTAAAGGAGATGTATCATATGATCACGAGAAAAAGAAGAATAGGCATTTTCTCATTAGCAATAAGTTTGTTGTTAAGCGTAGCGGGATGTGGAGCAAGCCCTAGTAATTCTGCTCCTGCTACTCCTGCTGCTGAAGCACCTAAACCAATAGAATTAAAGCTGGCTCACTTTTTTCCTGCTACCCATACAGCTGAAAAAGACATTGCTCAAGGTTGGATAAAAGCTGTAGAAAAAGCGACTAATGGTCGGGTTAAAATCACAAGTTATCCTGCTGAAACTCTTTTGAAATCCGCCGAAACCTACGAGGGGGTCGTTAAGGGAGTCGCTGATATTGGAATGTCCGCTTATGCCTACACTCGCGGACGTTTCCCAGTCGTTGAAACCTTTTTATTGCCAGGTATTGGTAACAAAAATTCCAAGACGGCTAGTCTTGCGCTGATGGATGGAATCAAAACTTTGAACCCTAAAGAGTTACAGGATACTCACCACCTCTTTAGTTGGGCTACTGGCCCAGGAAATTTAATGTCCCAGACCCCAATGCGGGAATTGAAGGATATCAAAGGACTGGGGATTGGAGCAACTGCTGGCCCCAGAGGGGATGCAATTAAATTATTAGGAGCTACCCCAATCACTATGCCGATGCCCGAATGGTATGAAGCACTGCAAAAAGGTATCATGAAAGGCGGAGTTGCTCCGCTAGAATCAATGCAGGGTTTTAGATTGGGTGAAGTCACTGGAAATTATATTACCATGACCCCTTTCCTTTACAATCAAGCCTTCTTCTTAACCATGAATCTGGCAAAGTGGAATACTATCCCCGCTGATGTTCAAAAACAAATCACAGAAGCTACCGCAACTTTTTACGCTGCCAATGTGCCCAGTATGTTTGATAAAATTAATGAAGCTGGCTTAAAATGGACCCAAGACAAAAAGAAAGTAGAAATAATTAACCTCTCTGATGCTGAAACAGCAAAATGGATAGAGTTAATCAAACCGCTTCAAACTGAATATGTTACCTTTTTAAACGGTAAGGGCTTAGAAGGAGAAAAGATATTAAGTACTGTGAAAGACTTAGCTGATAAAAATAATAAGCTCTAACAAAAGTACTATGACGAGGGCCTCAAGTCTCTGAGGAATTTAAATGCAACCTTAGGTACTTGGCCCTCGTTTTAATTATTTAAGCAAATACATGCTTGCCCTAAAGCTCGGCAGGCTATGTCTTTTAATACTCAAGGAGGAGATAAAATGGGCATCGTAAGCAGAATTGCAGGAAGGTTAAGTTATTTCCTTGACCATCTAGCGAGATGGTTTGTAGTTGCTTTAATGGTACTGGTCGTTGGCAATGTCATCCTACGTGCGTTTGGAAGTCCGATACTTGGTACCATTGAATGGGCAGAATTTCTGGCAGCGATCGCCATAGGTCTTTCTCTAGCTTATTGCGGAGCACAAGGCGGACACATTGCTTTGGAGTTTTTGGTGGAAAAGCTTAGTATAAAGGCGCAAGCTTTGCTCCAGGTAGTGATCGATTTCCTCGTTGTGGTTTTTTTGAGTCTATCTTTTTGGAGAATTATTCTCTACGCGAACGATCTGAAGCTGAGCGGACAGGTCTCCCTGACTACGAAAACTCCCTATTACCTGTTTATCTATGTAATTGCTTTTGGTTTTTTAGCTTATGCCCTCGTAGTTTTAGGGTCTATGCTTGATAATTTCAGAAAGGGGGTGCAGAGGTGAGTCCAACCGTAACAGGATTTGTTGGCTTATTCGCATTTTTATTTTTAATGGTCTTACGGATGCCGATCGCCATCTCTATGGGTATAGTAGGTTTAGCTGGTTTTAGTTATTTGGTATCTCCTGAAGCTGCCTACCGGATGCTAGCTTCCGAAATTTATACCTCCTTTGCCTCCTACTCGCTGAGCGTTATTCCGATGTTTGTTTTAATGGGCTATTTAGCTTTTCAATCTGGCATAGGTAGCCGACTTTTTACGTTTGCCTATAAGACAGTGGGACACTTTAGCGGTGGGCTAGCTATGGCCTGCCAGGTAGCCTGTGCTATTTTCGGAGCCGTTTGCGGTTCCAGTACGGCGACCACTGCGACGATTGGTTCTATCGCACTTCCAGAAATGAAGAAGTATAATTACGATGATTCACTGGCAACTGCCAGTGTAGCTGCTGGAGGGGCATTGGGTATCTTAATCCCTCCAAGTACTATCTTTGTAATCTACGGAGTATCTACCGAACAATCGATTGCCAAGTTGTTCGTGGCTGGCATTGTTCCGGGCATCCTACTGATGATTTCTTACATGCTTGCTATTTATGTAGTGACTAAACGAAATCCTGCTATGTGTCCTGGGTTGAAGCAGAGAGCCAGTGCTCGCGAGGTGTTTCATGCCCTTCGCGATGGTTTAATAGAAACTATCGCGGTATTTGTTATTTCTATCGGTGGTCTTTTTATGGGCTTTTTCACGCCCACAGAAGCCGGAGCAGTCGGAGCGGCCGGGGTGTTACTGGTTACTACAATCGGCCGGACAATGACTTGGAAAGGATTTAATCGGGCTTTAGCGGATACAACCAAAACTACAGCCATGATCTTATTTATGGTAGCCGGAGCTATTATCTTCACCCGTTTTTTAGGTATTAGCCGAATTCCAACCGAAATAGCTGTATGGGTTGGTGACTTAGCGCTGCCACCTTTCTTTATCATGTTAATTGTCTTGTTAATTTATTTATTCTTAGGCTGTCTTATCGAGATGATTCCACTTATCTTACTGACAATCCCAATTTTTTACCCAATCATCGTGGATGGTCTGGGTTACGACCCCATCTGGTTTGGAGTAATCATCTGTATGATAGTAGCCATTGGAGTCATAACCCCTCCTGTTGGCATCAACGTCTATGTATGTAAAGGGGTAGCAAAAGATGTTCCACTACAAACCGTTTTCAAAGGGGTCTGGTCTTTTTTAATTGCTGGCGTACTTTGTACTATTATTATGATTGCCTTCCCTCAAATTGTAACTTTTTTACCTAACTTATTGGATTAGAGGTTACTTCTTTATTCCATATTTTATAGCCTTGCGCATAACATTTGAGTGATCGAGACCTAAAACTTCGGCTGCTTTTCTGATTGAGGGGTAACAATCAAAAGCCATAATGATCAGCTCCTTTTCCAACATTTCCTTAGCTTGTTGAATCGGTATGATCTCATTGACAGTGATCGGAGAATTAAACTTAGTCTTAAATTTAGCCAATTGGATCTGAACTTGCAAGGGTTGAACCAATTCTTCCTCGGTGATGACCAACAATCGCTCGAGCACATTTTGAAGTTCACGCACATTACCTGGCCAACTGTAGGCTTCTAAGATGGGAATAGCTTTGGGATCCAAACGCTTTTCTACTCCATATTTTTCGTTATACAGGTGGATAAAGTGCATAATCAAAGGTAGAATATCCTCTTTTCTTTCCCGCAGGGGTGGAATTTCAATGGGTAGAACGTTTAAGCGATAAAATAGGTCTTCACGAAAGGCTCCCTCCTGCACCCTTTCCCAGATGTTGCGGTTGGTAGCAGAAATAATACGGACATCAAGCTTTATAGGTTTAGTGCCTCCGAGTCGGTAAACCTCATGTTCCTGTAGCACTCGTAATAGTTTAACCTGTAGATTCGCTGACAGGTCGCCAATTTCGTCGAGTAGAAGTGTACCAAGGTTGGCAAGTTCAAACATACCAGGTTTTCCATGAGGGTTAGCTCCGGTAAAAGCTCCTGCTTCATAGCCAAATAGTTCCGATTCTAAGAGGTTTTCTGGAATAGCCCCGCAGTTTATCTGGATAAAACTTCCTGAAATGGCTCGGTTGCTCGTGTTATGAATGACCCTCGATAATACTTCTTTCCCTACTCCTGATTCACCTAAAAGCAGAACGGTGGAGTCTGTCCGGGCGGTACGAATTGCCAAATTAAAGAGCTTCATCATGCCAGGACTTTCTACAATAATTTTATCTTTCTTGAGCCGCGCTAACATTAATTGTGACAGTTCTGTCTCATAACGGGTTGCCAGTAATTTGGACTCTCTTAGTTCTTCATTAAGTTTATGTAGTTCAGAAATATCCCTGACATTACTTACAACCCTCGAAACGTTACCCTCAATATCAAAAATGGGATTGCTGGTAACCAGTACTTGTTTACCAGTAGTGCAGATTTTCTGAACACTGGTGATAGTCCGTCTTTCGCGAAGGGCTTTGATGGTGATGGACTCATACTGGAAAATGCCTTTTTCGAACAAGTCATCGATATGCTGACCGATAAAGTGTGAGGCATCCAAGCCGGTTAATCGCGCATGGGCCTGATTTATCCTGATCCCCCGTCCTTCATGGTCGCTAATCGCTATTCCGTCATAAGAGGATTCGATAATGGCATCTAAATCTAGGTTAAGTTGCTTGACTGAAGCTAGTTGATGGGAGATGTTTTCTAAGTCCGTTATATCTTGAAATACTGCAATTGCACCAGAGATGTTATTATCGCAAATAATCGGGGAACGGTTTGTGATAAGGGTGTGACCATTGAGTTCAATTTTATGCCCATATTGGGTTAATCCTGATTCTATTATGTCAAGAAGGTTACTTTCAGGGACTATTTCGCTAATTGATTTGCCTATGATTCCTTTATCTACGTCCAGAAGACGACAGGCAGCTTTGTTCACTATTTCGATTTTGCCTTCGACGTTAATGGCCAAGATACCATTGGGCAAGTTCTCTAATACTGCCTGGTTACGTTGGCTTTGAGTGTCCAGCTTTTTGTTTAGGTAGATAACTAGTGCTTTTGTCATAATTATTCCTGCAAAGTTGCCCTGAGCATCTTCAGCAGGGAACCAGGAATTATTCTCCATCAAAGCAGCG
Source organism: Desulfosporosinus sp. BRH_c37 (assembly GCA_001516045.1). GTDB lineage: Bacteria > Bacillota > Desulfitobacteriia > Desulfitobacteriales > Desulfitobacteriaceae > Desulfosporosinus. The sequence goes on from LOEW01000058.1 coordinate 42,727, forward strand.
TCTAGTACCGTGCCTTCTCTGTAAATAATGATGTTGGCTTGCATAGCATCTTTAACAAGGGGCCTGTGCTGCAAATTTTTAGCCTGCTGAATCCATTTCTGGGCTGCTGCCAGATGCAGGATGCCAACAATTTTTGTATTTTGTAACACTGGAACAGAACTAAGTTCATGAGCAATCATACTTTCCACTATTGTTGCTAAGGGCTGTTCAGGGTCAGGCTGCACCGGACTGGGTCTAGCAGAGTTAATAAGTTCCATACAGTCGCTGCTCCTTAAAATTACTTAATTAGCTACTTGCAGGTAGCAAGGGCGCTAGAATATTATAAAGGAATAATAAATTCAGTAAATTCAGAATTAATTATATTCTATTATTTCAATTAAATAAAGGTAGGTTTAAGTAAACTATTCAAGAGCGTATCCTAAAATGACCGGATAAATTTGGATGTTTAGGGGTAGCGAAACTTAGATGAATAATGCCCTTAACTATTCCTAGTGGAAGGTTAAGGGCTAATTTTGATATTTTGTTTATTTTTTCCTAAGCATTAACGTTTCCAATAATTGTTTTAGTGATCTGTTCAAGTCCCTCACCTTTGACAGCTGTTTTGTATCCGGCGACACAACAGGCGCAAAGTACACAGGGAATCGCAAAGATTACGAAGTAGGAACTGAAACTTACTTTAGCCGCCAGTAGGGTCCCCCCAATTAGGGGAGCAGCGAAGGAACCAATACGACCAATCGTATAAGTGAAGCCTACTCCAGTTGAACGAATATGAGTCGGATAAGTTTCACCATTAACAACGTGTAGCGTTGTTTGCGTGCCGATTATGAAAAATCCGGCCGCGGCTCCGGCAGCCATCAAAACTGGACCACTGGTAGCAAAACCAAACAACACCAGAGAAACTGCGCCTATTAAATAACCTGCAATAAGGGTTCTTTTACGACCAAATATATCTAACAAAGTACCAATGAAAAATGCTCCAACCGAAGCCGCGATAGCTTGGACCATTCCATAGTTATAGCTCTTGACGAGGGAAAAACCACGTTGAACGAGAAGGGTAGGAAGCCAACTGGCCAAACCATAGACAACTATAAGATTGAAAAAGTAAGTTCCAGAGATCAAAATTGTCATTCTTATTAAACCAGGTGTAAAAAGATCTTTGATGGTACCTGTAAATTTTACTTCAGTAATAGCAAAATGTTCAGGTTTCCAATCAATAGGCTTTTGACCGATAAGTTTTTCTATTTTGCGTATTTCCTTAATGGCATCCTCATGACGTCCCTTGCTGGCGAGATAACGGACTGATTCAGGCATATACATTATTAGTATTGGGATCATTAGTATAGGAATAGCACCCATCAGAAACACAGGGCGCCAACCAAAAGATGGGATGACCTCGATTGCCGCTAAGGCAGCCACTATCCATCCAGTTGTAAAACCTCCATACATGGCTGTAACTGCTTTGCCGCGGATTCTGGCAGGCGAATATTCGGAAACCACAGTAATACAAATCGGCATGGCCCCGCCCATTCCTACTCCAGCTAAGACACGCAGAGCAACAAACACACTATAATTTGGGGCAAAAAAAGCTGCTCCACTAAAGATTGTAAAGAAGCTAATAGCAATCACGAGAGCCCTTTTTCGGCCAATTCGATCAGACAAAAAACCAAAGATGGCTGTCCCAAACATTAAACCGACGAAGCCCCAAGAGGCTAAGGAGCCTGTCATTATCGGTGTAAGATGCCATTCCTTTGAAGCCAAAGGCATGATATAGGCAACTATTTGAGAATCATACCCGTCAAAAATTAAAACTAAACAGAGTAACATAATTATTAGAGTATGAAAACTGCTATATTTCAAATTATCTAACCATTGATACGCACTACCTTGTGTTTCTTTCATTTATAAACCTCCATATTCTTACTATAAGTACATCTTTGCTGGTTATATCAGCAAAATGGTTACATTGGCACTGAATTATTAGAGTTGTCTAATTCCCGTAGCTTAAACCGTTGGATTTTACCCGAAGCGGTTCTGGGTAGTTCGAGAGTAAACTGGATCCAACGCGGGAATTTATAAGGGGCTATGCTACTTTTGACAAATTGAGTCAATTCACTAGCCAACTCTGAGCCGGATTCATAACCATCTTTCAGTACAACATAGGCCTTGGGCTTGATTAGTCCATCTACGTCGCTGCTGCCAATCACAGCTGTTTCCAGTACGGCCGGGTGTACCATTAAAGCATTTTCCACTTCGTTGGGGGAAACCCAGATCCCACCGGATTTCAACATGTCATCGTCACGTCCAACATACCAGAAGTAGCCATCTGGGTCCTGATAATATCTGTCTCCGGTATTTACCCATTCCCCTTGAAAGGTCTCTTTGCTCTTTTCGTGTTTATTCCAGTAATAGGCGGCTATGCCATCGCCTTTGATCATCAAGTTTCCTACTTCACCTTCGGAAACGATTAAGCCATCCTCGTCAATAAGTTTTGCCTCGTAACCCGGGACAAGCTGCCCAGTACTTCCTGCTTTAACCCGACCGGGCATATTGCAGATAAAGACGTGTAGAGCTTCAGTCGAACCAATGGCATCTAAGAGCTCAACCTTAAATTTTTCCAACCAGCGCTCGAAGATCACAGTAGGTAGAGCTTCTCCAGAAGAAAAGAAGTGCCTGATACTGCTTAGATCATAATTATCTGTGGCCCCTTCCAACTGTAGTATGGCCGTATATGAGGTAGGAACCCCAAAGAATAGCGTAGGTTTATACTGGTCTATGATCTTAAGGAGATGTTCTGGAGTCGGACGGTCTGGAGATAGTATAGCAGAAGCACCTACGTAGAAGGGGCTGAACATACTATTACCTAAGCCATAGGCGAAAAACAGCCTTCCCACGGAGAAGGTCCGGTCATTTTCGGTCATTTTCAAAACGTTTTTGGCAAAATGCTCAGCGCAAAAAGCCATATCATGCTGAAGGTGTACTGTGCCTTTTGGAGACCCTGTGGTACCCGAACTGTAGAGCCAAAACGCTGGGTCATCTTTCCCTGTGTCGGCAGTTTCTAATTCGGTGGATTTATTGTTAATTAAAGTGCCGAAACTTAGAAATGGTTCGCTTGCTTTGCCTACAACTATAATGTGTTTTAGGTATTTTAATTTTCCTTGGACAGTAGCAATGTTGCTAAGCAATTCCTCGCTGACCACTATTACTTTAGCTCTGCTGTCATTCAGAAGGTACTCATAATCCGCTGGTTTGAGCAGAGTGTTAGTGGGAATTGGAACTGCCCCAATTTTTATGGCCCCAAAGAAACTGTAAACAAACTCTGGACAATCTAAAAGCAATAACATAACACGGTCTTCCATGTTCACGCCCACGTCTTTCAAAGCGTTACCGATTTGGTTGACCTTTTCAAATACTTTTCTATAAGTAATTTGCTGGTCTTGATAATAAAGGGCTACTTGGTCTCCACGACCTTGGTGCACATGACGATCAACAAATAAGTTAGCCGCATTATACTTTTCAATTCCCTCTACTTTCTTTACTTTCATAGTTTACATAACCTTCCTTTCAAAAAATTCCGATTTTTGGTATCGTCTTCCTGTCGTTCGCCCTCCCTTTGAAAAAACTGGTTTCCCTTTGGGTGTACAATTCAAATCAATCATTTAAAATTCATTAATTAGATAATGCAATTGTATTACCATATAATTCTGAATTTTTATAATTTTACATTAGATAACATAATGTATACTTGAACGGTTATATTTAAGTGGCGAACAGAAGATATACTCTTTAAGACAACTAGCTTAAAAACGAAAAAGGTGCAGCAGAACTTCAAAAATGGAGTTCTACCGCACCAATGTGGAGTCTAATGACACCGTGTCATTGCTCAAACGCATTAATTTCGTTGCACATTTACTCTGGAATTTGATCTAAAGGCGAGACGCCCACTTCTATAAGTGGGCGTTCCCCCGGTCTCCACTTCAGGTGGGGTA
>LOEW01000059.1 GCA_001516045.1 Desulfosporosinus sp. BRH_c37
CGGAAGTTTGCTATACTGCTTACGTAAAGACATCACGCTCGTGTCACACTGCGTCCCTAGCTTGGGTAGGGGAACGGAGGACGATAAGTACTACTTCGGAGATGATTGGGAGACGGCACATTATATGTGCACCGTCTTGTGTCTGGAGTAACACGGAAGTTTGCTATACTGCTTACGTAAAGACATCACGCTCGTGTCACACTGCGTCCCTAGCTTGGGTAGGGGAACGGAGGACGATAAGTACTACTTCGGAGATGATTGGGAGACGGCACATTACATGTGCACCGTCTTGTGTCTGGAGTAACACGGAAGTTTGCTAGCACTGCTTACGTAAAGACGTCACGCTCGTGTCACACTGCGTCCCGGGCTTGGGTAGGGAACGTGGAACGGAGGACGATGAGTACTACTTTGGAGATAGATTGGGACGGCACATTACATGTGCACCGTCTTGTGTCTGGAGTAACATTGGAAGTTTACTAGTACTGCTTACGTAAAGACGTCACACTCGTGTTACAGTGAGTCCCGGGCTTCTGGTTTTCGGGGTGGAGAAATGATAATTAGAGGCTTTTGGTAGATGGGCTTTATGCCACCAGAGTTTACTTTCTGCTAGATAGAACAAATCTATGTTTCGCTTAATAAACTGAAGGAGGAATTGAAAAATGCAAGTTGAAGATTGTCTGTTTTGTAAGATTGCCCTTCGTGAAATTCCGAGTCAAATTGCCTATGAGGATGATGAGGTGATCGCTTTTAAAGATATTCAACCGTTGGCTCCTGTGCATTTGATCATAATTCCGAAAAACCATTTACGCAGTCTTAATGATGTTACGCCTGAATACGAAACGTTAATTGGTCATCTTTTTGGCGTAATACGGTATCTGGCTAAGGAATTCGGTGTGGCCGAATCGGGTTATAGAGTGGTCACGAATACTGGGGCAGACGGGGGGCAAGTCGTCGGACACCTCCATTTTCATTTGCTTGGGGGGCAGGCGCTGGATGCAAAGATTGGATGATTTTCATGCGAACAAGTAATCTCGAGAGTTAAAGTGAACTTGACGCAATCTACTTCATCCATTATAATAGTAAAGGTATATTTGTGATGATCCAGTGGAGGGAGGGATAAGACAATGAGTGAGGTCAAAGTTGGTAAAAACGAATCCCTGGATGCGGCACTCCGCCGGTTCAAGCGTACTTGTCAAAAGGCAGGGGTTAGTGCAGAAGCTCGTAAACACGAGGCATATGAGAAACCAAGCGTGAAGAAAAAGAAAAAGTCTGAAGCTGCACGTAAACGCAAGTTCAAGTAAGGAGTGTCTCGAATTGACCCTGAAAGATCGCCTCGTTGAGGATATGAAGGTTGCCATGAAGGCCAAAGAGGAGGGGAAGGTTAGACTTTCCGTCATCCGAATGGTTAGGGCTGCCATAAAAAATGCTGAGATTGACAAGAAAACTGAGTTTAATGATGCACAAGTCATTGAAGTATTAGCACGTGAAGTGAAACTACGTCGGGATTCGCTTGAAGTATATGAAAATGCGGGTCGCCCCGAAACGGTTAAGGCTTTGGAGGAGGAATTGGTTGTTCTAATGGATTACCTTCCTCAACAGCTTTCCGAAGGGGAAATTCGCCAGCTTGTCCAGGAGACTATTGCTATTGTAGGGGCTCAGGGTCTTAAAGACCTTGGGAAAGTCATGGGTGCATTAACACCTAAGACGAAAGGCCGTGCAGATGGCAAACTTGTTAATCAGATTGTGCGGGAAATTATCAGTGCATAACAAATGAACGTTAAGAAAAGATCCAGTTGCTCAAATGCAACTGGGTCTTTTCTTTAATTTTAAACAATTAGATAAAGGCTTGGACTATTCTTGCACTTCGCTTCATAACTATCATACAGAAGGGAGGGGCTTTGATGTTCAAAAAATTTCAAACTAGTGTCGGAGATATTTTGGATTTTCCACCAGAAGTGGTGGGAGAGGGTCCAAAAATTACGATAACCGGACGGCAACAAGTTATGGTGGAGAATTATATAAGCGTTATTAATTTTTCTGAGGAAGAAATACGGATAAAAACTGCGGAAGGAGATGTCTGTTTTGGAGGCAAGGGATTGGTACTGAAGGTTATCTTATCGACAGAACTCCGTATTGAAGGGGAACTTTCTTCCGTATCTTTCGGGGGAGGGGAGACAAAATAATGTTTGAACGATTGCGGGCTTTTTTGCAGGGACGGATCTTCTTCCTCGCGAGAGGAGAACAGTTAGCAAGCTTTCTAAATCAAGTCATAAAAGAAGGTGTAATTTTTTATCATACTCAGAAATCTGAACGAGGAATGCGGGCGCAGATTAAGCTGGCGGATTTTCGACGCCTGCGGCGGGCAGCACACCATACTCATACACGGATCCACATTATGGCTAAATATGGTTGGCCTTTTATTGCTGCACGTTGGTGGCGTAGAAAAGGTCTATTGACCGGAATTGCCATGATTGCCTTGGTGTTAACTGTTTTGTCCCAACTTGTGTTGTCTATTTCCGTAATTGGTAATCGCAATGTTTTGGCCGCGGATGTTTTGGAACGGGCCGAGAAACTTGGACTTAAAACTTGGACTTATTCAAAGGACTTGGATTTAAACCAGATTGCCAAAGCACTGCAGGAACAATTACCGGATGCTGCCTGGATTGGTGTGGAACGGAATGGGACAGAGGTGTTAATTAAAATTTCAGAGAAAACACGTCCTTCAATACCTAAAGAAGCGGGTAATCTCGTCGCTAGTCATGCCGGAATTGTCAAGGAAATTATGGTGATTCAGGGAATTCCTCAGGTTCATGAAGGCGAGACTGTCCGAGCTGGTCAAGTGCTGATTACACAAGCAGTAAACTTGAGTCCTCCGAGTAAGCCTGCTCCAAATTCCACGGTTAATAATGCTGGCAGTTCTAAACCGACTCCCCCAGCCTCTATGGCCATAGGGTTTGTCCGTGCACGAGTGTGGTATAGTTCTGAAAAACAGATTCCTTTGGTGGAAGATAAAATCGAGGAAAGTGGAAGGGTTGCTATGGGGTGGGGTATAAAATTTGGTTCCCGCGTCATAATGGTAACAATGCAAGATTCGCCGTTTGAGCAAGACAATAAAGAAGTCATAAGTCATTCCCTGAAACCCTGGAGGAATTGGCGTCTCCCTGTCGAAGTTATAAGAGTAAAGTACAAAGAACTTCATAATGTGCACTTAGAACGTTCTATTGCCGAAGCACGTCAACTGGCAGAAGAAACCGCTCGGACTGAAGTTCAGGAAAAACTGACGCCGGGAGTTTTGGTTGTGGTAGAAAACGTGAAGGTACTTCCAAATAATTCAGGTGCCGAACGGGTTAGGGTAGAGGTGGAAACCTACGAGGATTTGGCAGTATACGCTAATCCTTAATAAATAACTTTAAGGCTTTTGAAGCGTTTCAATAGAGACACGGCACTCGTAAGTAAGGATGATGGTATTGAAGATTATTTGGGTCAGAAAGGTCTGGGAGGTGTTATCCAACCGTATGGATATATTTAGACATCACACCACTTGGCTACGAGCCATTGTTGGGGTGATGTATTTTCTCTTGTTTACGGTGCTATTATCCTCAAGCTTGTTTGTTGCCAAACTCCATTTGGTAGTTGGAGAACCAAGTCCTCAGCTTATTACGGCGCCATGGGACAAGGATATCGTGGATACGAAAAAGTATTCTCAAGACCAAGAGGCCGCTGCGAATGCCATTCAAGCGGTGTACAAGCCGGACGACGAATATTTAGGTAATCTGACCCAAGATCTGGGAAAAGCATTTGCAGCCGTACGGGAAGCCGCCGCTACCTCAGAGGACGAGAATGTACGTGTCACTAAACTGCAGCAAATCGAACCGTTTACAGTTTTAGCGAAAGGGATATTAGTTTCATTGATGAAGACCTCTCCAAACGCTTTGACTGCTGCTGAACAAATCGGCGGTAATATTATCTTAAAAAGAGCGCGAAATGTAGACACTGGGGCACGAACTGACTCGGATCTGGCGCCACTACGTGAGGTAACTAAATCGGATATTAATAAGTCCGAGCTACAGGATGATGTTAAAGTGTTCTTCGAGGCTTTTGTGGATCAAGAAGTGACTCGTCCGACCTTGACAGTGAATGAAGAAACCACGGAGAAATTACGTGCAGCGGCCCGAGAGGGTATGAAAAGAGATGTACTTCATTACAAGGCCAATCAAAAGATTGTTGGTGCTGGTGAGATTGTTGACGAAAAAGTCTACCAAGTGTTGGCTACCTATGGTCTTATCAATAGCGGTAACACCTGGAAGTCGGCTTCTGGAATTGCGCTGATGGTCATCATTGGTATAGGTGCGATCTGGATTTATCTGCTTCAATATAAACGGGATATATTGTCCATGTTCAACCGAGTTGTTCTGATTGGATTGACGATGTTCTTGGTTCTGGCTATCGGTCGTGGAGTTATTTCTTTAAATTTAGGAGGAACGGAATTCAACTCTTTGTCTGGCGTGCTCATTCCAGTGGCTTGGGCGACCATGTCGATTGCAATTTTAATCGGCGTGGATGTCGCTTTGTTAGTAGCAGTTGTCTTAGCAATTTTCGTAGCAATTTTGGTTGACCCTACTCTATCAACGTCGTTTGGCCTTCAAACAGGTATAGTGGCTCTTTTTGGAGGGTTTGTCGGGGTGTATAGTGTGTCCCATTTAAGCCAGCGTTCTGATTTAGCGCGTGCCGGGCTATTCGTGTCCGCGGTCAATGTATTGATGGTTAGCGCGCTTGCCTTGACCACAGGAATGCGTTTGTCGGTGTGGCTGGTTGGTCTGATTCTAGGAACTGTAAACGGTGTGGCATCTTCGTTTTTAACGGTGGGGGCTTTACACTGGTTTGAGTCAGGTTTTGGGATTACTTCCTCTGTTCGGCTTTTGGAATTATCCAACCCTAATCGACCGTTGTTGAAGCGCTTATTGATCGAAGCACCAGGGACTTACCACCATAGCATTTTAGTAGGCAATCTGGCTGAGGCCGCGGCAGAGGCAGTACAGGCAGATGCCACGTTGGTAAGAGTGGGCTCAATGTATCATGATATTGGAAAATTAAAACGCCCATATTTTTTTATTGAGAATCAATTTACCATAGATAACCCCCATGATAAAATTGCACCGACCCTAAGCTCACTGATTATTACCTCCCACGTTAAGGATGGGTTAGAGCTGGCGAAGGACAATAAACTGCCACAGCAGATTCAAGATATTATCTCTCAGCACCATGGCGACGGATTAGTTAGTTTCTTTTACCATAAGGCCCTTGAGGAAAGAGATGATGTTCCTGAGGAAGCCTTTCATTATGAAGGGCCAAAACCTCAGACCAAAGAGGCAGCTCTTGTGGCTTTAGCCGATAACGTAGAGGCGGCGGTACGGTCTATGAAACAACCTACGCCGGGACGCGTCGAAGGGCTGATTAGGAAAATTATTAAGGACAAGCTGAACGACGGACAACTGAATCAATGTGATTTAACTTTTCAAGACTTAGATCGGATTGCGATGGCTTTTGTGAGGGTCTTAAGTGGAATTTTCCACTCACGCGTCGAATATCCGGATATGCCAGCAGTACGGGAAAATGGAAACGGTGCAGCGCCGAAGAAGCTTGCGGAAGATGTCGGTGAACAGACCGGTAAGATGAGTGAGGAAGAAGTAAAAAATCCGGAAAACAACGAAACAACAGAGCCTAGAATTTTACAAGATAATCAAAAGCCTCCTACTAACGATAAGACCTAAGCAGAACTAAAACTATTGAAAGATAATAGTGATGAGGTAGTGAATGTAATAGTTTAACTGACTGCTTATCAACAAATCGATTTGTTTATACATTCAAGTTTGATGATTGAAGGGAGGTAAGGGTGGCCCATTCCTGTTTAAAGAGATGGGAGTTGCCCGAAACACTTGATCTTAGATATTGCCTGGGAAGAAGAGTCTATTTTACCTGAACAGCGTGAATCGCTAGTCGCAATGTTAAATCAGGCTATTGAAGAGGGGATTCGTATATCCAATCGATCGGATGAGGCGGAAGTTAGCCTGATGCTGGTTGATGATCAGCGCATCCATGCCTTAAATTTGGAGTATCGAGGGGTAGACCGCCCGACGGATGTTCTTTCCTTTGCTTTACAAGAGGAAATGGAGGAGGAACCAAATTCAGAGTTTGAAGACGAAATGCTAGGGGACATTGTAATTTCCGTTCCAAGGGCAAGGGCGCAAGCAGTGGAATACGGTCATTCCTTCGAACGGGAACTTGTTTACCTCGCTGTTCATGGGACGCTTCATTTGTTAGGGTATGATCATGAAGAAGAGGCGGATAAACAAGAGATGCGTCAAAAAGAAGAAGATGTGATGACACTACTTAAGTTAAAGAGAAATGACTGTTATTAAATATTTAACAATATATGGAAACCATACATACGGAGGGGCTCATGGAGAGATATCAGAAACCGGGGTTTTGGCGCAGTCTCAATCAGGCTTGGCGAGGAATGATATATACTTGGAGAACTCAGGGACACATGAGGTTTCATTTCGTTGCGGGAACTAGTGTCTTGTGTTTTGCTTGGTGGTGGGGGGTTTCAAATTTTGAATGGTTGATTCTCATTATTGCGATAGGAAGTGTTATTTGTGCAGAAGCCATGAATACCGCGATAGAAATTGTCGTAGATATGGTTCAACCAAACTTTCACCCTCTAGCGGGAATTGCTAAGGACGTGGCGGCAGGTGCAGTTTTAGTGAGCACGATCCAAGCTATTTCGATTGGAATGATTGTCTTTTTTCCACGTTTGGTTCGCTTGGCGAGCAAGATTTTTTAGGTGGACTTGTGTGACACGGCGCTCGGTGCATACGACGCAAAGCAAACTAGCCGTTCAAGCTCCTAATGTCGGGAGCGGGGTTCATCCTTCGGCGATAGTATTATTTTGAAGAACCCGCCTACGGCGATAATCTATCCTACGCCGGTATGTATTCCTTTAGGGATCACGGCTTCGGCGATACTCTCCACCGGAGACTATCGTACTGGAGACTATCGTGCCATAAGCGCCAATCCACACTGCAGGAGTATGCGTAATAAGTTGCAGTGTGGCGATAAGCTCGTTCCTTCGCCACGAAGTATCATTTTGGGTGTGTGGCTCGGCAATACTCATCCTACGCCGGTAAGTATTCTTTGGGGATTGCGGCTTCGG
>LOEW01000060.1 GCA_001516045.1 Desulfosporosinus sp. BRH_c37
TGCAAGAGCATCCCGGCCATTTCATCGTCCATCATAAACTTTTCATAAGAAATTGCCATGAAATATTGCAAAATCCCCGCCGTATGAAGAACAAAGTTGATACCAGTTACACTAGCAGCCATCAAAGTCATCATTGATTCATACCCAGCTTGGGCATCGACTATCTTGGAATCGTTCAAACCACCACCGGACCGACTGGGAACCCCATAGAAGCGGGCAATTTGGGCACTGGCCGAAATGAACAGAGCACACTCTGGACTTCCGATGGAGAGGCTCCCATTACGCATATCACTGAGGGCTGAGGTTGAGCCATAAACAACGGGTGTGCCGGGATTAATACTTTGGGCAAGGGCAATGCCTGCTAAAACTTCTGCGTTTTGCAGTGCAAGAGTACCGACCAAGGCTGCAGGTCCGGTAGAACCGGCCATAACCAGAGAAGCGATCACCACGGCTTGTCCAGCTTCGGCATAAGCCATCAAGGCGCCTAACATTCTTTCGTCATATTTTAAGGGAGTCAACGAGTTGATGAGGGAGATGAGCACTGGTTTTTCTTTAATGACCTCTTTACCCCCAAAAAGGAGGGACACCATTTCGATGGAATCTTCAGCGCGTTCCCGACCTTCAGCACTGCCCATAAAACACTTATCTGAGTTTTTAATGGAACTATAGATCATTTTCAAATGTCTAATTTCGTCTGGAATATCTTGAGGCTCGGCCACCGTTCCCCCAGTCATATGCATGTTCTTGCTGGCTCCAGCTAATTTAACAATGTTATCATAGTCCTGCATCGTGCTTTTGCGACGGGTCCCGTCTGCTAATTGAATAAAGGGAGCCCCATAACCAGGCATATAGATGATGTTTTCCCCACCGCAGATTAAATTGTGTTCTGGATTACGAGCATGGAGAGTAAACTCCGAAGGTGCAAGTTTAACTTTTCCCTCGATAAATTCCCTTGTAAAATGAACCCGATTTCCTTCTACCTTTTGTCCTTGAGCCTTAAAGACCTCTAAGGCTGGTTCATAATCAAAATCCATACCGACCTCTTCAAGAATCTTGATGGATTCATCATGAATGATCTGTACTTGTTCCTGTGTCAGGACATCATATTTTGGTAACATCGTTAACACCCCTTAACAATTTTTGATAGTTGATCCACGAGTAAACTCCAGCAAAATTCTTTTAGAAAATCTTGACTAACGGATGCTCAGGTGTTCCTAACTTGACCCCGGTCAGTTTATTGTTATAGGCCATCATGGCATCGGTCGTTGCAATTGCCCGATATACCCAGGGAGCGTTGACCATCGGACCGTAAAGAATAAAACTAGCACCTTGAGTTACTGGATAGGTAAAGACGGCAGCCCCAGCCACTTCGAAAAATGGAGTTCCTTTGGAACGCATTTTCTTCCACAAGTAAACAGCATTAGAAGGAGCACATCCTCCAGGATAACCGAACTCTTCATTGACTACATTGATAGCCTCACTTGTCCAGCTTGCACTAGGAACATCCAATACACCAGGATCAATAAGAAACTGTTCAATTCCCGCCCTTTTAGCAGCGTCAATTAATCCTTCTTTCTCCCCATCCCCCGTCAAGAGTTTAATCCTAGCTTTGGGCTTTAACGCTTTATTACTAAAGGCTAAAATGACGGCGGTTTTAACCCCGCTTTCTTTAATAGCGGCCAACTCTTCCTCGGAATAATGCTCATCAATCGAGTTATAGATTAGTCTTTTGCGTACTTCTGGATCATTGCCAAGTTCTTTCAAAGCACCCATCCGTACAGCAGGACTGATACTGTCCAACAAAAAAGGAGCCTTAGAGTTTTTCATAACAAATTCAACATAACGGGTTAAAGCCTCTACCGATTCTCCTAAAACGTCCAGAATAAATGGATTACCCGTTTCCGCACTCAGCTCGGCTTCTTGATCTAGGAGCGCTTTCGCTGCCACTTCATCGAAAATTCCCTTCATTCCATCTTGAACAATTTTATGACCCCGATAGAAGATGCTGCCGATAAGCACAGTAGGGTATTGTCCTGGCTGTCCGCCTACCTTTACTCCGTTAATATCGTAGACATATTGTTCAGAAGTATACTTTAACACTTTAAATTCCCCCAAATTTTATATTGATTGAAACTATTTGCATCATTTCAAATGCGACTTTTCAAATTAAAAATCTAGAATTCCCTTTAACAAATTACTAATACATCAGAGAATACAAACTTTACATTATCTACTAGTGCAATCCATTAATTTTGTGAATTTCACCCCCTATATGTTGGTGACATGATACGATTCTTTGCTTAATATTTTCTGTATTTATCATAACACCATAGTTCTTGCAGATTAACACTACAGTCATGCTCGTTTTACTACATTTGGAGCCAAAATTGAAAATTTCAATTATTTGTTTTTTGCAATAATTTTCACATTGTCCATTCTAAACCTCACTATACAATTAAGAAGGTTGTAACTAACATAAACAAAGACCCCACACTACTTTTGTAGGGGGGCTTAAATGTGGATCAATGACTATTTAATCCAAATCGTAAGACTCCCACTTCTACAAGTGGGAGTGGTACACCTTATTCTGCTTCGGTGGGGGTAGAGTCCCCCACCGAAGACTCGATGTTCAACTTTAGTTGAACGAGTTCACTAAATTCTCCCCTGAAAGCTTTTATAATCGATACAGCCATTGCAAACATAACTATCATGAACGGAAAGGCAGAGGCAATGGAAGCAGTTTGTAGTGCACTCAGTCCCCCAGCTAGCATCAAGGCAATAGCTACCGCACCCTCGATCAGACCCCAGGTAATCTTTAGCCCAGCTTTAGGATTTAATTCCCCGCCCGAAGTGAACATAGCCATAACAAAAGTTGCAGAGTCCGCTGAAGTGATAAAGAAGATCGCTATGATTAAGGTAGTCAAGATTGTCAAAACACCACTAATCGGATAGTACTGAAACATGGCAAAAACGGCCGTACTCGCGTCTTTTGCCACCTGGGCAGCAATTCCACCATGTTTAAAAACATCAATATAAAGTGCACTGTTGCCCATAACTCCTAACCACATAAAGCTCATCAACGTAGGAGCAAGAACCACACCCAATATAAACTCTCTCACTGTACGGCCTCTCGAAATTCGAGCAATGAACGCCCCAACAAACGGACCCCAGGCAACCCACCATGCCCAGTAGAAAATGGTCCAGCGCCCTACCCAACCGGGATTAGTATCGAAGGTATCTGACCAAAAACTCATTTGAATAATGTTTTGAAAGTAAGACCCGATGGTCTCGGTAAAACCGTTAAGAATAAACCGAGTTGGCCCAATGACTAGCATAAAAGCCAGGATTATAAAGAGTAGTAGCATATTAGCGTTGCTAAGAAACTTAATTCCTCGTTCAATTCCGGTTACTGCAGATGTAATAAATAATGCAGTAATTACTACGATGATAACAACAGTTGTTGTGGTACCGGTGGGAAGGCCATAGGCGTAATTTAACCCAGTCCCTATCTGCATGGCACCTAATCCCAGGGATGTAGCGACGCCAAATATTGTTGCGAATACAGCCAGGATATCAACTAACTTACCAATCCAGCCGTTTATTCCTTTTTCCCCAAGTAACGGATAAAGAGAAGAACTGACTAAAGCAGGTAAGCCTTTACGGAACTGAAAATACGCCATAGACAAGCCTACAATGGAAAAAACACTCCAAGGATGCAAACCCCAATGGAAAAATGTGTAGCGCATTGCGGTTTGAGCCGATTCAATAGTTGAGGGTTGGCCGAAGGGAGGAGTAGTATAGTGCGTCATTGGTTCAGCTACTCCCCAGAAGACAAGGCCAATTCCCATTCCGGCCGCAAAGAGCATAGCAAACCAGCTCCAAGTACTATACTCCGGCTTCTCACCATCTTTGCCTAAGGTGATATTGCCGTATTTACTTAATGCAATGAAAAAAGTAAAAAACAGAAAGAAAGTCACACCGATTAAGTAACTCCAGCCAAAATTGTTAGTAATAAATATCTGTACCGCATTGAACGTTTCTCCCGCCTCTTTAGTCTGAAATATTGTCCAGAGAACGAATAGAACCATAATGATCGCGGAAATTGAGAAGATGGGACGATCAATTTTGCCAAGGAAACTCTTTTTTTCTCTCACTCTTCGTTCCCCCCTTAATTATCATCTTAACATCTTTTTATTGTCCTTAAGTTGCTACATTTCTGATTGTTTTACTACATTTGTGCCATTTTAGAATATTCTCACTACTACCTAATAATCTGGGAAGTGGTACAGTCAGTTAATAATTTCTACTATATAAATAGCTTATTTTCATCCAAATCGTAAGACTCCCACTTCTACAAGTGGGAGTGGCACACCTTATTCTGCTTCGGTGGGGGTAGAGTCCCTCACCGAAGACTCGATGTTCAACTTTAGTTGAACGAGTTCACTCGTCAGTGGTGCCGTGCAGCAGCATGGGGGTCTAACTAGTATAGTAAAAACCGAGGCTACGCCTCGGTCCTTCTATTGTTCTCGAATATTTGTAATTTATCCACTTGTCATCACTTATGCCTGCGGTACCGATACCGTCAAAACTGCAACTGTCTTACCACTGTTATCCTTAAACGGAATATAGACCTTCAGAAACCCACCGCTCAGGGTACTAGTCGTAGTCCCACTTTTCATGACCTCGCCAACCGTCGGCGGGGTGGCATATCCTTTTAGAACCCTCTCGGTACCTTGTAAGACACTGGAAGAGATTCTCTCTTCACCCACGAAAATGGATACACCCATGGTATCTGGGAACAAGGCGGCAACGTCATCTACCATCTTATAATTGCCATTTTCAGTATAAGATCCCTTACTTAAAGTCGTTCCCGAAACTTTCCAATCACCAGGGTACTTTTTATTTAGCAAGTCCATAACTTTAGTCTCTACATCAGTCTGACTTACTTTGCTCTCGGGCTGAGCCGGAGTTTCAGCGGGATGACCTTCCGGTGTTATTGCAGTATTGCTTTGAGGTGCAGGAGTTGTAGGAGTTGCAGGTTTTTTTGCGCAACCAGCGAGAGAAGCCATTAACACCATAATGGTTACGATAATTATAACTTTCTTCTTAAACATTTTTCCTCCTTATGTCCGCTAAATTTAGTACTTTTACAAGAATATTATACTTTGTATGTAATCATTTGTCGAACTGACTTAAGATTATCGTTCAATCTTTCTAACGCATAACAGCTTCCCAAATAAGCTAGTGCGGCTTAAACCGAACGAAAAAGGTCGTGCCCGACGGCCCCGTATCAATCTGGATCACAGCGTCGTGCCTGGCGGTGATGCTATAACATGAGAACCCGATCTGCTGGAGGTGCTTCAATGCTGAAAACCCAATCGCATTGCGGGCAAATGTTCTTTCGACCTGAATCCGTCTCTGCAAAAGTCCATTTTGCTCCCATAGGACCATAAAAATCTCTTTTATAAATCACTTCCCCACAACGGGGACAGAAGGTATTGAGATGGTCAGTTCCCGGTGAATTAAAAAGATAGATATAGTTAGGCGATTTCCTTAACCTCAAATATAGATCTTCTGCATCTCGTATGGAGGTTTCTAGGGAAGGATCAGCACCTTCCAAAGGGATGAAACGGATTAGCTGTAAAGGAATATCCTGTGATATTTGTGCTATTATCTCGGCCAGATCCACTACTTCTAGCATATTATCCTTTTTCAGCATGCAAGAAACCTCCACATGGACACCATTTTCATGGAGCATTTTAATGTTTCTCAAAACCGGCTCAACCGTACTGCCTCCACAGTTTTGATAAGCCCGATTGGATAACCCTTTAACGCCTACATTAATGAAATCCAGATAGCCGCTGATTTTAGCCAGCGAAGCTTCAGTAAAATATCCATTTGAGGAACAGCCGACTAATAAACCCTTTTCTTTAGCGATTTTTGCCACTTTCAGAAAGGTTGGAAACGATGCCAAGGGATAGTTTAGTAAAAACGCAATACCTAGACAGTCATTTTTTATAGCTTCATCCACCACCTGTTGAGGTAGCAATTCTCGCAGAGCTTTACTGTCAGGTTCCATTTCCTTAACAATTAACGCGGAAATGCAGCCATTGCAATTAAAATTACAGCCCGTGGTGCTAATCTGGAGGAATTTCCCTCTCGGGTAAAAATGTAAAATAGGCATTGTTTCAATGGAAATTGGGCAAACAGTCAAGTATTTATTGGGGAAAAGCTCAATTATTTGTTCTCCTTGGTTTTTATAGAGTCCACAAGCCCCTGTATTTCCTTCCAAAAAGGTACAGCTTCTTTCACAGATGTAACATTTCATTTACTTATCTCCTTTCCTCCCTCTTTTATTTCCTGATCACTATCCACAAGCCGACTTTATCCCTGTTTAGAAGACGGCGACGAATGCATCAACTGCACTCCCCACCGTA
The DNA here is from genome assembly GCA_001516045.1 of Desulfosporosinus sp. BRH_c37. GTDB lineage: Bacteria > Bacillota > Desulfitobacteriia > Desulfitobacteriales > Desulfitobacteriaceae > Desulfosporosinus. Next base: position 6,438 of record LOEW01000060.1, read on the forward strand.
TTTTTTTAATGACAACGATTTGCTCCCGAGTATTTCATTTATTCGTACAGCAACTTGCATGAAATCCATTGCAGCCCCACCTATCTTAGCTCCGTTAAAGGTGTGGCTAAAACCCACCATCCACAATGCAGCCACCGGTCGTTCCAAGGGACCATTGAGCGGGACGCAGATGGCATTTACGCCCCTTATGTACTCTTCAAAATCAGTGGCAAAACCTTTTTCACGTACCATTAGCAACTCTTTTAAATAATCATCTTCGTTGGTGATGGAATTTTCGGTAAACTGGGGCAAAGTATCTTTATTAATGATTTCCCTAATTACTAGTTCCTGTAATCCCGCCAGAAAAACTTTTCCTGTCGCCCCAGCAAATGAGGGTATTCTTGCACCCACCTGAGCGGTAATTTTAAATTCCACTTGACTTTCGACCTTTTCGATAACGGTGATGCCCTGCTCGTCAAAAGTACCCAAAAATATTGTTTCCTGATATTTTTTGCAAAGTTCATTCATAAAAGGGCGGGTAATTGTTCTTAAATCAAGCCCCAACTTGACCTGGTAACCCAACCGGGCAAGGGCGGGACCCAGCCTAAATTTTTTGTCCGTGTTCTGGTGGAGCGCCCCGACTCCGGTTAAGGCCTGGGTAATCCCGAAAACAGTACTCTTATGGATATTTAGCCTACGGGATAGCTCACTAATACCCAGCTCGTCGTCTGAATTGGCAATTTCTTCTAATATGACAAAGGTTTTGTATACAACCGGGGCATTGTAGCTTTTGTTTTTATAAATGAAATCTAATGAGTCCACCTATTCGCACCCTACCCTTCTTTTTGGCCTAGGTGCAACTTAGATACACCGTAAGCGCTAGGTACATCAACCATATTTAACAGCTCAAATCCTGTTTCACTGAAAAACAGACCGAATTCTTCGACATGACAAATAGGGTGTCCTAGGCTATGTATGGCCTTTTGCAGATCTTTAATACCGTTAGTCTCAACTTCACAAGCCGGACCACAGAACCAATGATTAGAAACCAGCAGTCCACCAGGCTTTAGTAAACAAGACATTTTGGTGAACATCGACGATAGTTGACTGTGATATGAATATAGCTTGTGGGCCATGAGAATAACATCGTAATTAGACTCCAGATCCATTTCTAGTATTGAGCCAACTTGCACCTTCACTCTGTCTTTCAAGCCTTGATCCTTAATTAGCTTTTCAGTATATGGGGCACGTTGGGGTTCCTCAATAATTAAGGCTTCTAAATGCGCATTTTCTTGACATAAAGCAAGACTGAATAGTCCAAAAGAACCACCTATGTCTAAGATCTTTTGGCATTTATTAAAACCGTGCCAGTTTAAAATATGGCGCGTAACCGCTTGTAATTCACCTGTCAACGGACGTTTGGTCAGTTCCTGAATGTATTCGGAAAATCGTTGTCATGATACAATTCCATTGCTGGATTTTCAGAACGAAAAAGAGAAAAAAGATTGTTACAGTCGAAACTAGCAGTTATGCTTAGCCACTCTCCCTGGTAAGTCTCTTTATCACGTGTTAACAAGCTACTCGCAATGCTGGAATTAGAATACTGGTTGCCTGATTGTACCAGAAAGCCCAATTCGACAAGCGTCTGGAGATATCCCTTCATAAAAAGGCCATGCACGTTGACCACTTTGGATACTTCTTCTTGTGTACTCAACCCAAATTCCTCAAGCCAGTCAAATAATCTTGAATCGATGGCCGTTTTTAAAAGCTGAAAAGATTTATAGGAATATATAAGATCTTCAATTACTCCATGTTTTTCGGGGATACTTATGTCCCCTAACTTTTTGATTTTCATTATTGCACCCTCTTCTAAAAAAATTTGATCCCCAACAAAAAAAGCTCCACCAATAGAAAGTGGAGCCATGCCAAACAAAAGCCTAGCAGACCTAGCCACCTCCTTTTCAAAAGGGAAGGCACACCCGTTTCCAGATATACCCTGAGGGCTTAAAGCCCTGGCCTATAACCATAGATCGCTCTTTAGGTTGATTAGGCTCGGAGATAGGGTTTATGAAGTTTATTGAAAATGACTTGCTAGTCAATTGTTCTGCCACTTCCACTTGCTGCTTGGCTTACTAAACGACCGATTGAGATTCGATAGTGAAAAATCAATCTTATAAAACACTTTATAAAAATTCTCTGCCTCTGCCAATACCTTAAAATGATATATCTCTGGATGAATAATATCAGCTATATATAGCAGTCCCAGTATCCATCTAGGGCTGCCAAAATCCCAACCCGGGGCAGGATGGTTATAAATTCTCATGTTTTTCACAGCGTCAACATTTATACCGACCTTACAACACTCCTCATAGAAATCTTCCACGGAAGAAGATAAGAAAGCTGAAATAAATATAATTTCTGGGTTGAGGGCATTCAATTGTTCTACGGAAATTTGCATACCGGGCCTTCCAGTACACTCTAGCTCTTTATTGACACTTATCCCCCCAGCGGCTTCAACCAACTGATTTTCGAGGCGTTCTCCTTTAAGGCAAAATAGCGGTTTTCCCATGGCATAATAGACACGGGGCTTCTTCTCAAGAGCTGGCCAGCCGTCTTTAATCAAGGAAATTTTATCTTCCATATAAGCTATCAATTCTTCGGCCTTGTTTTCCCTCTTGATTAATTTTCCGAAATACCTGATTGTCTCAAGGTATGTTTCGAAGTTCTGAATGCCATGATGTAATTTTTGCAACCCCTTATTACCCAGTAGATCTTCCCATACTTGTACTACTTCTTTTATATCAGTAACTCCTATAGTTATTAAGATTGCTTCCACCATTTCCAGAGCCCTTGTAAAGGGATAGCCTCCCTCAAAATCACCTTCCTGGTACTTTGTTTCTGCCGGAGGTGCTTTAATGCTGAAAACCCAATCGCATTGCGGGCAAATGTTTTTTTGACCTGAACCCGTCTCCGGAAAAGTCAATTTTGCTCCCATAGGGCCGTAAAAATCTCTTTTATAAATAACCTCCCCGCAGCAAGGACAGAATGTATTGAGATAGTCAGTCCCGGGTGAATTAAAAAGATAGACATAATCAAGAGATTGCCTTAACTTCAGATACAGTTCTTCTGCTTCACGAATGGAGGGTTCCAAGGAAGGGTCAGCACCTTCCAAAGGAATAAAACGCATGAGTTGCAAAGGTATTTCTCGCGATATTTTCGCGATTATCTCGGCCAGATCCACGACTTCTCCCATATTATCTTTTTTCACCATGCAAGAAACTTCGACATGAACACCTTTTGTATGGAGGTTTTTGAGGTTTCTCAGAACTGGCTCAACCGTACTGCCTCCACAATCTTGATAGGAGCAATCAGACAATCCTTTAACCCCTATATTAATGAAATCTAAATAATGGCTGATTTTAGCCAGTGAGGTTTCGGTGAAATAGGCATTGGAGGAACAGCCTACCAATAGACCTTGCTTTTTGGCAAGTTCAGCTACTTTAAGAAAGGTTGGCAACGATGCCAAGGGGTCATTCAGTAAAAACGCAACCCCTAGACAGTCATTCTTTACTGCTTCATCCACCACCTGTTGGGGAAGCAATTCTCGCAGGGCTTTACTGTCAGGTCCCATTTCCTCGACAATTAAGGCTGAAATGCAGCCAGTACAATTAAAATTGCATCCCGTTGTACTAATCTGGAGGAATTTTCCCCTCGGATAAAAATGTAAAACAGGCATTGTTTCCAGGGAAATGGGACAAACAGTCAAGTACTTATTAGGGAAAAGCTCAATTATTTGATTTTCTTGGTTTTGATAAAGTCCACAAGACCCCGTATTTCCTTCCTGAAGGGTACAGCTTCTTTCACAGATATAACATTTCATCTATTTATCTCCTTTTCTCCTCATTTATTTCCTGATCACTATCCACAAGTCGACTTTATCCCTGGTTAATTCGAAAAATCAATTTGCAAAACTATTAAGGTTCTTTTGGACCTTCATCCACCTGCTGAACACCTAGCCTTTTATACACCACTGCCAATTTAAATTGCGCTAGCGCATGACTTTGCCTCGCTGCAGGAACAAAAAAAACCGCTGTCTGGACGGCATCTTTATCAACACCTTTTCCAATTGAATACCAGACACCAAGATTGTGTAAGGCTTTGGGATATTCATTCTTGGCCGAACGAACAAATCATTGCAGGGACATCCAAGACAATCTCGGTTGCCCAACTGTTCCTGCACCTGCGATGATCAAACGATCTTGATTACAAAAAGCATTGATAAAGATTTCGATGCTCTCATCTTCTACAATTATAAGAGACTTGCAGGAAAGACCCCTGTTAATACAGGTTTTGCCTTACTCAACCGTTTTTTTTGAATTCTCTCATTACCAATGCAGCCTGGCAATAGTGATGCTTCTTGCTGTCTACCTTGCAGGGACATTCCGGTTAAATCTTGTAATTGCATGGAAGGACTTAACCGGTATGTCCCGCCGAAAACAGCAGGGCTGTAAAGCTAAATTTGAAAGGGCCGACTACTGCTGTCCGTAAATTAGGTGCTCAACTGAATGCCTTTAGTTTCATAAAACTGTTTAATTTTCTCAATTGAATTCCGGTATTCCATATTATCCAGATAAGTAAAATCAGATCCCCGCTTAGTAACATCAAAATAGTCCGGCGTGCGGGTAATATGGATAGCCCCTACCGTGTTACCGGCACCTGCCTCAAAGGGAGAAACCAATTTTGATTTCGTCCATCCCTGTGCGCCGGTAATATTTATAGTCCTGAGCACTAAGCGCGTCAAGGCAATAACCCGGCTCGCCTCCTCATCCGGACATGCCGGTTGCTCTCTGAGCGTGGTTGTGTTAAATGGGTAGAACTTGCTGACATAGAGGCTTACTAAATGTGGATAACCCTTGACCTCAAACAAAAAGTCGACATAGTCCTGGTATTTAGTTTCTTCGGGGCTAAGACCCGCTAAAATGCCTGTGCCCAATCCCAAGCCGGCCTTACCAATTAACCCTGCAAACTTTTTCTTGGCCTCAAGTGAGTCACCGGGTTTCATTTTTCTAAAGACCTCAGGATTGAGCGTTTCAAATACTGCGCCTACTTTCTTGACACCAAGTGATTTCAGTTTTTTTAACGTCTCAAGAGACATAGCAGCGCCGCAGTTGACATCAATCTCCACGTCGTCAAAGCCTGCCTTGCGGATTGCTTCGACGATAGACAGCACGTCCAGCCCTTCACTGCCCAGGGTTGTTCCACCGCTGAGATGAAAATCCTTAATGCCGTGTGACCTGATATAGCCCACAGCCTTTACAATCTCTTCGGTTGCCAGCTGTTTCTTTTTGCTGTCGCGCCAATATGGGCAGTAGATGCAGTTCGGTTTCAGATTACAGGGCAGGACGCTTGCAATCCCACCGACAAGCTTAAACACGTTTCCCACTTCATGTTCCCGGACGTATACAGCTGCTTCCAACAGTTTTGAGGCGGATTGCTCGTCTTTTGTGTTCTGAAGTATATAAAGTGCTTCCTCGCGGTTTATCAGTTCGGTTTTGCTTTTTTCCAGAATAGATATCAATTGATCGGTCATGACTAAACTCCTCCTTACATTATTTATTCATTATAAAGCTTCCTCAAATCTTAAAATTATTTCGCTACCTCCTTAATCTGATCTGGAGTAATTTGATAGTTTTGGAAAAGTGAATAAAATTCTTTCATTTTATTTTCAAAATAAGTGTTAAATTCCGAGTCATTACTATAGAGCCTACCTTCCAACCAAGTTAACCCCATCAGGGCTGTTATACCATCGAGGCTAGCATAACGCGATTGTACGTAAACCTTGTTGGTTTTAACTGCAGTAATATCCTGCCAAGCGCTGTCTGACGTTATTTGATCTTTGCTTTTTTGCGTCCCCACAATGATCACTTCTGGGTTCCACTTCAGAATTTGCTCCAGCGAGACAGAGAGACTTTCATCCGTTTGATTGCCAGTCAGTCCTTTAGCAACGTTGTCTCCACCGGCAATTTCGACGATGGAGGCCATGATGGTTTGGGCTCCGGGAGTGGTCAGAACACTGCTAGCACCCGAGAAAAACACCTTCACCCTCTTATCACTTGGTATGCTGCTCGCTTTACTTTTCACTTCGTCAATGGTCTTCTGCCAATAATCCGCCAGCTTATTAGCATCGGTTTCATTGTCTACAATTTTGCCGATCAGTTGCATGGTCTCCGCATAGTCTGCCATGGTGTCTTTAGATACAGCCATTATCGGGAGGTTTACTTTTGTTGCTAAGTCATTGATTTTGGGATCTTTGGTCATGGTTATAATCACATCTGGTTTAAGTTGCAATAGTTGCTCAGGGTCCAGCCCTTTGAAATAGACACCGGTAGTGGGTAGTTTACTAAGTTTTTCACGATCCGCATCCGAGTATACCTTCAGTAAATCTTTGCCCAAATATCTCGCCTCGAACACAGTATCTTTACTTACCACCTTGTCAGGAGCTAATCTGTACAAAATGTAGGAAGGAATTGGATGCAAGGCGAGTATTCGCTTCACATTACTGGGGATAGTTACCTTCCGACCCGCCATATCTTTAATCTGCACTTGAACAGGAGTAGTATTGGCAGGGGTGACCGCAGTACCACTACATCCGGCTAGCAGAGTAAATAATAGCAGAATTGAGAACCCCAAGACGGTCCCTTTTGTAAATAATCCTTTTTTCAGCATGAAGTTACCTCCTAAATTGTTCTCTACTAGATCTTAGCGCCCTCTGATAACTGTGCTTTAATGAATTCCTCTGAACACAGGAGTTCAATCTCTACTTCCATACCCTGCTCATATCCTGCCGAATCAATAGGGACATGGAGATTACCTTGTGCTTCCACCGGTTTTCACGGCCCCATCAGTAGCCCATGGACCAAAATCAAGATTCCTTCCTTAAGTCAATAATTCCAACCGAATCAACAGCTTAGTACTTAGGGCACTCGTGCACGACTTTACGTCCCATCCCGTTAACATAGTGTTCCAACAATGAACGTTTATCGACAATAAATAGGTCATCTGAAATACGCTTTACCCGTTGACCCGATATACGAGGAGCTTTCCTTGAGGCAGTGACCCCTAAAAGCTGATTTCCCCCACCTGCTAGATACCACAAGGGGATATCATCGCTCTCATTTCCTGCAGCCAAACCTAACTGAACGTTTGGCATGATCAATCGAGCGACGGCAACTGTCCTAGCTAACTCCCACGGCGAACAACGCTGGAGATCTCGGCATTCTGTTCCGGAGAAAGGATAAAATCTTGAAAAACGCAAATGGTACAAACCCTTAAACTTCCGCAGATAGAAAAGATGTTTGATTCTGTCCTCGTTGGTTTCTCCCAACCCAAGTAACATCATGCCACGTACCGGCATTTCCTCTTTTTTACAAAACTCAAGCAGGTTCTTGCGGGCCTCTAGACTATCCCCGGGCTTCATTTTCTCAAACAACTCTTCATTACTTACTTCCAAAGAACTGGTTATACTGCTAACTCCAAGGCTCTTGAGTTTTTTCACCGTGTCCATAGTTAGTGAAGGACCCAAATTAACCTCTAAAGCTATATTCGAAACGCTGCGAATACTCTTAACCAAGTCTAGTATTTCTCGATCGTACCCTTGGAGATTAGTACCTCCACTCAAATGGAGTTGCTGGAGTCCTAATTCCTCAATTTCCTTAATAGCTTGTAAAATATGCTCTGTAGGGAAAAAACTATCCGTATAAAAAGTACAGTATCCACACCGCGGGGCTAATTGGCAGGGAAATATTCCAGATATGCCAGCAGACCACCATAGCGTCTTACCCAACTGTTCGTCCCGAATTCTTGAAGCAACTTGAAATAATTTTATGGCGTTTTCCGGTAACGCTGATGCATTTAGAATCTTCAGGGCCAGTTCGGTGGTGATCTCCCCAGTAAGGCTTTGTTGCACTAGATCAGTAAACATCTCTAATCTCCTCTCCGATTTTCCAATTTTCCAATTTTTAAGGTCCTCGCTTCAACAAGTTTGGTAAACTTCAAGGAATGCGCCCCACAATTGTCCCCCTATGGAAGTAGTGGAGTTCATAGAGTACCTAAATAATTAAGAACCGATAATTTCCTTGATTTGCTCGTCGCTCAGATTAGATTTGAAAAAGTGGCTGTAGAAGTACGAAATTTCTTTCGCTAAGGCTTCGGTCGTCATAATCTTTGGGTACAGCTTATTCATCGTCCACAAAATTGTCAGAGGCTGCTCAGTCGTCCGGTTGCCCCAAACATGGGCAACACACGGAATGGAAAATACCTGTTTATTTTTCACCGCAGGAATATTGCTCAAACGCGCATAGGCTAAAACATCTTTTTTGATTGCTGCGTCGGAAAGGATCATAACGTCAGGATTCCATTTCAGCAGATCCTCCATTGTATAAGTCAGTGATTGGGAAGTTCTGCCGTTATTGGTCACACTAATACCACCGGCTGTAGTAATCCACCACTCGGCAATAAGATGGGGTTGTGAATACGTGGTTATATTGCCATAGACAACTTTTTTCTTGTCTTCTTCCTTGAGGTTTTTGGTAAGGTCCTGTGCCATGGTTACCGTTTTGTCAAAATACGACAAGTAGTCCTTGGCGACGTCCTGCTTATTGAGCGCATCGCCAAGCAAGGTAATGCATTTTTTCACGTCTTCCGTTTTATCCCAAGACAGGTAAAGGACATTTTGTCCCTGCGCTGCAAGCTGATCAGTCTCTGCCTTGGTCATCGATAGGCATAGATCGGGCTTGGTTTGCAAAACCTTTTCCATCAAAATCGCACCGCTGGCATCCTGAAATTGGGGGCTAGTTTTTAGCTGCGGAGCGAATACGTATTGGTATTTCCATTTGTCGTTTTTAGTGAAGGTAGCCGACATTTCATTGCAGATTTTGCTGCCCTCGCCAATCGTCTCCACAAATGCGTTAAGCACCCCGATCGACCCAAAAGTCGCAATGCTTTTGATTTCAGCAGGGAGCTTGACAGATCTTCCCGCCATATCAACTACGGTACGTTCAGTCTGAGTAGCGCTTGTCTTCCCAGGCGCATTAGTCCCGCTTGCCGCGTTCTGCCCGCATCCCGTTAAACTGGCGATAACAAAAAATGTCATGAGTAGTAGCGCGATAATTTTTTTACCTGATTTCATTCCCTTTTCCCCTTTTCTTTACTATGATTTTTTAATTCATAATTGGAATACATACTTTGGTTACCTCGTCCCGTGGGTATAACGTAGCTTTTGTTACACATACAGGTGTAGCATAAAGTTTTGACAGGTTTTCGGTAGTTACGACATCATCTGGATGCCCTTGGGCCATAAAAAATCCATCGCGCATCAGAACCACTTTATTGCAGGCCAAGAAGGCATGGTCTGGAAAGTGCGAGGTCATTAAAACCGAGTAGCCCTGCTCAGCTAAAACCTTAATCACCTGAAGCATTTTTACCTGGTTGCTGTAATCAAGGTTGGCAGTCGGCTCATCCATAATCAAAATTTTGGCCTGCTGTGCCAAGGCTCTGGCCACCAATACCATCTGTTTTTCGCCGCCGCTCATTTCATTAAACAAAAATCGGCTCATATGCAAGATTCCCAGCCGCTCCATTGCTTCGTCGGCAAGCTCCCGGTCCTTGTTGGTCGGACTCCGTCCGGTTGCCAGATGAGTCACACGCCCCATGAGTACAACCTCTCTCGCTTCATACGGGAAAGCCAATGTTGTAGCCTGTGGTACATAAGCCATCATTTTCGCTCTTTTTTGGGCAGATATTTTTTTTAAGTCACGCCCGTCAATCTCAATGCTTCCACTTTTCATTTTATTAAGCGAAAGTAGGCAGCGAAGCAAAGTTGTCTTGCCCGTTCCGTTAGGACCCAGCAGGCACAAAATATCATGGCCACCAAGGGCAAGGGAAATATCCTTCAAAATCATTCTGTCCGGGCGATAATAATAACTCAGCCCTTTAACGGTTAACACTACGACCACCCCTTCTTAACCCTTGACAGCAATAACACGAAGACAGGAGTCCCGACCAACGCGGTTAGCACGCCAAGCGGCAGTTCAACCCCTTCAATCCCACGAATGACATTGTCAATAATTAGCAGAAACGCTCCGCCAATGAAAAACGAAGTAACAGCAAGCTTAGAGAAGCTCGCGCCAGTAAGCATCCGGGCGATATGCGGCACTACCATGCCAACCCAGCCGACGATCCCACAGATACTAACTGCCGAAACTGTCATCAGCGTCGAGCTGACAACAACGACCAGCTTAACCAGGGGAACATTTACCCCCATCGTGCGTGCCTCGTCTTCTCCAGCCGCTAAAACGTTGATCTGACTACGGAGAATATAGATCAAGAAAAGCGATAAGGCCAAAGCTGGCAACATAACTAAGACATCCTCGTTTTTACCCTTACCTAAACTACCCATCAGCCAATAAGTAATAGTCGGTAGGGCATTATTCGTATCGGCCAATGTTTTAACGATGGAGAGCAAGGCCTGAAACAGGCTCGAAACGACAATTCCTGCCAAAATGAGCACGGTAATTGTATTTCCGCCAAATACGTAAGCTATCGTATAGGCGGCCGCTACCGCAGCGATTCCGAAGACAAAAGCCAGCAGCTGAATCTGCCACCAAGAACCATTGTTGATCATGGCCAGAGCCGCGCCAAAGGCCGCTCCTGCCGAAACTCCTAAAATATCAGGTGACACCAGCGGATTTTTAAATAGCGTCTGATAAGCAGCCCCGGAAACTGAGAGAGCTCCCCCAACTAAGATTCCCAGCACAATCCTAGGTAGACGCACCTGCAAAACAACTAGGTTGAGAGTAGTATCCCAATCCTGTGGAATAGTAACGAACCTAGAAAGGATGATCTTCAAAACTGTTAGGGGAGATATTGCAAACCGTCCAACCAAAAAAGACGCCAAAAACAAAGCTATCGTAAAGCAGACCAGCACAATTATTTTTACTGTAAAGTGATCATTACTCTTAAGTCTCACTGCTGGATTCTCTCTCCTTTCAACAAGCAGAGCTAAGCTGTTTTTCTCATCATAATCCAGACACCCCTGTCATCGTTGATGATTTCCGCTGGGATCCCGAGTTCATTTAAAAATTCACCATAATCTTGAGCTCCATATCCATTGCTGGCCTCTCTCACACACTGAGGCCACTCAGGATGCAGAACTTTCATCTGAGCGGTGATTTGCTTGGTCAGCTTGGCGCTTCCGAAGCCCTTGCCAATAAACGTTGTTCCATTTGGGGCAAGCACCCGGTAAATTTCTGCAAAGGCCTGCTTCATCTCGTCTTTGCCTCCCCAAAAGCCGATCGAACCTCGACTCGTGATCAGATCAAAGCCGTTGTCCGGTAAGTTTATTTCACGCACGTCGCTTATGATTGTGGAGGTTCTACCCTCAAGTGCCCAATCCTTAATCCGACTATTGGCGATTTTGATTGCGTCTTCCTTTACGTCCATAAGGGTAATGCGCATATCGCTAGCTTTGGCAACGCTAAGCCCAAGGTGTCCCCCACCACAGCCAACGTCAAGGCAAGAGCCACTTTTTCGCCCCAACATTTTGAGTGCCTCTTGGGCGATAACCTCATAAATCGGAAAAAATATTTCATTGGCAATTCTGTCAAAGTCTTCTCTGTAGTTCATAATATCCTCCCTCTTCTACGACTCTCAATTTATCCATAGCCCATTACTACGAGGTGTCGAGCCATGAGCCTTTACCACTTTCAGGCAGCGTTAGACCGGGGCAGGCCAAATTATATCCGAGTCAATTAATTTAGTTGGTCAGTGGAACACAACTTTTGATATCAACTCCATGATCGTCGATTTTTGCTATTTTCACATTGATTCCATAGGTGTCTTTCATATTTGATTCGGTTATCAGATCATCCGTCGTTCCAACCTCAAATCCATTTTTGTTAAGTAAAACAACTTTTGGGCAGCAAAGAAAAGCGTGATTAGGAAAATGGGAGGTCATCAGAATGCTTATTCCCTGATCAGACAACTTTCTTATTTGTAGTAAAACCCTCACTTGATTGCCATAATCGAGGTTAGAAGTGGGTTCGTCCAGAATAAGCAGCTGGGGCTTTTGCGTAATCGCGCGGGCAATCAGCACCATTTGTCTTTCACCGCCACTTATCTCGGTATAGGTCATATTTTTTAAAAAGGAAATGCTCAACTTCTCCAAGGATTCTTCGGCGATCTTAACGTCCTCCCGGGAGGGAGATGAGAATAAGCCTAGATGTGCCATTCGCCCCATTAAAATTACGTCCAAAACCGTATAGGGAAAAGGCGGTGTATGCGCCTGTGGGACATAACCGATAGCCTTGGCTAGACGTGGCTTGGACCATTTTTTAATATTTTGTCCATCAAGTGTTACTTCTCCAGCTCTGACATCTAAGAAACCTAATATGGATTTGAAGAGAGTTGTTTTCCCAACTCCGTTGGGCCCCAGTAGACAAAGGAATTCTCCTGTGGCGACCTTAAAAGAGATATTGCGCAGAACTGTCCTTTTGGCATAACCGAAAGATGCAGCTTTAACTTCCAAAATCATGTCCACGAATTCCTCCCTTTGGCTAACAGGTAGATAAAAAACGGAGCTCCGATGATGGCCGTTAAGATACTTAAAGGGATCTCTACCGTAAAAAAAGTGCGTGAAATATCGTCGATCAGCAGCAGATAGGCTCCGCCGAGCAGAACAGAGGCCGGCAACATATACTTTAGATTCGGGCCAACAAGCATCCTCGCTAGGTGTGGAATAACGAGACCTACCCAGCCGATCATCCCTCCTGCCGCCACTGAGGAGGCGGTGAGCAGAGTTGCGCAGATTATATAAACAAAACGAATTTTCTTAGTATCTACCCCAAGAGCCTGTGCCTCCTCCTCTCCGAAAGCTAGGGCATTGAGCTTATACCGGAGCAGCAGAATGGGAATGATGCCAATTGTAAATGGGATCAGCATCATGCTGATGTTTTTAGCCGTTATCGAAGTCAGCCCGCCCATCAACCAATAAGCAATCTCCGGCAATTTGTTATTCGGATCAGCTGTATATTTGGCAAGCGAAATAAAGGCAGAGAACAGACTGCTCACTACCATACCAGTTAAGACCAAAATCAGGACAGAATTATTGGCCTTGCCAATCAACTTGCTAACAAAATAGGTCAACATCACAGCAATGATTCCGCACGAAAAGGCTGCCAGTTGAATGGTTAGGGCACTGCCTGACATTAGAATGGCCATTGCAGCGCCAAAGCCAGCCCCCGCGGAAGCTCCCAGGATATCAGGCGATACCATCGGATTGCGGAAAAGCCCCTGATATGCAGCACCCGATGCCGAAAGAGCGGCGCCAATAATCAGCGCCACAATAATTCTCGGGATTCGAATATTGAACAAAACGGTTTCAGTCGTGTCTGACCAGGTGGCCGGAAGCCCAAATATCTTTCTGAAAAAAACCGTTAGTAGCTCCGGCAAGGGAACCGCAAAACGACCGACCGTAAAAGACCAGAGAAATACGACGATTAGTACGATGGAGAGAATTACCAGCACAAGTCCGCTCTTTCTAATCTTGACCTTTGGGCGAACATCAGTTACTCCGGCTTTATTATCTACAAATTCATCTCTCACAGCATCTGGAGACCTCATAGTCCACCCTCCTCCCAACCATAATATTTACTGTTCTGATGCTTGTTCCACCCATTACCCAGTCTCCCTCTAGACTGCTTGTTTAAGTAGTTCTATGACTTGCTCATCAGTTAGCTTTTGTCCTAAGAAAAGTGAGAAGAAATCTTTCGTTTCCTGTTTCAGGTCGATCTTCACATAGTTTGGGTAAAGCGCGCTTCCCAGCCACTCAATTCCTAAAATCCTCATGATGTTAGGGGGGCGATCATACCAGCCGAAAGGAAGCAAGGGAGTCATATATACTTTGCTGTTCTTAACGGCTTTCACCTTGCCCCACGAAGTATCCTTTAAGATACTGTCATAAGCTTTGACACCGCCTGAGTTGGAACTGACCAAAACAACATCGGGATTCCAAGCAAGCACCTGCTCCATGGAAACGCTAGACATGCCTTGTCCTCCCTTGGCTTGTACATCGGCCACGTTTTTGCCTTTGACAAAATCCAGGACTTCTGTATGGTCGGAGCCAGACGGATCGGTAGAAAGTCCGCTGGTTCCTTCAGCGTAGTAGACGTTCAACAGCTTGTCCTGCGGAATTTTGGCAACCATATCGCTGATCTCTTTCATTTTCTTTTCACTGTAAGAAGCAAGCGTCTCTGCCCTATCCTGCACCCCTAAAATATCACCCATTAGCCTGTACACTTTGGCTGTATCAGCAAATCCAGACTCCATAACAATTACAGGCCGCTTCGTCTGATTGGTGATACTATCGGCAATTTGCTCAGGGTTGTTGTTGACTCCTGTTGTCGTCATAAAAATGATCAGGTCAGGAGACAATTTGGCTATTTCTTCAAGATTAGCAGTGCTTTTTTCACCCATCCAGCCACCAAGGATAGGAAGATTTTTGGCGCGATCACTTAAGTACTTTTTCTGATCATCGGAAGGGGCATTGACCCAGGCAACCAATTTTTCCGGTGCCAAGGAATAGAGCATCGCCTCAGCGGTCGGTACGGCGCAATAAACAGTATTGATTTTCGTCGGGATAGTAACCTTTCTGCCCGCCATATCTGTGATTACCCGAGTGGTTGCCTGAGAGGAATTTCCGGCCGAAACTGAAGTGGCTGGAGTAGCGCTTGTAACCGGAGTAGTGCTGGTTGCCTGACTACTGCAGCCGGTCAGCAGTAACGTCATCATCCATAGGCAAAGTAATATTGCTATTCCTGTGGAGACTGCCTTTTTGGTAAAGATTTTAAACATTCCTAATTCCTCCTCTTTTTTTGACTTATACTGCTTCTATATAGAATTCATTGCCAATATATCCGTGTATCATTGCTTCCTTAAACCATCTGGCCCGATCATTTTCCTGGTTTTCAAGCTCCACAAGGGAGCACTTCGCTTCATTCGCACCTGTCTCCCCAGCTAGAGCAAACCACTTCTCCGCTTCTTCATCCTTCTGCTGAACACCCCAGCCTAATTTATACATCACTGCCAGTTTGAATTGTGCTAGCGCATGACCTTGCACAGTTGCCGGAAGAAAAAAACCCGCTGCCTGGATGGCATCTTTAACAACACCTTTGCCAATTGAATGCCGAACACCAAGATTGTGGAGGGCCTTAGGATTTCCATTCTTGGCTGAACAAACAAACCATTGAAGGGCAGCCTCACTATCTTGCTTGATACCACGACCTGAGCAATAGGAAACTCCAAGTTCATATTGGGCACCTGGATGTCCATGGAGAGCTGCCCCACGAAACAAAATTACTGCTTCAGGTAAATCTTTATCTGCTTCGAGGCCAGAAATAATGTTCATTCCCATTTGATAATCTGCTTCAGGATTACTCAAAAGTCCCTCGTCTCCTCTGGCCTCATCAAACTCATTCTTCAAACTTAATCCCTCCAATTGGTTTATTAGGGTCTGGATACTTGGACCGATTAGGTTAGAGATTTTTTTTCCGGAAAAACATAGAAGCCATTTGCACCGCCTAAAATACCATATCCTTGATAAAACCCTTGAGTCTGATCGGAAAATAGGTCTAGCTTCTTCAGATATAACCTAGCACTAGCCATAACCCTTGCCCATTTTAATGGATTTGCCGGATTCTCCGCCCACATCTCAGTATGGGGGAAAGGAGTAAATGGTAATATGGACAACGACTCTGGATCAAACTCTCGGAGAATCTCCAGTCCTACGACAACGTCTTCGTCTGTTTCTCCTAATCCCACTAAAAAGCCGCTCCAGATTTTTAAATCTATATCTTTCGCAGTCTTCAATGTGGTGAGACGATCTGTCAAAGTATCGCCCCCAGGTCTGAAGCGTTTATATAGTTCTTCATTTGGGGTTTCTAAACCGCATAAGTAGCCGTCCATCCCGGCATGTTTAAGATTTACTAGGCTCGAACGATTAATAGCACCAAAGAGTCCGTAAATGTCTAAAGTGGAGTTTTCTTTAATTGAGGAGATACAATCATAGTAAAAATCGGGTACTTGATATCCCATCCAACCTGATGCTAAGAAAACTCTATCTATTCCCGCCTCGACAAGTACCTGAGTTCGTGCTCTAATTTCCTCAAGCGTTCTCTTTTTATTAAAATCCGGTTTCATTACTTTCATGTGTTCCCATTTACAATGCCGACAGCCGGGAACAGTCTGGCAAGAACCGTTGGCGATATTCGGGGAACAATAGATTGTTTTTTTAGTTGTAGCAATTTCCTGTGCTTCTTGGAACAAAGTGTTAGAATCGAGACTATATATCTCCCTTAATTTTTCTGTCACTTATACCACCTCCTCAGACGAATCTAACCTACTCTATACGGCAATAACCTGAATATTAGAGTAAACTAATTCAGCAAAGCTGAACAGCTGGGATAACAAGTTCAACTTCATGCATTTAGGGATTGAGATGAGCTAAAATTTTCTTTGCTTGGTCGTCACTTAAATTGTAGTTAAAGAACTTGGTATAAAAGGTTTTTAACTCCTTGGCCATATCAAGATCGGCGAACTCTTTAGGATGAAGCTTTTGGGCCATCCACATTAGAAGCAATACCTTTTGTACTCCCGAGTCCCAGAAAAAAACTCCAGTTGGGCAAATAAACACTTTCTGATTTTCCACGGCCGTAATTTTTTGATACCTGGTATCGTCTAGCGTTTTCTTAATTACTGATTCTGCTGGTTCGTTTCCTGAAGAGCCTGCATGATCGACAAAGATGTATTCGGGATTCCACTCCAGTAATTGTTCCACACTAACTTGGGTGCTGCTTGACCCCTTGAGTTCTTGGCTAACACAACGACCCCCAGCCAGTTTAATCACTTCAGGAATGTCGGAACTAATTCCGTGTGTCAAAAGAATTTTTTGATTAGCGAAATATACGGACGGCTTTTTACTTTCTGGAATCTTACTTGTGATATCTGTGACCATTTTAACTTTTTCATCAAAATACTTTGTGTAATCCTGGGCAGCTTGTTCTTCCTTTTTACCAAGAACTTTGCCAAACACCGCAAGCATATTTTTTGTATCTTCAAACCTGCCAGTAGAAGCAGAAGGGATATCAACTATGCCGACATCTTTCATTTTCTGTACTTGCTTGGCGTTCGGAAAATCAAAAACTACTTGAAGTTTATATTTCAGCAAATCTTCGATGTTTAACTGAGTATGAGCATCGGGAATCCCAGGGACATTGTTCAACTTTTTGTAGATCACATTTGACCAGGGCCAGCCACTAATATGAAAATCTCCATCGGCGATAATCTTATCTTCAGCGCCTAATACTACAACCTTTTCATAAGCTGGGCCAAAAACTGTTGCTATCCGATTGACTTCTGCAGGAACTGTAATAACCGACCCGTCGAGGTTTGTGACTGTGCGCGAAGCATTTGTATTTGTATTTGTATTTGTCGCAACTGGAGGAGTTGTTGAAGTCGCCTTCTGTCCCCCACACCCACTTAGACTTAGACTTATACAAAACATTAACGTCACTAAAATGGCCGCAGTAATCCTCTTTATCATCTTTTATCCCTCGCCTTAATATTGAATTATTTCACTTTTAGTCCTGAATTTATAAGCAAGTTCCTAGCATCATCATCCGATAGGTCCGCATGATAGAACATCGAATAAAACACCTTTGTCTCTTTGACCATATCGACCTTATAAACGTCGGGATATAAGGTTGTAGCCAGCCATTTTAAGCCTAAGAACCGATTAACCGAAGGTGGACGGTCAAACCAGTTGAATGGGGCATTCGGAATTTCATAGACTTTATGGTTTTTGACTGCCTTAATATTTTTCCAATCCTCATTGTTCCGGATTAGATCATAAGCTCCGCCGCTATCCATACTCCAGGATAAAATAACATCGGGATTCCATTTTAGAACTTGCTCCATGGATGCGTTGCTCATACCACTTCCACCTTTGTTGTCAACTTGAGCCACGTTATTTCCATTCACCAGGTCCAATACTAAAGCATGACTTCCGCCCTTTGGCTCAGTGGCTAGTCCTTTAGGACCTTCAGCATAATATACATTTACTCTATTCTTTTCTGGTATTGCTTCAGTTGCAGCCGTAACTTCTTTCAACGTATTGTTGCAATAAGCCGCAAGTTCCTTAGCCTTGTCTTCAACTCCGAGAAGTTGTCCGACAAAGGTATAAGCCTTTTCCGTACTTTTGATATCCCCGTCCACTACTATGACCGGAATATTAAGCTGCTGCTGGAGTTTGTCTGCATCACTTTTAGTGGTCGCGGTGAGGGCATCGGGTCCAACTGAGAATATGACCTCCGGTTTGGCTTTCAGCAATTCTTCGTTGTTAATCTTAGCGTTCATTTGCAACCCGCCCAGAAATGGAAGAGATTGATATTTTTCGGGTATATATTTCTTTTGTTGATCAATCAACTGCATCGACCATCCGACCATCTTGTCCGGAGCCAGGGAATAGATCATGATCATGCCCAGAGGGCTTGTGTAATAGCACTTATTAATTTGGGCAGGAATAGTTACTGCCCTTCCGGCATGATCGGTAATGGTTTGGGACGTGGGTTTCGATTGCTGAAGTTCACTCTTAGTACCACACCCTGTAAAAAGGGAACAAATCATGACAAAAAGGATTACCCAGTAAGCAAGTTTGTGTTTCTTCGTCCTTATCATTGCGTACACTCCTCCAAAATTATTATCACCTTGAATTATTACCTGAAGTACGCTCCCCTTTAAGCGCTCCTATTACCCTCTGATATACTTGGGACAGGTATGCAGACACAAATTATTCTCTCGTCTGCCAGCTTGGTCCTAGCGATTTTAACATCCATATCATACATATCTTTCATTGATTCTTCGGAAATCACATCTTGAGGATTACCGATTTTTATTAATTTGCCTTTTTTCAGAGTTACCACTTTATCAGCGCAGAAAAGCGCATGCCCCGGATCATGGGTTACCATCAGGATGCTTATCCCTTTTTTCGAGAGTTGTCGCACATGTTCAAGCACGATGTTTTGTTTGCCAAAATCAAGGCTTGATGTCGGTTCATCCATAATCATTATCTTGGGTTGCTGAGCCAAAGCCCGAGCAATTAAAACCAATTGCCTTTCTCCGCCACTAATCTTGGTGTATATCTTGTCTTTTAAATACGTTATATTAAGTTTCGCCAAAGACTCATAGGCGATTTCTTCGTCTTTTTTATCCGGTTGGGCAAGACTGGATAAATAAGCCGTTCTCCCCATCAGGACAACGTCGAAAACCTTAAATGGAAAAGGCGGAGTATGGGCCTGCGGAATATAGCCCATCACTTGAGCCAGTTTTTTTTGCGATAATTTTTGTACATCTTCTCCATTGATCAGGACTGAACCGAAAGAAGGCGTCAACAGTCCAAGGATGTTTTTAAGCAGCGTCGTTTTACCACATCCATTCGGACCCAACACACACATCAGGTCACCATCTCCAACTTTGAAGGAAACCTTATGAAGAATTTCACTTTCACCATAGCTAAAAGAAAGATTTTTAACCTCCATCACTTATTTCCATCCCCTTACATTATTTTTAAAAATCAAGATAAAGAAGGGTACACCGATCAAGGAAGTGAGAATACCCAGTGGGACTTCGACTGCGCCAAGGCAACGGGCCATGTCATCGACAAGCAGTAAATAAGTTGCCCCGAGAATAAAAGTGACAGGCAAGAGAGTTCTATAGTTGGGACCGACGATTGCCCGGGCTAGGTGTGGAATCACCAAGCCGATCCAGCCGACCATACCGGAGATGGAAACTGAGGCTGCTGTTATTAACGTTGAACTAATGATTACAATTAACCTTAACCTATTAGTATTAATCCCCAGAGTCCTAGCTTCTTCTTCCCCGAAGGCGAGTACATTTAATCTCCACCGGACAAGAAAAAGGGGTATGAAGCCTATCAACATAGGGATCATAGCGCTGAAGAGGTCTTGTTTATTCACAGAGGATAGACTACCCATCAGCCAGAAGGTAATAACTGGAAGTTTATCGTAAGCATCTGCAAAATACTTCAGGGCACCCGTACCTGACGAAAAAAGAGTACTAATGAGAATTCCACCAAGAACCAAACCGACGGTTGGGTCATAATCAAGTTTGAGATTGATCAAATAAGCTAAAAGTACAGCAATCAGCCCGAAAAGAAAGGCCGAAACTTGGATGACAAATCCGGATTGTGAATAATAAATCGCCAGACAGGCACCAAATCCTGCCCCAGCCGAGGCACCTAAGATATCTGGAGAAACCAGAGGATTTTTGAACATTCCCTGATAAGCTGCACCCGCGCTTGAAAGCGCTGCTCCAACCAACATTGCTGCAAAAATGCGTGGTAATCTCAAGTTAAAGACCACCGTTTCCAGATTCTCATCTGCTATGGTACCAAAATAATGACCATAAAGAGTTGACCAGAGCTGTGAGATTGAAATGGAATAGCGCCCGATAGCAAAAGAGAATAAAAAAGCTGCGCTTGGAAGTAGAATAAGAATGAATTTCTTCATCTGATCACTATCCACAAGCCCGTGTCATCCCTGTTTAATTCAAAAACCTCTATTTTCGCATTTTGTAATTTTTCCCGGAAATTTTCTATGGCATGTTTACCAATTCTTTTCCGGCTCTCTTCATTCCAATTCTTATCCCTCTTCTCCATCTCGGCGAAAATCTGCTTTTTAAGCTCCACCGTACCAAAGCCGCCACCGATGTAAGCAACACCCCCAGGAGTAAGTACCCGGTAAATTTCTTCAAATGCCTTTTGCTGGTCTTCCCAGAAGAATATTGAGCCCCTGCTGATAATAAGGTCTACAGATTTATCCTTCAGAGGTATTTCCTGCACATCAGCAAGTAAAGTCTGCATTCTTGCTTCTAGACCGTTTTCGGCAATATTACTGGCCGCGATGTCCAACATTTCTTGTGATACATCTAGTAAGTGGATATTGAGACCCGTAATCCTTGCCAAAGCAATGCTCAGATAACCACCACCACACCCAAGGTCCAAACACTTCCCTCTGGTTATACCCGTTTTCAGTTTTATTTGTTCGGCAATAACGGGATAAATCGGAGCGAATACTTCACGGGCAACTTTATCAAACTCCAGAATATTCATTTCCATATTCATACCTCCCCTACTCCATTTGCTGATCCTTCTTAGCGACCAAGGTTTATCTAATGGTCATTTTTTACAGCAATATGCAATTGAGAAGTTCCATAGGCACTAGGCATATCCAATTTGTAAATGATGCTGAAGCCATTTTGCTTAAAGAGAGCACTAAACTCTTCACTATGGCAGAGCGGATGCCCGGAACTCTGAATAGCCCGCTCCAAATTCTGTACACCTGCACCATCTTCTTCCATAACACAACCTGGATTACAGAACCAGTGATTCGAAACGATTATCCCGCCAGGTTTCACTGTGGAGTTCAACTGCCGGAAAAACTCCGGCAATTGTTTGCGGAATTTATAGAGAAGATGAGCTATGATCGCAATATCAAAACCTGTACCTAAATTATCACTCAGGGCATCTCCACCTTGCGTAGAAATTCTCTCCGAGAGGCCATAGTGTTCAATAAACTCATTCGCAAATCCAATGACATGCGGTTTATCAAACACCAACCCTTGCAAGGTGGGATGGCTTTGGCAAAGGGCAATAGTATAAAGTCCGTGTCCTCCACCGATATCAATTAAGGAACTTGCCTGAGAAAATCCCTCCCAAGATCTAATCGCACTGGTTACCGCTTGTAGTTCTCCCTGTAAGGAACGCTGCGCAATCGCTTGGATGAATTTTTTGCTTGGGCCAGCATTAAATTCACTTATCGAAGGCTCCTTTGCCAGGAGAGTCTCTGTCAAATCTGACCATTTTGAAGTTGGACTCCCAGTGTTCTTGAACCAGTCTCCCTGATAGCCTAGACTGGAAGAAATCAGAACGCTTGAGGCGATAGGTGAGTTTGAATAGTTTTCCCCAGTTTTAACGAGTAGCTTCATGTCAACCAATGACTGAAGAAAACTGCGACTAAACATACCGTTGATTCCCAAACTTGCTGTGATTTCTTCATGATGAGCAGATCCTCTGCTCTCCAACCAATCAAACACCTTTAACCCAAGTGCTGCAGTCAGGATTTGATATGCTTGATAACCACTCATAATTGCCTTAATATGTTCTATCTCTGCTGAGACCTTTAACTTGGTGATATTCATTTTTTCATTCCTCCGACTTCTGATTTGCGGGTTGAAAAATGTCAGTAGTTACATATTTATTTGCATCCGAGCTTCTTTTTGACCAAGATGCAGCTTAGATACACCGTAAGCGCTAGGTACATCAGCCTTACTAAACAGCTTAACTCCTGATTCTGTGAAAAATCGGCCGTAATTTTCCACATGGCAAATGGGGTGCCCTTGACTGTGGATGGCCTTGTCAAGTTCATTTATCCCACCGCCGGGCTCAACTTCGCAGCCTGGACCTTAAGCTCGTATTCTCTCAAGGGAGAATTGTTAAGTCTGCTGGAGGAAACATAGTTAGTGTAAACAACGTATGCTTTGGCCTCATATCACTAACGTGAAGCTCCTTACATCTACCGTAGATTTGGTTAACTACCCCACCGTAGCCAATAACAGTTACAATATCCTCACTTTTGATAAAGTCATATCGTTCATTTAAGGATACAGGAATGCCTCTTTCCTTCAGACTGCTGAGACTAGTAAGAGGATGGGAAAGAGCATTTAGGGCAGCCAAACATAGTGACCTCATTTGTAGTTTCTTTTGCAAAAGTAGATATTCAATAAATTCAAAAAGGTTTTTTCCTATGTACGGCCGCAAATTTATAAACTGCTCCAGATCATCCACCTGACCATAAACTGCATGGTCAGCAGTAAAATTAAACGCTAGACCGATTTGATCTTTCTCAGCGAGTACATAATTCCACTTATTCCCGAAGCCGATTTTTCTCAATTTTCCCGGGACTATAGCCTTATCACGGTACATTTCACGTATTAGAGCAAAAGCCCTTTGCAAATCCTCATTTGAAATGATCATGCCCATAACTCCTTTATTGTCAGATAGGTTTGAGAATGAGTTCACCTCTCCAAGTTATTTTTGAGCCTGCGCATTCATGAATAACTCAACTTCTTGATCGGTTAACGAAGTTTGATAAAATGTTTGGAAAAATTCCTTAGTCTCTTGATTCAAGTTAATATTGGCAAAGTGACTTGGATGAAGTGTCTTGGCCAGCCACATGAAGCCCAGGATAGATTCCGGAGAAGGGCGATCCCACCAAAAAGCTCCAATAGGACATTGGTACATCTGATTGTTCAAAACGGCATTTAAATTACTCATTTGAGGGTTAGTTTTCAAATCGTCAGTCTTGATAAATGAATTTTTAGTTGGCCCAATATTGCTACTCATAATCATAACTTCCGGATTCCATTTCAGCAGTTGCTCTACTGAAATAAGATTCGCATTTTCTACCTTCTGAGCAACATTAATTCCCCCAGCTATGGTGATAAATTCTTGTCCCCAAGCAGAACCATCGGTTTTAAGAGGGGTGCCGAGCATATAATATACTTTCTTCAATTTGTCTGCAGGTATTTTGACTACATCATCCTTGAGTACTTTTACACGACTGTTCCAAAAACCATAGAGGGCAGTTGCTTCTTTTTCCTTATGCAATACCTCTCCCATCATTTTAAATTCTTTGAGTAAACCATCAATAGTTGCGCGTCCTGTAAGGACTGAGACAACGGGTATTCCAGCTTCCTCCAATTTTTTGTTGCCCGTTGGAGAAGTAACGCTGGCCACAACAATATCTGGTTTGAGCTTAATGATCGCTTCAACATTGATATTGTCAAAAGACCCAACATCTGGCGTATTCTTAAACTGAGGGTCCATTTTAATTAGCTGGGCAAAGTTGTCCTGCGTCGGCTGAGCAATTATTTTATCCGCAGCACCAAGAACAACAATTTCGTTGGTGGCACCCCCATAACAGGTAACAACGATTTTATTGACTTCGGCGGGTATTTTGACAGTCTTATTGGCCATATCCACAATCGTTCTTTCAGCTAGTGGAGCGCTATTGGTTGTCTTGCTGCCACACCCACCTAGAACAAAAAGAGATAAAATTGCAACGATTATGGTAATGTTTAATTTCACTAACTTCATCAGATTTTCCCTCCATCTATTTTTTATTTATCTATTTATCCAATCGTGAGGCTCCCACTTCTGCAAGAGCGGGTGCGGTCCCTCGTATCACCGTTCGTTCTGCTGATTTGCCAAAAAAGTGATAGCCAGAGCCGGCTTCGGCCAGGAGGTCTAACAATTCGTCGGGATTTGTTACTGAAATACCACCTAGAATATCAACTCCACGCTTGAAGAAAGCATCTGGCAACAGGCTTGCTGTCGGTCCTACGACGACAATATATGCTTCAGGTTTTGCCAGCTGTAGTAAATCATCCAAAGTATCGTTAATTAACGTAGTACCCGTTATCACTAATACATCGGCTTGGGGTATAATCTCTGCAGCTTGGCTTCCATGTACATAAAAAGGCATTTCGTTCGCTTTTAAAGTTGAGGGGTCCATTTCTAGAATTGTGAAGGGCTTATCGCGCTTTTTCAGTTTCTTAAGAAAAGGAGCAAGGGCTCCGACCACGACGACATATGCTTCTGCAGGAATTTCCACGACATCCAGGGCATCAATGTTGCTTTGAACTTGATAATCCTGTGGCGGCGACTTCTGCCAACATGTTTCGGAAAGAGCGTTAAGTACCGCAATACTGATGGCTTTGCGTAAGGAATTACTTTTGTACAGACCCTGAAGCAACTCCATTACGGGGGTCCCTATTAATCGTCCCGAGTTTGGCATAGCCTTAGCAGAGCTCGGACAGCAAACTGCTTCTGGAATAGTTTTAATGGGTGTAAAACAAATACCACCTATCCCGTTACTTAGCTTTACCCCAGTAAAAAACAACCCGATGACTACTCGTTCCAAAGTAATTTCGTTGATTTCCTCGCCTAAAATGGCCTCGATATGTTCATGGGTTTCCCGTAAAATTATTCTTGAAGTATAATTTAATGAGCTCATACTTTTCGCCCTTCTCTTCATTTATTTTTTAACGATATGCAATTTGCAAGGTTCGAAACACTGGGAACTTCTATCATCTGTTTTATCGTGTTTAATACCTCCATGCTATTTTTACGCTGCTTGCGGATTTAAAAATGATTGCAATTCTTGGTCTGTCAAAGAATAATGATAAAATGTCTGATAGGACCCATGCCTTTCAAATACCTTTCCCATAATCGCAATTTTTCTTATATTTCCTCTCCCGTATTTAAATGTAATTGTTTATGTACCCAATGCGTTCCCTTTTTCCCAATTAAAGAAGGCATCTGGTTAATCTTAAATTGACTAGATATCGGCATATGTGGTATCGCCCAAAAATCTGTACATTTTTCAGGCTTAATAAAGCTTTGAAAAAAGGGATCCCCAATGACAATGCGATAATCATTATCGTCCAATAAACTTTGCAAATCATCTTCACCAGCCAGCTCTTGATCTCCTGATTTCATATGTTCCTGATCTATACCGAAAAATGAGGCAATTTGTACCGCTTCAATATTGAAATCTGAACTCAGGCATTGGCGAAGAGAATTGGCCCCAATCTGTTCGCCGATAATTAGAACCTTCGGCCTCTGACTCAACTTTTCATCTTTATGACAGCCACCTTTACTGGGCACACCAGTCTTGACCGCTTCCTCTAACAACTTGAGCAAATTCTCTCCGCCCATTTGCCCCACAGGATTACCCACAATATAAGGGATGCCAAACGTTCTTTCTAACCAACGTGCCAATGCCAGTCCACTCCAACTAACTACCAGATTCAGCGCAGCAGCTGTAGCTTTTTCCAATTCCTTCAACGTTGCCCCCATGCTCCAACAAGAAAGAATATTCCAGCCGTTTATTTCCATAAATTTTTTTATGTCCTGCAGTGAATCCTGCAAACCCAGATCCAGCGGTGTAGCCCCTAAGAGGTTAATCCCTCTAGGTAGAGTCTTAGTGCTGAACCGTAAAATACTCTGTCCCAAGCGTAAAAGCGCTATTGAAATGCCTGAGTCGTAATATTGATGGCCAGTCGTATCCAAGCTGATCACAGGGATTTGTAATTGTTCCTCTACTTCCTTAGCCAAACCACGGAGATCGGTACCAATCAGCATCGGAATTGGACTACCTAACAAGCCGACAAAAGCAGGCGAATATTTTTCGACAAGACCCATAATCTTCTCGATTAAAGGGCCTTCATTACCCAGGATCACATCCATTTCGCTGGTTTCTGAACTAAAATAGTTTTGTGGCTGTTCCTCCCAGCGTGGCTCATCATACGCCCGAAAATTGTTCAAGCAACCTTGGGCATTATGAATCATCAACAATCCATCCAGACCAAATAGTGCGGAACATGCTCCCGAAGTATCAGGAGTAAACGGAGAAAGCTTCATCCATAATTTTTTCATCACGCACTCCTTTGCGCAATATAAAAAGTTTCTTGCAAAACCTTCATCAGGTGGCCGACTGCTGCAAAGCCAAAGTAAGCACCTTCCAAAGACGATAACTCTACTATTAAAGCTCTTTCAAAATGAGTCCAGGCAGGCGTGACTGGCTGACGGATTACTAGGTCAGTAACGTTTTTCTGCACCCAAACCCAGGCCGCTTGATCATATTCTGGAACTGGCCCGGCAAAAAGTTCATCCACCCGGAAACCATATTCTGTCAAAGCCCTAGCTAGATCATAAGGTCGGCAAACCCCTGTTCCATTAACTGTTAACCCTGTAGTTCCCATTATTTTCTTGGTATCTTCAATCACGTATCGCAATTTTTCCTCATAACGAGATAGATCAAAAGAACATCCCAACAATTCTTCTATTTGCTGATATTGAATTCTAATCTCAGCTATGCTATAAGAAACTGGCACAAACTTCCAAGGAATATTAAGCCTAGTCTCCATTTCCTCTGCCGCCAAAAGTGCATTGGGATGCAAAACTAAATTAGCACGGGAACTGCCCATGTTTTGAAATTCGTGAAACTTTTGGAATTTCTTAACATGAAGAATATCCTGAACGCCTGCCTTATCCAGTAGAGTAAATAATTCATTATCTAAGGCCAAGGGAACCATTGTGCCTAGCAGATTAATTGTATCCTTATGCTCATCCTGTATTTCTAAAAAATCATAGAGAGATTTGTTCAGAATATGTACTAAGGGTGCTCGGCTTGGAGAAGGCATGCGATTCATAGCAAAATGACGAAAAGGAATGCCGTATTGTTTTTGAAAAATCGTTAATAGCGATGCATAGTCCGTACCGATCAGGCTGTCCTGACAACCGGAATAAAGCAGCATTGCTTCTGGTCGCAATACAACTGTATCCATAATCTGACCTACAGCCTGCACCAGCAGGTCTTGCCAGTTCCCAGTAATAATATCTAACTCTTCCAAACAGAGATATGAAACTCTGTCCCGGTATACGTACATAGAGGACAAAACATCATGCCTCGCACACGCCACAGGTCCGATAAACAATAGGTGGCATTGTGGCACAAGCATAAGCATTCTTACTACTCCGCCACCTGGAGGAACTGGAGTTATAGAAAGTGAATTAATTGACATAAAGGTCTCCCTCCCGAAATAGCTATTCCCCATCATATCCGTTATGGTTTGTTTTACAGTTATCCAATGTCGAGACGCCCATCTCAACTCCATCACTTCATCCCCCATTTTGCTTGTTCTGCAAAGGCACACACATCCTCACTTCACTATTGTCTTCGTAATCTGATTGAATGCCTGTCTGAATGATTTTCACGTTAACACCATAGAGCTCTCTAAGTCCTTTTTCGGTAATAATCTCATTGGCTTTTCCCAGTCCGAACAGGCCGCCTTGATTCAATAGCATTACTTTGGTGGAGTAGAAGAAGGCATGGTCTGGAACATGGGAAGCCATGATGATCGTTAAGCCATTGCGTGCTAGCTGCCTCACATGACTTAATACCTTTAATTGATTACCAAAATCCAAGGCTGAGGTTGGTTCGTCCATAACCAAAATTTCTGGTTCTTGGGCTAAGGCACGGGCGATAAGTACAAGTTGCTTCTCCCCACCACTAAGTTCAGTAAAAATACGCTTGACTAAATAGGAAATCCCTAAAGTATCAATGGCTCGTTCCGCTATTTTCTTGTCCTTTTGGGAAGGGGATGCAAAATTTCCCAAGTGAGCAGTGCGTCCCATCAGAATCATATCCATAACACCAAAGGGGAAAGATGTGTTCTGAGCTTGCGGTATGTAGCCAATCACTTGGGCCATTTTTGAGCGTGACCAGTGCATTGAGTTTTCTCCGTTAAATAATATTTGGCCTTCCAGTGGCTTAATCAGGCCAAGGATCGTCTTGAAGAGGGTCGTTTTACCAGTACCGTTAGGTCCCAAAACACATAAAACCTCTCCCGCATCCATCGTAAACGATATCCCCTTCAGAACTGCCTTATTGCTATAGCCACACTTGAGACCTTTTAGCTCAAAACCCATTACCAACCCTTCTTTCCGCGTAATAGTATAAAGAAAAAAAACGGAGCTCCGATGATGGACGTCAGAATTCCTAAAGGAATCTCAGCCGATGTAAGGGTTCTGGCCAGATCATCTACCAGCAGCATATAGACACTCCCTATCGCAATCGACACTGGTAAGAGCACCTTATAATTTGGGCCAACCAGCATCCGGGCCAAGTGGGGCACTATCAGTCCAACCCAGCCAATCAGGCCACTGATCGAGACTGCCCCGGCAGTGAGTAGTGAAGAGCAAATAATTACGACCAATCTTAACCTTCCCGTTTCCAAGCCCATCGTCTTAGCCTCCTCTTCCCCCAGAGATAAGACATTTAGACGCCAGCGCAATAAATAGAGAGGTACGCCCCCCAGTAACATTATGACCAACGAAGAAAGCACATTCTTGGGCGAAACTGTTGCCAAACTACCCATCAACCAGAACGTTATGGCGGGCAATTTGTCATACGGATCAGCCATGTATTTAAGAAGAGATGTGAATGATGAACATAACGTGCCTACTAAAATCCCAGTGAGCACTAAGGCTAAGGTCGGATCACGCTTGATTTTATTGCTGAGAACGTACACGATAATAACAGCCAAGAGGCTAACAACAAAGGCGGATATCTGAATACCAGCAACGTTAAAAGAGAAAAAGATTGCCAACGCCGCTCCCAACCCTGCTCCTGAAGATGCGCCTAAAATATCGGGCGATACCAAAGGGTTTTTGAACATTCCTTGATAAGCAGCTCCAGCTATCGACAACGCAGAGCCTACTAACATAGCTGCTATAATTCTAGGAAGTCTCACTTGAAAGATAACCGTATTGATAACACCCTCTGGGCCATGAACAAAAGGGAAAATTTTTCCCATCAAAGCTGATAATAGATCAGGGATGGATATAGGATAACGACCTAAGGGGAAAGAAAGGATAAACGCAAAAATGGGTAATAATACTACAACAAGATATACCTTAAGTAAATTTACTTCAGCCGTTGCTTCGGGCAACGATTCTTTGTTTTTAATGCTAGCTTTCACTATCACGAATCCTCCTGACCGAATATTGTGTAAACTCGACTTTTTCTTCACGAGTTCAACGCACACCTACACTTAGCTGAGCATCAAAATACCAGACCTAATCAGCTCTCCTTTATCATTATGTGAGCATTTTCACCAAACCTGCATAATAATAGCTCCACTATATAGAAAGTGGAGCCATGCAAAACAAAATCCTTGCTGGCCTAACCACCTCCTTTTCAATAGGAAGGCATATCCGTTTCCGGGTATACCCTGAGGGCTTATAGCCCTGGCCGCCAACCATAGATTAACTCATTAGGTTTATACCGGCTCGGAGATAGGGTCTATTAAGATTTTCGAGAATGAGACAGGGATTATTTCGCTTCTGGGAATCATAAATACAATAACTAACATTTGTATTAAGTTGGTCTATGTTCAGTTTATCTCGCTAATTCTATATAATTTGCGGATAGATTCTATCATTAACTAACTAAACACAACTACTATACCATTATACTATGGCTCATGTTAGTTAGCAATATAATTAGATATTCTACAGGATACTACTGGATACCTCCCTAAGGGTTATTAGGCAGTCGCTTATTGGCTATTAATCCCATCACCTGGTAAATATCAGGAATATGGCGACTCCGCCTAAAATCAGAAGTTAACAAAGTTCACTAAAGATTCTAAGCGAAATAATCATTTCTTGAAGCTGGCTAAGAATTCATCGTTTAATCCTTTTTGTAATTTACCAATGTCCTGTGATTTGATAAAATCCCATTCCAGCCAATTGAACGCCACACCTTCAGGTATCTTATCTTCTACTTCTGGATGCAATGAGGGGTAATATGCTCCAGCGCATATTTCTCCTACTTCCTGGCTGATGAAAAAATCCGTTATCTTTTCAAGTTGCTTGGCTTTTTCCGCTTTTACCAACATTGTTACCGGGCTGATTATTGCACCATCCTCTGGCCAGACAACCGTTACATTTTCTTTATGTTTGATAGCCTTAGTGAAGAAATAAGGCATAATACTCACGGCAGGAGTCCCTATGTTGCCGCTGCCAGCCGCCTTAGCCATTTGAGAAGGATGCCATCCGTATTTCACAGATCGACCCAGTCTTTTTATTCCCTCCATCCCATATGTTTTGTAAATAGCTAAGAGAACTGTTTCACAAAAAAAATACTTTTCCCCGCGCATAGCTACTCTTTTCTCAAATTCAGGATTTAATATATCCTCCCACTTTTTAGGGTAATTAGTAGTTCCGATTTGTGAATGATCAATAACCATAACTAACACATTCATCGCTAGTATTGTGTAGTTTCCACCTGGATCTTTGATTCCGATCTGGGAGTATCTTTTATGGGGCTGATAATACGCAGCATCTATGAAAAAGCCCTTATCTATAAACCTTTTAATAAACCGTTGATAAAAGAAATTATTTAAACCTGGAGTAATGATCACATCCGGGATATCCGCAAGATCTTCAAATTGGTCTACATATTGATAATAAGACAACTGGTTATTGGCATTCCCCTCGATAAGATAATTTAACCCAGTCTTATCTATGCCAAATTCCTGATCAAGATACCTTTCAAAAGCTTGCTGAAGCGGTAATTTAAGTGGACAAGGCAAAAGGGCGAGAAGATTTAACTTTTCGCTATTCGCCGCTCCACCATGTTCAAAGGGATATTTCCGTGGATAACTTGAATCTATCCTTTCTTCAAGAAGCTTAACGAAAACAGCCGGATTAATATGTCTCGTCTGAAGAATAGTTTTTAATCTGATAAAAGGACCTATTTTACTAAAAATATCATTTTCGGCAAAGTATTGAAAACCGTTAGCAACAAATATTTCAAGTGTTTCAGGATATTGTCGCAATAATTCACTTATTAAGATATTTGAATCAATTATCATCATTTAATCCCTCCATATAACAAATCTCACAATCCAAATATAACCATCTATAAATATCTGAAACAAAATGGCTCCACACTCAAAGAAGGTGGAGCCATCAAGAAATAAAGCCTTGCCAGCCAGTCCACTCCTTTTCAAATGTGAAGGCATACCCGTTTCCGAATAAACCCCGAGGGCTTAAGCCCTGGCCAGAGAACCATCGATTGCTCATTAGGTTCAGCTAGCTTGGAGTTTGAATTATTAAATTTTATCCAAATCGTAAGACCCCCACTTTTACAAGCTTCTACAAGTGGGAGTGGTACACCTTATTCTGCTTCGGTGACGATAGTCTCTAGTACTATAGTCTCCGGTGACGAAAGCCTCCAGTGACGATAGTCTCCAGTGGAGAGTATCGCCGAAAGCGCATAACCCTTGAAGAATACTGATGCGCTGTAGGATTGGTTTCGCCGTAGCCGCTTATCCCAAAAGAAAAACTTCGCGGCGAAGGATTAGTATCGCCGAAGCCGTGATCCCTAAAGAATACTTATCGGCGTAGGATAGAGTATCGCCGAGTCGCCTTCCCAATAGAAACACTTGGCGGCGAAGGAGGTAGAGTTCATCCTACAGCGCGAAAGTATTCGTCTGTGGATCTGCGCCTTCGGCATAAGTCATCCTTCAGCGCCTAAGTATCCGTTACTAACCTTGCGCCTTCGGCGTAACTCTCCACCGGAGAGTTACGTCACTGGAGACTTACGTCACCGAAGACTCGATGTTCAACTTTAGTTGAACGAGTTCACTGATATTTACTAAATAACTGGAACTTTGTATTTGTAAAGACTCACTATCCGACCAAGGTTTGTTTTACCACGCCCATGACGTCTGCCTTAGGGACTACCACTTGCATTCCCCGGGAGGTATGAGTCTGTTTCTTCCATAACCCCCTCAAAAATTTCGTAGTCTGACAACCCCCAAAACATTTCCAGGTTTAACTCCCGCAGGCCAACAAGAGATAACCGTTTCTTTCCATTGAGCCAGATACTATTCTTTTGGGGAGATGAACAAAACTCAAATCTTGCTGGATTAGCAAGTCTTGCCCTACAGAGCCCTTGGATGGTATCAGCCAAGCAACTAGAACCGTAAACTTGAACCTGAACATTCGGAGATTTGATATAACCCAGCAATTTATCAGCGCTTAACGCCATTCGGACAGCCAGTAAAAGATCAGGACATGTTTCGCCATGATGAGTTACTGCTTGTTTGAGCAAAGTCTTCTGAAGAGCGTTTTGGCTAAGAGGAGATATTTGCGGTGTGCGCGGTGAAAATACTGTATCATGCTCGAAGTAAGGTTTAATGTCAATCACTGGCGACCCATCAATCGCATCCAAGCCAGTCACATAAAGCGTATTCTCCTCAAGCCGCTCCAACTTAACCAAGGTTAGAGCTACAGGATTAGGGCGAGATGGTGAGCGCAAAGCGAACACACCAAATTTATGGGACAATGGATTGACTTTAGATGGTACTGCGGTAGTAACGTCGCGCGGTGCTTGATGAAACCAAGTCAAAATCCATAAGTGAGAGTATTCTTCGATTCTCTCTAAGGCTCCGATATAGGCTGGGAATACCCTTATCCTTGCCTGAATTCCATTTGTGGGCATGTCATCGCGATTTGTTATCAATGATTCCACTATCCCAATGGGCTTAAGTGTAATAGACTCTTCCACTAAGTACATTCTCCCCTTCAAGCCCAATTATTTAGTAGGCTGACATAGAACTTGTAACATAGAACTTGTAGAGTATTAGCTTCTCTGTCCGAATGCGATCAAGCTGTAACAGCAGTCCTTGAAATTGGAGTATCCGTCTCTTCCAAGCTTGATATTTTGACCATACTACAGCCATGTTGAAATATCTCCATTCCTCCTCCACCCTGACGTACAAAATCCCACACCTTGACATCAGTAATCACTGAACCAGCTAAAGTGGAAATACCATATGAGAAAAGCCGAGGAGTTAATGGCGTGCTTGGTCCAACTAAAATCACAGTGCTATTTTTAGAAAGTTCCAGGAGGCGAGGAAGAGTCTTATTAATCAGCGTCGTAGCAGTGATTAACACATAATCCTGAAGTGGCAAAAGATATTCGCAGGCTGGATCAGGAAAGTCATTTTGGCTTGGGCGCCTTTCTAGGATGGATAATTCACATATCTCACTCAAGGGATCCAAATCGGGAAAGTGTCCGATCACTGCAACCTTCTTGCCCTGGAATAGATCGCGGTAATATTCAAAGGCGTTGCTTAGTGGATGGTCACTCACGGAACGACCCGTCAGCTGTTTAACCTGTTCTTCAGTATTCAGGGCAGAATTAAGAGCGGCCAGAGCAACTGCTGCCTCAAAGTTGTTCCACGATTTAATATTACGTGCCAGTTCTTGAACACCCATACCAACAATATTGCCTGCCTTAGTGATTGAGCAATGCCCTTCCAAGGGAGTCATAGCAACTCCTGTAGCCTTTGATTTTACCAAAATCCAATTAAGCCCAACGCAACAATCGCTCACTTTCAAATCTTTGGGAACAATATCAATCAACTCGTCATAAATCTCCCACATAAGTATTTATCCCCTTTCAGATATTTCTTGGTAATACGGATTTTTTACACATGCTTTGCAAAACACCTTGCTATCTACAGTAACTTCCCGACGATCTAAAATTACTTCACCACATTTTTCACATACCACATTATGGAGTGGCTTGCCGGGCAAATCTTCTGGAGGAATACTGATCAACACTTTCTGCCAGAGAAACAATTCTTCATCCTTAAAACGCTGCAAAAAAACTACAGGATCTTCACCTGGTTGGGGATAGGCTACTATCTTTGGCGCTACTCTGATTGCTTCATTAGTTGCCAAGTTAACAAAAGTTGCGGCCATTTTTCCATAATCAACTACCTTTAATCTTCTACGCCCAAGAGTACATCCAGTTGTAACACTGACTGCATCCGTCGCGCAGCGATCCATTTCCACATACACAATCGAGTCGCGAAAATTTAAGGGATCGTCAATTCCCAGGACTTGCATGCCGAGGCGAGCCATCCTTACCCCCAATACCATACCCATACAGAGGTGGCCATGATAAGCGACAGCTGCTTGGAGATCTTCATCCAGTGAACGCATTCTATTTCCTCCTTATCAGTTCAGACTTTCCTACAACCTGTCAAGAATGGGGTAGGTTGGATCGTTTTCTATAAAGTAAGAAAAAGAAAAAAGTTCATTTTTTAAAAGAATTACATGGAGCATAACCGATGTCTTCCCCGAGGACGGTGTCCCTGCAACAATAACAAAGCACAACCTCAACCCCTTCTTTCAACCTGCACCTTTGCAGGAAGCTAAGCTAATTAAATTTTGTGACACAAGATTTGTAAGTGGTCCCATCATCATCTGCAGCGCTGATTATTTTCACATTAATTAAATTTCAATTGGAATTTCTGTGGACATCAAGGCTCTGGAAATATCGTCGATAAGAACTAAATAAGTACTCCCCAACAAAAATGAGGCCGGAATCAATAATTTGTTATTGGCCCCCACCAAAATCCTGACAGCATGGGGAATTACGAGTCCTACCCAGCTGATGATACCGCCTACAGCAACGGATGCTGAAATAAGAAGTGTGGAAATACTCTATATCTCCTCATTGCGCTATTTTTGAAAAAACTATATATCTTCCCGAGTCCGTATCTTCAATTGTAAAATTCTCAATTTTTGCTGCGCTCAAATAACCCTCAAATTTTTCGACTGGATTATCTTGAAACAATTTTTCCCTTTTGGTATTCCATTCTGGGTTGTGACTTTGCATCTGCTCCACAACTTTGTCCAAAATTTCTTTTGTTCCAAATCCACAGCCAATAAAGGCTTTGGCGTTGGGCTTCATAATTCGATAGATTTCAGCAAAGGCTTTTATTCCATCCTCCCAGAACCAGAAAGAACCTCTGCTGACACATAAATCTACACTGTCGCTGGCTAGGGGTATTGCTATGACATCAGCATTAAGCACAGAAAACTTATCACTTAATCCCATAGCTTGGGCATTTTCTTGGGCATAATCTAAGGCATACTTATTGATGTCCAAAGCTATAACTTCCAAATTGCTGATTTTTCCGATTGCCAGACCAAGTTGTGCACCTCCGCTTCCAATGTCCAGACATAGGCCTTGTTTAAGCTCGGATTCTTGATAAAATCTTTCGGCTAAAAACGGATAGACTGGTGCAAAAGGACCTCGAGCTGTTTTTTCCATCGTGTCTGCTGCTTCTTGCATATCAGTTGTGTCTTTTTTCATAATTACCCTCCTGCTAAATATATTTTCCTTCGTAAATTTGCACAAAAATAGCTCCACCCAGCAAAGTGGAGCCATGCCAAACAAAAGCCTAACTGGCTAACCACCTCCTTTTCATAAGGAAGGCATACCCGTTTCCAGGTACACCCTGAGGGCTTAAAGCCCCGGCCGGTAACCATAGAATTAATCCTTAGGTTATTCCGGCTCGGAGATAAGATCATATTGTTAATTAGGGATCACATTCTGAGTCTTAATATTTTTCCATTGTAACTCCAATGTCAGAAGGTTTTCCAAAATACATCGAGGTGGTCACAATTGCATCAATACCGGTACGAGCATATTCTTCAATGTTACCTTCATTGACGCCACCCGCTCCAAGAAGAATGATGTTCGGGTTAACTGGTCGGATTTGATCAACGATGAATTTTAAATCGTTGGCAGGGACTTTATCAAATTGCAATCCCCCTACTCCAGATTCGATTAAAAGGCGTGCATCTTCAAGCGTTTCAACCTCGACAATAATCTTTTTTTCACAGGCATCGGCTTTAATCTCTTGAATTGCTTGGGCAAGATTGTTGATATCACCAAGAAAAGCCATATGTTGTTTAAAAATTAAGATTGTTTCAGATAAGCCCAGTCGGTGAGGAAAAGCACCTCCAGCGATAATAGAATTTATGGATAGCTCTTTAGTTCCAGGAAATGACTTCCTAGTAGCCAAAATAGTAATTTTAGGGTTCACTGCTTTAGCCTTATCCACCATCTTTTTTGTTCTAGTCGCAATCCCTGAGGAGTATTCCAGGATATTCATAGACAATTTCCACGCTATATGAAGGCTTGATGCTAACCCTTCAGCTTCAATAAAGATATCCCCTTTGTTGACAACTGAACCTGATGGCAACGATCGAGTCGGCGTAATTCCAAGCTTAGCAAAGATCCGTAAAACTTCCTCTACCCCAGATAACACCGTATATTCTCGAGCCATAAAACTCATCTTTCCCTTATGTCCACCTATACCAAGGGTCAGGGTAGTTAAATCGATATACGGAACATCCTCTTTGATCCAGTTGTCAATTGTTGCATCGCTTATATAAATCATAGTCTCTACCTCCATTTACTTGCCTTAATCAATTTCCCTTAATAAAACCATTCTTTGTAAAAATTTTCATTGCTTCAGCACTTTGTAAATACTCCATAAATTTCGAAGCAGCATCGCTGTTTTTGGAGGCTGCTACTACTGCTGCTGGTAAAAGAACTGGTTTATGCGAATTAGCTGGGGCAGTAGCCACTATTTTAACTTTATTTGAGGTCATCGCTATTGTATCCCAAACAAAGCCTGCCTCGGCATTGCCTGTTTCAACATAGGCCATTACTTGCATGAGATCCTTGCCCATGACCAGTTTGGGTTGTAGGGTGTTCCATAAATTAAGCGTCTCTAAAGTTTCTTTAGTGGTCTTGGCTGCCGGAACCGATTCTGCCTCACCAATTCCAATTTTCTTAACCTCTGGTTTAGCTAAATCTCCAAAGCTGTTAATTGAAGTGTTGCTTTTACCTGCGATTAAGACAAGTTCATCCCCTAACAAATTTACCCTAGAATCTTTCTTAAGCAGTCCCTTTTGCTCAAGGGCATCCATCTGTGGCTTACCTTGAGAAATAAATATATCCGTGGCAGCACCTTGCTCAATTTGATTTTGAAGTGAACCTGACGGTCCATAATTAAATACTAATTTCACTTGAGCATTTTTTAGCGCATAAAGTCCATTGATTTCTTCAAATGAGCCTTTTAAACTGGGAGCAGTGGAAATCAAAAGCTCAATGGGTTTATTCTGGCCAACTTTGCTACTTTCGGTTTTCTGGGTTTCATTTACAACACTTGAACATCCTGAGATAAATAGCGAAAGTAATAATATTGAACAAGCAACAAGTCTTAAGGTAACCTTTGTTTTATGATTCTCAATAATTCTACTGAGAGTTTTCATGAATTTCCCCGCTTTCTTATTAATACCCTAGATCAAATCAGAAAACTATTAGCTCCGCAGGATCAATACGCAAGCCCCAAGGTTGTGGTCTATCCTTTAAATCAAGCCACATTTTTTTAGTGATCTCCCATTGTAAGTGATAGTTCCCTTGTTCCAAAGTCTGATTCTCCATTGATAAATATACTGTCATTCTTGATGGAGTCTCGCTAGTAAAATTAAGCCAACACTTAAACACGTTGTCATCTTTTTCATCAGAGGCCACTTCGATCACGTGCGCATGAATACCAACATTTTTGACTTGTCTAGAGATTTCATGCCTAGTTTTTAAATTTATGCCCCATTCAAGTGCTTCTAACTCAAACCGTGATATGTATTTTGCCTGTGAAAAATTCTTACACCCTGTCAATTGTGCGGATACAAGTGACGGCGGACACCTGAATACTTCCTCTTTTCCCCCTTTTGCTTCAATTTTTCCCTGGGACAGTACTACCAATTTATCGCAAATTCTGTAGACTTCATCCATGTTATGGGTTACGAACAGGGTAACTCCCGGATAATCCGCTAAGATCTCAGTCAATTGTTTGACCATGTGGCTTCTTAAATAGTCATCAAGTGCAGAAAAAGGTTCATCTAAGAGCAAAGCCTCAGGCTCAATAGCCAAAGCTCTGGCTAGAGCAACTCGTTGCTGTTGTCCCCCGGAAAGCTGGTTGGGATACCTCTTTTCCAAGCCTTCCAGCTTGATCATCTTCATCTTTTGCTTGATTATGGCAATTCTGTCTGCCTGCTTTTTGTCTCCAATTCCAAAACCAATGTTCTCTTCGACGGTCATATTGGGAAAAAGAGCGTAATTCTGAAATAAAAACCCCAGCTTCCTCTTGCGACAGGGGAGATTTATCCCTTTCTTGGAGTCAAACAAAGTTCGCCCA
Organism: Desulfosporosinus sp. BRH_c37; assembly: GCA_001516045.1. GTDB lineage: Bacteria > Bacillota > Desulfitobacteriia > Desulfitobacteriales > Desulfitobacteriaceae > Desulfosporosinus. The sequence continues at coordinate 45,252 of LOEW01000060.1, forward strand.
TTGAGAACAATACTCCCCTTATCGGGGGTATCAATTCCCGCGATGCAGCGTAAGGTCATGCTTTTACCTGAACCTGAAGCTCCCAAAAGGCCGAGAATATCCATACCTGCTTCAAAATTCACTTCAAGTGTAAAGCCGGGAAGTTCTTTTTGAATATCAACCAATAGTTCCATACTATTTCCTACCCACTGTCGCGACCATCTTGTATTGATAATCAGTCCAATAATTCATTAACGTCATAACAATCAGGGAAATGATAAAAATAAGTATCACCCATGTCAAAGCCTTTCCCATATCTCCACTTTCAGCTGCAAAAAAGATCTCAGCAGGAATTGTCAAAGTCTTTCCGGGTATGTTACCGCCAATCATAAGTGTTGCTCCAAAATCGCCCAAGGCCCTGGCAAAGGCTAATACTGTACCTGCAGCTACTCCCGGCCAAGCCAGCGGAATCGTTATCTTCCAAAATATTTTCCACTCTGAAACACCCAGTGTACGTGCAGCATTAATAATATTTTGATCAATTTGTTCAAAAGCACTTCTGACCGTTCGATACATTAAGGGAAAAGCGACAACTGAAGCTGCAATAACGGTTGCCGGCCAAGAGAATATGACAGTCGTTCCAATTGCCATCAGGAGTTTGCCAAGGGGTCCATTCTTGCCAAATAGTATAAGAAGCAAAAATCCTACAACGGTTGGTGGTAAAACTAGAGGTAAAGTAAGGACACCATCAATCAATCCTTTGAAATTCCCCCTATACCCCGAAACAAAGTACGCAGCCGCAATTCCCAAGAAAAAAGCCACAATAGTTGCTAAAACAGCTGCTCTCAATGAAATTAGTAACGGGGAAAAGTCTAGTCCCATTAAATCACTGACAAACACAATGACCTCCTTACCATAGGGTTTCTTCGTTCTAACTGTACAAAAAAAATAAGACTCCCAAAAAGGGAGCCATGAGTAAACTGGCGTTCCAGTCTAATACGTGCTACTCCTTTTCAAAATGTGAAGGCATACCTGTTTCCAGGAACACCCTGAGGACCTAGATCCTGTCCAGTGACCATAGATTTGCCTCTTTAGGTCATTCTGGCTCGGAGATTAATTATTCAATTTTTCTAAACCACGAGTTCACTGAACTCTATGGAGCTTTCTAATCCCCTCTTGTTTACCACGATCAAGCTTAATAATCTGGTCTCCCAGCATTTCTGCTTCCTGAGGATCATGCGTAACTAAGATGAATGGAATCTGCCATTGAGCTTGGAGTTTCAGCAACTCCTGTTGGAGTGTACTTCGCGTGTCCTGATCGAGGGCGGAAAGAGGTTCATCAAGCAGCAAAAGTTCGGGCTCCGTCATTAAGGCACGAGCCAAAGCAACTCGTTGTTTTTCTCCTCCTGAGATTTGATTGGGATAGCGATTTCGAAGATGTTCAATCTTTAGCATCTCTAAAACGTTAGCAGCGGTGAGGACTTTGTTGGGGACACTCCCTTTCTTAGGCTTACCATACATTACATTTTTTTCGACTGTCATATTGGGAAAGAGAGCATAATCCTGAAAAACATACCCTATCCGTCGGTTTCTGATAGGAACATCCGTGCCATGTTGAGAAGAGAAAACATTCTTACCATGGATATTAATCTCCCCCCACGAAGGGGTCTGGAGTCCCGCTAGACACTGGAGTATAGTAGTCTTGCCAGCGCCAGAAGGACCTACAAGGGCCAGAATCCCATTACTCAACGAGATATCAGCCTCTAGTTCAAAGGTGGGTAACTTTTTTTTAAAATGAGCCTTGAGCATTATGCTCCACCTCCTCGAGTATCTCGTCGTGGGCCTTTTCCCCATCGGTTTAGTCCATAAATGACCAAAAAGCTAAAAACAGTCATGATGATCACCAAGATACTTGCTTGCCCAGTGTCGCCCGCCTCATTAGCAAAGTAGATGGCGATCGGCATTGTTTGCGTCTTGCCCGGGATATTGCCTGCAATCATCAACGTCGCCCCAAATTCCCCCAGAGACCGTGCGAAGGCTAGGACTAAGCCCGCAACAATACCATTTAATGCTAACGGAAGGGTAATGGTGAAGAACACCCTTAGTTCTCTAGCTCCTAAGGTACGTGCTGCCTTTTCAAGATTTTGATCAACATTCTCAATGGCAACCTTTACAGCTTGGTACATCAAAGGAAAAGCTACGACAGCGGCTGCTATTACTGCTCCCGCTAAGGTGAAGACAATCCTAGTATGAAACCATAGTTCGAATAACTTCCCTAAAGGACCGTTCTTCCCAAAGACATAAAGCAACATGAAGCCAATGACCGAGGGGGGGAGTACAAGGGGCAAAGTAATGATAGACTCTACAACATCTTTACCCCAGAACTCACGCTTGGCCATCAGGGCAGCTATGGGTATCGAAGAACAAGCCACAATTATTACGGCAGCCAAGGCAACTTTCAGAGACAAAATAATAGGAATATAGCTAAATTCCATAGCGGCTCCCTCAGAAACTAATTTATCCAGTTTTCAAGACCCTCACTTCTATAAGTGGGGGTAGGTTCTTCGTAAACTTCAGGTGGGGTAGAGTCCCCATCTGAAGCCCCGATGTTCAGCTTTAGTTGAACGAGTTCACTTTGCTAAGGTCTTAAAACCATATTTCATAAAAACTTTTTGGGCATCCGAACTCTGTAAGTACTTTAGAAAGTCCTCTGCAACTTGCTTGTTTTTACTAGCCGCAATAAGCGCTGCAGGGTAGACAATGGGTTTGTGACTACTTGCTGGGACTACTGTAACAACTTTAACTTTTGTGGACCCTTGGGCATCAGACTGGTATACAAGTCCAGCCTCCACATTCCCTGTTTCTACATAATTTAGAACCTGAGTCACATCCTTAGCCAACACAAACTTCGGCTGTAATGCGTCCCAAAGTTTGAGACTCGTTAACGATTCTTTTGCATATTTTCCTGCGGGTACGGATTCCGGAGTACCAATACTGATCTGATTAACACTCGCTTTAGTCAGGTCATCGAGGGACGTAACCTTGCTGTTATCCTTCCCTGTAATAAGTACTAAATCATTTCCCAGTAAGTCGACTTTACTTTCTTTAACGATTAAGTTCTTTTGTTCTAAGGCATCCATCTGTGCCTTTCCTGCGGAAATAAAAAGGTCAACTGGAGCACCCTGTTCAATTTGTTGTTGAAGCGTACCTGAAGCTCCGAAATTAATGGTAAGCTTCACTTCGGGTTTTTTCTGAGCGTAATCTTTCTGGAATTCAGTCAATGAATCTTTCAAACTGGCTGCGGCCGAGATCATGATTTCAGTGGATTTAGCCTGTGGGGTTAGGGCGTTTGTTGATGGTTGGGAGGAATTTCCTGCACTACAACCGACCAAAGATAGAATTAATAGAAAACTCATTAATAACCATAAGACTTTTTTCACTTATACTCCTCCTTGATGTGTTATGTTAAAATATATAGTGAGTTAGTGCATGTTAAGTTATCTAATAAATACCAAAGTATATCGATCGGTGCACATAACACTAACTAACTTAACAAGACTACTACGTCATTATACTATAGTTAATCTTAGATTAGCAATATAATTCAATATGAATACAGGATTTCTTTCTCCAGTTCTACAGGGTTTAATAAGGCAGATTACGGATTTTTTCGTATCAGGCCTCAATGCCGCTGCGCGGCACCACTGATAAATGCAATAAATTCCCATTCTAGGGCAGAAAGTATACGGCTCTACTAGTAGCATATTTCAGAATCAAGTTACAGTTCTGTTTTGTTTGGAGATGATAGTTTGAGGAAATTCAAGAATATTTAACCCAAAGTGTAGCAAAAGGATTACCAAATTAGGCTTTTTGAGTGATGGCTCCACATTATAAAATGAGGAGCCATGCTTGTTTAGTCGCAACGTAACTTTATAGATTAAATTTGCAAATATTGTAATTTACCTATTGTAAATAAAAATATTCAATCGTATAATGGCATATCAGTTCATTTTTGTTAGCTTACGTTAGCTTATAATAGTTAGCGTCGCATATTTATCCAAATTTATTAAACCGACCATCTAGCGTAAGTTAGTGAAACCAATCATTACAAAACTCTATATTTCTTCATTGTTATCGTTCTGAGGGTACCGTTCTGAGGGTACCCACTGGTATGAAACATTTTCAGGAGGGAAGCTTCAATAAATTCTGTGGATTAGTTTAGAGAATGCGCAATGTCTATAATCATACTATTCATTTTGAAAAGTGAGGTGAGAGGTACGACTATGAGAAGTCCCAGGTAAGGTGAAGAGATAGTTCATTAAAGACGAGAGGAGTATTCACTACATGAAAAAAACTAAAAAAGCCATAGCAGCCTTAGCTATCGCTGGTATGGCCCTGTCAATAGTCCCTTTTAATGCATTTGCAGCAGTTGTGCCACCTCGCTTAGCTGGCACAACTGCTGCTCAAACTGCAGTAGCTATCGCAGAACAAACAGGTTGGACTGGAACTGCAATTCTGGCATCCACAGCCTCTTATGGTATGGTTGATGCGCTGACTGCTGGTCCGCTATCTTTCTACTTGAAAGCTCCTATCCTTCTGACTGATCCAGGAAGCACACTGGATGCTGACACTAAGGCTGAACTTACGAAACTCGCTGTTAAAACAGTATATGTGACCAGCGGAACTGCTGTTATCAGCCAAGCAGTACTTGATCAAATTACAGGTATGGGTATCACAGTCGTTCCCCTTGGTGGAGCAGACCGTGCTGGAACATCCGTCAATATTGCCAAAAAAATGACTGGCGTAACCAAGGTAGCAGTTGTTAATGGCCTGCAAGATGCACTCTCCATCGCTGCAATCGCTTCTGCTGCCAATGAGCCAATCCTCTTTACAGATAAAGAAACAGTTCCAGCAAGCATATTAGATCATCTGGCTGCAAATCCTAGCATTATAGTTAGTGATATTATTGGTGGAACAGGCGTCATCAGTGATGCAGTAAAAGCTAAGTTTCCGGGCGCAACCCGTCATTCAGGAACCTCCGCTTATGACACCAACAACCAAGTCATCCAAGACTTTGCAGCCGCTCTCACATTCGGAAATGTCTTTGTCGCAAATGGCATAACTGGCATCGATGCTCTCGCTGGTGCACCACTCGCAGCTATAACTAAATCCGCTATCATCCTCACTAACGGAACCGTTCCTGCTGCAGCTACTTTTGTACACAGTAAACTCGCTGCGGACAGTGTTGTTACTGCTCTCGGCGGTGCAGCTGTTGTTCCAGCGAATGTACTAACAAGGGTTACTTCTGGTGAAGTGACTGCACCTACTGGTGCATTGTCAGTTACTTCAGTAAGTGCTACTGGCGCTGCAACCTTCAAAGTAGTTTTTAACCAAGCGCCTACCGATACTGCAAAAATAGTATTTACCGTTAAAAACTTAACAAATCCTGTAACAGTAAACCCGACTTGGAATACTGCAAAGACAGAAGCTGTCTTGACTAATTCAGCAAATTTCCCAGAAGGAACATATACTGTTGCTGTCAAGAATGATGCAACGGATCTTGGAACTACATCGGTAGTTGTAGCCCAACAAAAGATAACTTCGATTACTATACCTTCCACTAAATTAGGGGTTGTTACTGATTCTTCTGATTCAACGAAACAGACAGGCTATGCAACCTATAAAGTATTAGATCAATATGGAAACGATATTACATCCTCATCTCTTGCTAATAGTTTAACATTCCAAAGTGGCGTTGGCACAGTTACCGCGAAGGATGGCTTACTGACGTTAGCCTCAAGTGTTACGAATCTTATGCAGTTTGCTACAGTTGTATTGACGGGCTATGATTCAACAACTGGGGTTTCTGTGAGTGCGACATTGACGACATCGACACAAATTGGTACATTAAGCGATTTCCAACTTGGGACTTTAACCAATGCTGATGAGAAAGTTTTAACTGGAGGAGATAGCAGTATCTTCTATGCATGCTATACAGCTACGGATATCAGTGGTAATCCTACAACAAATTATGATTTGATTAAGGGCGGCTTAATCTTACACAGTGATAATGCTGGTAATACTAATCTGCTAACAAGTTCAAACTCATATGTAACAGCTACAGTTGAAAAAGATCCAAGTGATTCTTCGAAAGCAGTCATCAAAGTAGTTGCAAGCAATAGCGACACTGCTCTCACGATAGATATACCAACCGTAATCACTGCCATGACTTGGACAGGGAAAACTTCCTCACTCAATACAACCTTAAAGAAAGCATCACAAGTGGATACATTTACGTTAATGTCCCCGACAGACAGCATCGCTGTTAATGAAGGAAAAGTAATTCCATTTACTGCCTTAGATCAAAATGGAGCGGCAATCACAAAATATATTGATTTAAAGGGTACTAATGTCACTATAAGTAACGCAAAGCTTATCCAAAATACTAATGGAACTGCTAGTTTAATAGCTGGACCTAATGGTAATGGATTTACTAATGACGGACAACAAGTTATAACAGCAACGACATCAACAGGTAAATGCAGCTCATTAACTATCAATATTCAGAAGCTTGCCAAAGCTACCACGTTATCTTTAGACACTACACAATTAGTAACTACCATGCAAAATGCTTCAAATCAAGTAATAGACTATGGAATTAACTTTAGCGGGCTTAGTGTTAAAGATCAATATGATAGAGCGTTTGATATGATAACTTACTGTACGAGTACGACTTATAATTACAAAATTATAGCAACTACGGCTTCAACTGCTCTAACCTTAACTGGTACCGACCAATGGGGAAACCCAGATACAAGTATTCCTATAGCCTCTGGCGCAAATGGTATTAACATTAAAGCTACAGCACCTGCAGGATCTGCAGCATCAGGAACAGTTACATTCAAACTTGTTAATATCCTCGATGGTCATGCAGGTACTCTAGCAGATCCATATACTGTGATCGACTCAAAATCAGTAACAATCTCAATTGTCAAAGATTCCGATATTACAGAATACACACTCACTGCAATCCCCAAACCTATATATGCCATTAACAACAATTCAACTCTTTCGCAAAGAGCAATAGATTACGCAGCTACGTCAAAAGTTTATGGCAAAACATCAAGCGGTGAAAAAGTACTATTAGCAGGTAAACCAATAATCGGTATATCCGTTGATAGCACTGACTTTACGATTGCTTTTGTTGCCACTCCAAATAGTCCACTTCCTTATAAAAAGGCAAAGGTAGTTGGCAACACCCTAGGTCCAAATGTTACATCATCAAGCACTAACTTGGCCGTTACTATTAAAGGGGCTGATGGCTTAATTTACTCCCTGACTACGCCCATTAAATCTTCGACTGCAACACCTTTAGCCAGTAAAATCTTTGCTACTGTGTCAACTTATTTGCAAGGTGTGACATTAAATGAAACGAAAGATGTAGCAACGGTTAGCGCAACGTTCCTCCAACCGAACATGTTACTTGCGAAATATAATATAAATGGAGCTAGAGGTACCTACGGACCGAATAATAACGGCTTAAACACTAACCAAAATAATATCAGCCAAGCAGGAGTATACTTCCGTGCTATGGATCAGTATACTAGTGCAACTAGTGCGCCTATGCAGTTATCGGAGATTATCTATTCTGCAGTAAACGCTGCTGGAGGAACCAGTACCTTTACAATGAAATCAGATGGGACGATCCTTACTGCTCCTACTGCAGGTGATGTGATCACACTTACAGGGGTTACTTCCAACGGATTATTGCTTACTATGCAGATTCATGTCACAGCTGCTTTACCGTAATATAACATATTAACATTCAACATTAACTAAATAGGTGTAAAGGCGGAAATAAGGTCAGCGCTTGGGCGGTTACGGCCGAAAGTCCAACAGTTTCGGCAAAAAATATCGGTATCCCGTTATAGGCCGCATAACTGGAGACTGCCAAGGCGTCTGCGTAATGACCGTCTTCCCCGTTGGCTATCACGGCCTTACCTGTAGTTCCGAGAACCGCTGCAATTGCTACAGCTGTCGCATTACGATCCACCCCACCATAGCGAATGACATTTTCCTTACCATAAGTCTCACTTAATGAGTCTTGAATAGCTTGAGAAATTACGGCTGTACCTCCAATTAACGTAATCGTCTTCGAAGCCAATTTCTGTTTCCCATTATGTTGAACTCCGACACAATCCCCAATGGGACGGAGGAGTTGTAGCCAAGCACGCTAGGGGAGGCATTCCTAAAGCGAAGTTGTGGAAGAACTCTCTTGGGTGTGATAAAATGACTCAAACGAAGGAGGAAACAATGTGGATGAGAAAATGATCCAGATGTTAACTCAGCTTATCGAAGGTCAGAATGAGACTAACCAACAGCTCTCTGAGCTGACTAATAGGGTCGGAGGGTTTGAGTCTAAAGTTGATAGAACTACGATACTCCTAGAAGAGACGCAAAGAAACGTCAAAGTCATTGGTGAGGGTCTAGTCGCATTCCGCGAACAGATCGACAGACTATTTGAAGAGTTTCATGCGTATCTTAATGAAAAAACTGACCTTCTTGAAACTGTGCTAAAGGCTAACTCATCCGAAGTCAATAAACTTAAAGATGAGTCGAAACACATTCAGGGAATCATCGGAGAGCATGAGGTTTCGATAAGGATACTCAAAACCCAAAATCCATAAAAGCGAAAAGGTAAAAGACCTAACATTTAACCAGTACGGCTTCATATTAACAATGAGGCCGTACTGGTTTGTACTTATTTTAGTAAATCCGCCCACATGACCAGTAAGTAAGTTTTCTCCATGCTAATATTCACCTTTTCATGCATACAAAGGTTCGATCAGTCCAGCGCCTGAACCGACAATTGTAGCATGACGTTTCCTCGTCCGCTACTAGTTCATCCTCATGATTGAAGTAGTTTCACTATTTGCACGATGTCAGGAGGTTCAATCCAACAAGTTTATCGTCTGTTGGAATATTCCCAAGGGAGAGCATCGGCCAGCAAACGCCCTTGTTGAAACACGACAATACGTCAACTAACCTCTTGAGGAGTGAGATTCAAATCCTCTGGACCGAACGCTATTATGCTTGATCTGCACCCAAAAATAATTAAAGACTTGCTTCCAAAATCTCATCAATATCCATTGCTTTTCTAGCCAGGTCATGCTCTGTTCGCTGAATTTCCTCCTGTTGTGTTATCATCCCCAAGCAAAACCAAGCTATAACTTGATTTTACGATATGCTATAATAGGTTAGAATTAAGAATAGGCTCATAAACTAAATGAAAATATCAGGGAGGCAGGTAAACGAGTATGTCCGAAGATGTTTCTTACACTCCTGAAGAAGTGGCTAAAATCCTTAATATCTCCAAGTATACAGTTTATGAACTTATTAAGCGCGATGAGCTAGCCGCCTACCACATTGGCCGCAAGGTGCGAGTAGATGGTGCCGATATTGAAGCTTTTAAGCGTAATTTGAAAAATGTAACCACTTTCGCTGCTACAGCACCGACTACATCCCCCAGTTCCTATTCCTCGTTGGATGAGGGCTTAGTCATCTGCGGTCAAGATATTATCTTAGACATCTTAACCCGCTATTTGGAAAAACAATTTCCGCAGGTTCACTTCTTACGCCGTTATATTGGCAGCGTCGACGGGCTCATGGCTTTGTACCGTGGCCTTGCCAATGTTGTCACTGCGCATTTATGGGATAGTGATACAAACGAATATAACACCCCTTATGTTCGAAGACTGTTACCAGGTCACCCGACTTGTATCATAAACTTAGTTTATCGAATGGAAGGTTTTTATGTTGCCAAAGGAAACCCCAAGCAAATAACCACTTGGAGTGACCTAACCAAACCAGAGGTTCGTTTTATTAACCGCGAAAGAGGATCCGGGGCAAGAGTGTTGTTTGATGAACAACTTCGAATCTCGGGGATAAAGCGTACTGATATTCAGGGCTATGGAGATGAAGAAATGACCCACCTTGCTGTGGCGAGCAAAGTAGCACGCGGGGAAGCAGATGTTGGTTTAGGGATTGAAAAGGTTGCCATGCAATTTGTTAATCTTGATTTTATCCCGCTGCATAAAGAACGCTATGATTTAGTAATACGCCAAGAAGATCTGGAGCGGCCACATTTTCAGGCTTTAATGAGTATCTTGAAATCCCCCTCTTTTCGCAATGAGGTGATGGGAATTGGAGGGTATGACATATCCCGTATGGGAGAGATCATCGCAGAAGTATAGTGCGGATACACCATGAAGAACTGAATGATAAGTATGAAAAAATCACCGCTCCGGTATTATCCGGTGCGGTGATTTTTAGTGTATTTGCCTATAATGCTAGATCCTTCTTTCCAGAAACTCTTATGGGAGCATTCGGCCGAAATTTCTTGCGTAAATCATCCAAGAATGAATACATCAACGGAACGACCACTAAAGACAAAAGTGTCGAAGTGATCACCCCTCCAATAATGGCATGGGCCATCGGGGCTCGCGCTTCCGCCCCTTGTCCAAGTCCCAAGGCCAGCGGCATCATACCAAAGATCATGGCCACCGAGGTCATGACGATTGGTCGGAGACGAGTTCGTCCTGCAATTACTAAAGCCTCGTTTCTCTCCACCCCTTTTGCCCGTTGCTGCTTGGCAAAGTCCACGAGCAAGATCGCATTTTTAGTTACCAACCCCATAAGCATGATGATTCCTATGTTAGACATCATCCCAAAATCGTCATTGGTCAAGAACAAGGCCATTATAGCACCGATGATTGCCAAGGGAAGTGAAAACATAATGGAAAAAGGATCGATATAACTCTCAAACTGAGCAGCCAAGATAAAGAAGATAAATAAGACACCCATCATTAGAGCTATCCCCATTGAGGTAAAGCTCTCTCCCATGAAGGATGACTGACCGCCGGCAACAAACTTATAGCCAGGTGGAAGGCCAAGTTCTTGGATGACAGGATTAAACTTTTCTTCAAATTTTCCCAAAGAAAGATTGGCTAAATTGGCCGACAGTTGTATTTCCCTTTTGCGCTCCGCACGGTTAATCAAACTGGGTGCCGGAGCAAAAACCTTGTCAGTCACCTGGTCCAAGGAGATCATCGCAGTATCCCCCGTAGGAGTTTTGTTTGCCCCAGGGATATAAATCTTATCGAGACCAGTCAAAGCTTGTCTTTGAGTAGGATCAAGAATTAGACGCACATCATAGTTATGGTCGCCCTCCCGATATTGACTGATAACTGTTCCACTATAAAGTGTATGCAATGTATTGGCAACCAGTCCGGTTGACACCCCTAAATCTGCCGCCTCAGCCGATCGAATCTTGATATTTACCTCCGGTTTCCCTGGTTTGTAACTGCTATTAACATCGGTTACCCCAGGCATAGTTTCCAGGATTTTTTGGGCTTTCACGGCATACTTTTGCAAAACATCTAAGTCATCACCCTGTATGCTATACTGGACATCTTTACCCATTTCCATGAAACCCTTGAGATTTAGTGCCACTTGAATACCTGGAAGAGCGTTCAATTTCGGCCTTAAATCTGATACGATCTGTGAACTAGAACGCTTTCTCTCCGTTTTGTTCTGTAGTTGAACATATACATTAAGGTCGTCTTTTTTAATCGTAGAATAAGTCTCTACGACTTCTGGATATGTACGGATAATGCCTTCGATTTGTTTCGTCACTTTACTGGCGGCCTGATCGCTTAGCCCTGAATCCAAAGTGGCAATAACACTAAATTCGCCAGTATCTGCGCTGGGCATAAAACTAACGCCTAGAAACGGGAAAAGGCCCAAACTACCGACAAACAAGAGTGTTACAACAACTACAGTTTTTATTCTGTTCCTGAGAACGAAACGCAGTAACCTCGTATATAATACTGTCCCCATCTCAAATTGTCGATTAAACCCGTCTAGAAATTTACGAATAGGTCCTCTAGTCTTATGCTCCTCTTCAAGTTTTAAATAACGAGAAGAGAATAAAGGAACTAAGGTAAAGGAAACAAGGAGAGAGACCATAACCGCTACAACAACCGTAATCCCAAACTGTTTGAAGAACTTGCCTGTAATACCACTCATCATCCCCAATGGTAAAAATACAGCCACTAAAGTAAAGGTCGTTGCCATGACAGCTAGCCCGATTTCTTCCGTGGCATCCTTAGCCGCGACCAAGGGTGATTTACCCATACTCATATGCCGTTCTATGTTTTCGATGACAACAATGGCATCATCAATAAGTAATCCTACCGAGAGAGACAGGGCCATTAGCGACATCCCATTCAATGTATAACCCAAAACGCTCATAGCAAAAAACGTGGAAACAATCGACGTAGGAATTGCGACAGCACTGATAATTGTAGTCCGCCAATTGCCCATAAACAAAAGTACGGTAAGGATTGCCAAAATCCCCCCCTCCGCAATCGTCTTAATAACGTCATTCACGGAATTACGAATATTAATTGAATTATCTTTAACTATATCTAAATTAACACCCTCAGGAAGTGTCGGTTTCAACTCCTCAACTACTTTTCGTACATCGTCAGCGACTATTACTGTGTTACTACCCGATTGCTTAATAACATCTACTCCAATAGAAGGTTTTCCCTGAAAAAAGGATATGCTTTCAGGATCTTTTACCCCGCTGATTACCTTAGCAATATCTCTGAGATATAGTTGTACTCCACCGCGTTTGGCAATAGGAATATTTTTAAAATCCTCCATTTTTTTAATCTTACCACTGGTTCGCAACGAAATTTTTCGATCATTGGTCGTCACGTTCCCTACTGGTGCTTCCAGGTTCTCATAACCCAAGGAATTCATCACTTCCAAGGTAGTGAGATTATAGGCAGCCAATTTATTTTGGTCAAGCTGAATCTGGACTTCTTTTAGCTGCTCGCCTAGGACATTTACCACCCCTACCCCATTAACCGATTCAATTTTCTTACGAATATTGTCATTAACAAGCGTCGTTATTTCAGTTAAAGGCATACTTCCTGTCAGCGCCAAAGACATCACTGGCTCCGCGGCAGGATCATATCGAGAAATCACCGGTTCTTGAGCGTCTTCGGGTAGTTTACTCCGAATTGAACCGATTTTATCTCGAACATCCTGAGCAGCCGTTGCCGGTACTGTATCCAATGTGAACTCGGCGAAGACAAAAGCCACCCCTTCTTGAATATAAGAATTGACATGCTTAACCCCAGACACTTGACCTATTGCGTCCTCAACTTCGCGGGCAATATTGTTCTCAACTTGCTCTGGCGATGCACCCGGTTCGACAATAGTTACAGTGACAAAGGGAAATTCTACTTCCGGCCAGTCGTTTATTCCTAAACCAAAGTAACTAGTAATTCCCAACGCCACTAGGGCTAAAATAGTCACGGTTGCAAGCACCGGTCTTTTTAAACTGAGATCAGCAAGAAACATCTACTCTCCCCCTACTGTGCCACAATGGCAATCTTATCTTGATCTTTTAACTTGTTGATGTTTGTCACGATTACTTTTTCTCCCAGTTGCAAGCCCGACTTGATCTCAATCTGTTCTCCCATAGTTACTCCGATCTCCACCGGCCTTTGTCGTGCCTGATTTCCCTCGGCAATATAGACATTATACGCATCCTCTTTCCCACTCAAAGCATAGACCGGTATTGCTAAGACATCGGCTGGACTTCCTAAGCTAATCCGAGTTTTCACAAACATCCCCGGTTTAAGTATACCTCCTTTATTTACCACCTTGACCCTTGCTTCGAACACGCGGGCGGCTTGATTCGCCACTGGACTAATTAGAGACACCTCTCCAGCTAAAACTTGTTTATCATCATCAGAAGGCATAACCTGTACAACCATTCCCTCTTTAACTTGTGGAAGATCTATCTGCTTAACATTTACGGTAGCGTAAACGGATGAAACATCCTCCAAAGTCATTAGTGGAACTCCCGGCGAAACCATCTGCCCTGAATTTACTGAACGATAAGCAACCACACCAGCCATTGGAGCGATAATTACAGTCTCTTTAGTGGAAAGTTGGGCGTTGTCCACTCCGACTTGAGCAGAATTCAGGTCAGCCTGGGCAACTTCTACAGCCAGTTTAGCTTTATCAAGATCGTGCTGGGGAAGCGCTCCACCGGCCAAAAGCCTCTCGTATTGCTCAAAGTCTTTTTGAACATCGCTCAACCTTAATTGAGCCTTACTTAAAATATTTTGACTATTGGTTAAGGCTGCCTGGTAGTCTTGGTCCTCTAGAACCACTAAAGTTTCTCCAGCATCCACAAATTGACCGTTTTCGACGGCTACCTTGCTTACCCGACCAGAAAGCTTAGAACTTACGCTAACTTTGTTAATGGCTTCGATGCTTCCATAGAGATCAATTGAGTTCTCCTTTTTAACCTTGCCAACATCCATTACCTGAACTGTCTGAACGGGAGAGGACTTGGGCAAATCTTTCTGCTTCACCAAAACCTTTTGAATACGATACCCAAGTAGCCCTAACAACAAAACTATGATCAGTGAGGTCACGGTATATTTATATCCCTTTTTCAACTGTCTCTTCCTCCTTAAAACACCTAAATCGATCATAGGGATTGTTTCTACGGTTACTTTAAGATTCCTTCTAATTAAAAATATATTTTCACTTTTGAATTTTTCATCGTGCAGGCCTTTCTTTCATTTTTCTAAGTATCTTTCATAAACCTACCGTTTCACTGGGAGAGCTATTCGTAAGGAAAAAATAAAGCGAATAGCGATGGTTTTCACCAATCGCTATTCGCTATTTGTTCTTAAAGGAGACAGCCTATTAGCCAAATCGTAAGACTCCCACTTCTACAAGTGGGAGTGATTGAACGAGTTCACTTTGTTCCCGTATAAATGAGCACTGCATCTCGCAAAAATGCTGCTGTTCCGGGCTGTTTCTCGTCATAATAGGCAGTAAATCGTTCGTCATCTACATACATCTGCGCAACTCTTGCATGCGCTTCTTTCGTGTAGCTATCCCAATAGAAGCTTAACCACTGACGATGTAAATCCGCTGCTTTTTGAGCTAATTCACCAGCCGGATCCCCTGTCTTGAAAGCAGCATGAAGCATCTCGATAACCTCAGCGGCAAGCTTCGTAACCTCTCTATACTGTTCTTGTGACATACCTTGCATTTGAGCATTTGACTTGTTGACAGCCTCCTCACCATATTTTTCACGTATTTCCTTGCCATACTTTTTTTCATTGTCATCTACTAGCTTTTGCTTAAAGCCATCAAATTTTTCTTGATTACTCATCGTAATTCTCCCTTCAGTTGAGGCAATTGTTTTATCAACATTTGAAATCAATAAATCCAATTGCTTTCTTTTTTCTAGAAGCTTCTCGCGGTGTTCCCTTAGTGCTTTTTCTCTATCAAAAGAAGGTGCGGTTACTAAGTCTTTAATGCTTTCTAAGCTTACACCCAACTCTCGATAAAAAAGAATCTGTTGTAACCTATCCACCTCAACTTGACCATAGATACGGTACCCTGACGAGTTAATTCTTGCCGGCTTAAGAATTTCTATCTCATCATAGTACCTTAATGTCCTGGTGCTGATACCTGCCAGCCGGCCCAATTTTTGTACTGTATATTCCATGTCTTCACCTCCTGACAAGATTACTATACACCTTAACGTTACGTCAATGTAAAGGGTTTTAGAAAGCGCCTAAGCTATGGATAAACCAAATCGCCGCTTCAGCTATTTAGCTGAAACGGCGATTCATTGTGATCTGCACTGTCTGACTTCTTACCTTGTGATATCTGTTTTTTAGATTGACCCGCCTTCATTCACACTAATTTGCTTAGAGAGTTCGGGTTCAGTCTTGTTTTCCTTTTTACGTAGCGATAACCGGCCTCCAGTTAATTGACCCAGAACCGCCGAAACAATAAGAACTGGAATAGCCCAATATGCAAGGCCCTCACTAACCCTAAGAATGAAAATGAGAGGAACCGCTATATGAATCGATATGAACCAAAACAAACTAAATTTTTTAGTTCTTACCCGCCACATACCAAGAGGGATATTAAGCCCATAAGAAACGATCATCACAATTATCAATCTTATTATTGTATTCATCCTTAAAGTTTCCCCTCCTAGCTTGTATTTTAGTGCGAGAAATAATATATTGGTTGTAACAATATTACTGTGTAATGATAACAACCTTTATTATGACTGTCAATATTTTTTTGTTACACACAAAGAGAGCTAGGTGGTGTATTAATGTCTATCGGACCTAAGATTAAAACCTACCGGCATGATTTAAATCTAACCATTCCACAATTGGCGCTAATTACTGGACTATCTCAGGGCTTTATCAGTCAGGTGGAGAATGACAAGGTTTCCCTTTCCTTAGAAAGTCTTCAAAAAGTGGCAACTGCGCTTAGAGTTCCTGTCAGAAATTTCCTAGCGGATGAACCGTTCCCACCGGAGTTGGTCACGAAAAATGCCCGCCCCCGTATAAAGTTAGGGGACGAGCCAGAACTTGAAATATTATCTGCGCCCTTTGGACGACAACTACAGATCCTCATGGTTGAACTACCTCCAGGATATCAAGCCGGTAATTGTGCACACACGCACAAAGGCGAAGAGTGGATTACGGTACTCAATGGTAAAGTTAAAGTTATCCAAGGAAATTATTCTGCAATTTTGGAAGAAGGAGATAGCATCCACTTGGATGGAAGTCATCCACACCTTTGCCAAAACGCTGCAGATAGCCCTACTAAAGTTATGGTAGTTTTGACTCCTCCCGCCATGCTCCCTCTTTCGAAAACGCAATAGCTTTAATAAGATCTAGGGACAGGTTCCTTGTTTGCGTAATGACTTTGAATCCTGAATTTAGTCGACCACATGTTTATCTGGGACAAACTTTTTCAATGCAAATAAGTTCAGGTGGATTATTAATCTGATTAATAAAGCAAATATTAGCTACATTATAATCTTTTTGGCTTAATATTGATGTATAACTATCCAAAGCCTCTTTTTCCAATTTACCATTTTCATGTCCGGTATATACAACAAGTAATATAATGCCATTGGGTTCAAGTATGTCTATACATTTCTGAACAGCTTCTATGGTAGTTTCCTTTTTTGTGGTAATTTTATGATCTCCTTTCGGTAGATATCCTAGATTAAATATTACTAATTTAACCTTTCCTTTAATATATTTACCAACATTTTGGTGAGTATCAAGGATAAGTTCAGCTCTTTTAAGAAAGTTTAATTCTTGAAGCTTATTTCTTGTATTTATAACAGCAATTTCTTGTATATCAAAAGCATAAACTTTTCCTTTTTCTCCAACTAAATTACATAAAAATGCTGTATCATTTCCATTTCCCATAGTACAATCAACCGCAATATCCCCATTAGTCAGTTTTGATTTGCATATTGTTTTGGATATTTCGATTGCATTAATAAAAATATTCTTAGTACCAAAAATATTACCCTTTGAAAAAGATTCATTATTAACACCCGGACTCAATACATAATCACTTCTTTCATAGAAGATGCCAATTTATCGCATTAAAGGGTTCCCCTGTAAGTTCACTTTACAAGATTATTGGCCTTCATCTTAAGATCATCCGTGATATTGTTCAAAACCTGAATTGAATTGTTGATTGTTGATGACGTGGCAGCCTGTTCCTGTGTGCCTGCTGCCATCTGCTCGATCGATTCCGCTAGTTTTTCAATCGTTGTCTGTATCGTTTTCAAAGTATCAACCACATCTTTTACCGAGTTACGTGTATTTTCTGCTAGCTTACCAATTTCCTCGGCTACCACACCGAAACCTTTGCCAAGGTTTCCGGCTCGAGCTGCTTCAATTTTCGCATTTAAGCCTAAAAGATTAGTTTGTTTGGCAACGGTGTTGATCAATTCTATTACACTGTCAGTTTTTTGAATGTGCATCTTAATTGCTTGCAAACTATTGGCAAATTCCTGAGTTCCTGCCGCTATTTCTTCAGCAGTTGCCGAAAACTCTGCTATGGAACTCGCAATGGCAACAACCTCTTTTTCGGTTAGATTTGCGATATCAATTAATTCCTCTTGGCGACTTGGTAGAATCATGGCCAAGGTACCAATAAGTTCATGACTTTTCGGGTCATTAACCGGGTAGGCAATACCTATGTATGCGGTTCCATAAACTTCTTTACCGACTTTAGCCATAATTCGCTTGCCGCTGCTAAGGCACTGTCCTGTAATGCTAGCTCCTTTCACTGGGTCTCCGGATTGTAAGGCGGGTTTAATTATACCGTGATTACAAGCTAAGTATCGTTCCTTATCCGATACATAGATACCATATTCCTCTCCAAGCATACCCTTTACAAAAGGTACAAACTCCAAGGCATGTTCTATCATTGGATGTTGCAATGTCTCAATACTCATATTTATTTAGCCTCCATTCCAAAACCTTCTTGGCAAATCCAATCAGCTTTGTTCCACTTAGCATTAACCGCAGAGCGGCATCTGCACCTTCAATTACAATAAAAAGCCTAGTTTATAAATTGAATTTATAAACTAGGCCGGTTGCGCTACTTATTCCACATGTATCAAGCGCCCAAATAAAATACATGCTTCAAAATTTCCTTGTTTTCATATTTAAGCATATAGTAATCTAAACTCATTTTACTTAACTTTATTTAGTATAGCATAATTATTATGCATAATTTGTAATAATATGTGTTGTAATTATTCTACAACATTATATCCCGCCAATTTAAGAGAGGGTCGAGTATAAATGAAAATCATCTCCACCGGCTCAAGAAACGGATTGTAAAACCAATGAATTGCACCACGTGGAATAAACATCGTGTCTCCCTTACCCATTTCCATTTCTGTGTCTCCAACCCCACTCATTCCTCTACCGGAGAGGATATAAATAACTTCCTCAGCATCTTTATGAATATGTTTCTTGTGTGAAGAGGTTTTTGATTCAAATTTACAATATGCAAAAGTTATATCTTCTGCACCAACAGTATCTTTGTCAATCTTGACAATCCTTGTTGCATTATCAAGATCCTTAATTGGCTCATTTCTCCCATCCTTAAAAGGAATTATGTATTTATTATTTGAATCCATTCTTACACTTCCCTTTCCGTTTCTATCCATTTTATACCTCTCTTATCGTTAATTCAATAAATTATCTAAGCCTATATCACTATTTCGTCCGCTCTTTCACTCTTTATACAAAAAGTGCGTTGGTGTCAAACTGACGTGATCTCCACTTCACAAAAAAACACCGCAATCAGAGGACTGATTTCAGTGTTTTGAAGTGTATTACTCAGACTGTGTTAATTGGGTTTTTACCCCCATTATGCTCGCTCGTCTTCTATCATCCAATTTCCTACCCGCTTTAATTCTAAATTCGATGTCTTTCATTTCAATAGCTTCTTGATCTTTATTATTCTGAACATAATAGATAAGAGATCCGATTATAGCTAATAAGATTGCTAAAACAAAGTAACCCGTTGCTAGAGATACATGAATAGTATAGTCATAAGTAGTATTAACTGTAAATGCGTTCTGAATGACCAACGTTTTCGAATACCCCATTCCATAGAACAATAAAGAGGAAAGATAACAAATAGCTGTCAGGTTTGGCATTATTACACTTGGTTTCTAAATACTGAACAAACCTATACAATTCAGCATTTTCACTTTGCCGACTAAACAAAGCGTTAGCATCACAGGATTCAGCTACTAAGGTCAATACTTTCGTATTAAACATCCATAACGCCTTAATTGAGCCCTAGTAGTTCTTTCCTACGCACTAACCATAAACCAGGAGTGTTCACTTCCTTTCGTTTCTTAAATAGTTTAGACTAATCTGACGAGTGATCCATCAAAACAAACCATCTTCATTCTGCACGCCGCGCAGTACATGTATTTGTATTTTATACGAACCTGTGTTCTTATTATAACTACAATCTGTGCGAATATCAATAGAAATCTGTTCTTGTCACCTCCCCCCAAATCCTCCTAACATGTAAAATTATAAATAAAAGCCTAATCGTTTTATTAAAAACGATTAGACTTTTATTTATTGCCGGTGCCTGGATACCCATCCGGCCACCTTTCTTCAAAGCCAATAGACATTGTTTAAGAATGACGTCTGGACTTGAAGTGGTTTTTATCAGATTCTCTTCATCAATAACACTTCATTGCCTATAGAGTTATAGATCACTTTGTCACAAATTAGTTTCATTAATAGAATACCACGTCCCCCTTCCGCCTCCAGCATTTCCCCAAACTCCTCTTCATACATCTCTTTTTTAAGTTGCACGTTAACCTTATGAGTGTCAAAACCCTGACAATTATCTTTGACCCTAATGATTAGTTTGTTACCCAGCCTCCTAGTTTTGACGCAAACTCTCCCACAGGCAAAAAATCCGTTGTTCATCGCTTCATTGACGGCGACCTCCATCAAGGGTGCATGGATCGGCGTATTCCGTTTCAGGAATTCACTAATAATCTCTTGAGCACGTCCGAGTTCCTCATCATTTTTAATGTCTATAACATTTATTTCCGTGTTCCCTTGAAGAACCTCTATGCAAATTACGCTAAAATCATCGTTCCGGTCGGGGCTTTCGGCTAGTTTTTCAAATAATCTCTTATATTCCGTAAAATTTCCCTGCTTATTGATTCCATATGATTCTAGTAAATCAGACGCCCCATCAGTCATCATACAATATATTTCCCCTGCTTTAAGTGGTATTATCTTCGTTTCCATATCAGGGTTATCAACAATCCCGAGATAGCAACCACATACCGGAACTAAAGAGCATTCCAGAGATGTGGCAACCATGAATAAAGTTATACCCGCTGAAATGAGCTTAAGTACCCCAGCTTTTATATCAAATTCAAAGTACAGCAAAGCTACAAAAGAGTCTTCATGTAAATATTGCATTATTCTCTGATTGATAATTTGAAGGGTATCCTCCTCGATCGTCTCCCCAGTAAGTAAAACGTTATCCAACAGCATTTTAAACGTAGCAGTTTGCAGGGCGGTAGCTACACCATGTCCACTCACATCAATAATATATCCGCAAAGTTTATTTTGATCCTCCAACCACTTGTAGTTAAATAAATCTCCACTAACCGTACTACTTGGCTCAAAGATCGTATATACATTCACCTTATCCCCAGTAAAAGGAAGAGGTAGGGAATCTCGCTGTACCCGAGCAGCGAACAAAATCTCCATCTGGGTTAGCCGTTCTCGCTCACGGAGCTTTTCCTCAATCTCCTTCCGGTCAGTAATATCAACGATAATAGTCGCTTTCAGTGCGTTACTGTTTGCCCCATCTCGTACAGAATAGCTTTGAAGCCATAGCCACCGTATTTCCCCGTCGGGTCTAATAATTCTAAACTCTTCGTTTGTGTTTGTCACTTTGTTCAATGTTTGAAAACCATAAAAAAAGAAAAGCTGTATCCTCTCGCGGTCAACCGGATGAATTAATTCGATAAAGGAACGTGGATCATCAAGCAGACTCTGACAGGACATCCCACTAATTCTTTCATAGGCCGGGCTGACGTAGACAATGCTTTCCTGATCAGTAATGAGGAAGACTTCATTGATTGTTTCTGCAAGCTGCCTGAACTTCTCCTCACTCATCTGTAACTTAACGTTTAACTGTTTGCTTTCGGTAATATCCATCATCACCGCGAGAGTAGCCTTTTCCCCTTCGTAGTAGATATCTGTATCCTTCACAAGTACATTAATGATTTCACCAGATCTTTTAATGAGTTCTATTTCGTAAGAGCCACGTTGTTCTCCTCTGATACCATCTAATATAGTTCTGTTAATGTGCGCAAAGGATTCTTTCGTCATATAACCCTTTATATGACGAAAGATACATTCCTCATCTCGATAGCCCAAGGCCTCTTTGCCCGCATCATTCAAGAATTGAATAATACCCTTTTTGTGAATAATGACAATCTGGGGTGCATTATTTACAATTGCCGCATATCTCTCTTTGCTTTCCCTAAGCTCTGTCTCCATTTCAATCATTCCTGTAATATCTTCAAAGCACTCCATTCTCTCGCTAATTCTGCCTAATTCATCTCTAAGTACTGCTACGCTCTTTAAAACATTCCTGTTCCTACCATCTTTAGTTACCACTTTACATTTTTCATTGATTAAGGGTGATTCGTTAACCCTCAGACACATTGCACAATCAACCTTATCGACTCCGTGCAATACCTTTGAGCATTCCTTGCCAATAACCTCTTCTGCAGTATAACCGGTGATCTCCTCGGCAATCTTATTCCAGCGTATGATCTTTCTATGCTTATCTATTGAAACGACAGCATTTGGAACTGTTTTGAAAAGTAACTCTGCGTATTCCGCCTGTTCCTTTAGTTGTTTTTCAAGTTCTTTTCTCTCCGTAATATCCCGGGCAATCCCAATCAGTCCGGTCACATTTCCCTGTTCATTATATAGAGGAGTCTTTAAGATTTCTGTATTGATGACACTACCATCCGTTAATACGAATTTTCCATCATACTTTAGCATTTTTGCTGACACCAATATTTCTCGGTCTTTTTGCTGGCATAACTTAGACATTTCTAAGTCCTTTATCAGGTCGATATCCGTTTTACCTCGAGCTTCATCCTCGTTTACTCCTAAAACCTTTTCCGCATATCCTTTATTACAACCCAGTAAAACGCTATTTGTATCCTTATAAAAAATGAAATCAGGGATAGTATCAAGCATTGTCTTAAGAAATCTTTTTTGGTTGGCAAGTTCTAGTTCAAGTTGCTGATCATCAGCTTTGACCTCAACAATTTCCTTGCCTATTCCATAGAGCACATTTTCTCCAACCCATTTCCCTTTAAACACGCGAGTTTCTAACAATATTTGCTTTCCGGATTTGCAATAAAGCGGGATTAAACATTTAGCTGTACCCTCTTCCTGCATTCCTTTTACTATTTCTTCCATTTCAGAATGTCTAGTCAAAGGATGCAGTAGTTCAAGCTTCATATTTATCATTTCTTCATGAGTCTGGTCCAACATCTCTAATGTGGCTTGATTAGTTCGGATTACTCTACCTTCCTCATCTAAGATAAAAAGAAAATCCTCTATTTTATTAAATAGTAAATTGAAACTATCCTTATGGTAAGATTCAGCAACATCGTAATCATTTTTATTAATCATCACGGTTTCAGTACCTCCTGGATTATTAAGTCCTGTTTGATATAAGTTCGGCTCTAAGCCAACAGATTTTCGATCTTTTAGCCTAGAGCCTCCAAGATGTAATTACATTTTGATTTCTCTTTTCATCTACTGATAAGTCACCTTTACACCTTCAACATCTTAGCTCGATTTCCTCCCAAGATCGTTAAAATAATCCAGATAAAATACAAAATGCCAAATCGTCTTGATGATGGCAGTTCATCTTAAACAATCCGGCAAATATTCACTCTCATCCACCAATATCCCAACACCTCAGTTTGAAATGACCTTCACCCCGAAGGTTGTCGCGGGGGGAGCAATATAATAGGCCTTTAAATTGCAAAATGTCTAACTCTGAAATCTACACCTAAACCATCTGCGATCCGCCTACATTCTTGTATGTCTTCCCTAGAGATTAGATCAACTACAGAAAAAACTATCTTAGGGATATACTTCTTGCATTTGGCAGCGAAATCCAACATTCCTGCGAAAGCTGTTTCTCCGAAATCGGACAGGCATAAAGCCTGATACTCCTGTTTATCCTTGGCATTCAAGCTAATTGAAATTAAATCGACCCATCCTTCTAACAGCGGAGTTATATCCTTTTCATTAATCAAATTGGCCTGACCGTTTGTGTTAATACGAATTGGTATATTATATTTATCCTTCAGTTTTTTACAAATCTCAATAAGATCATATGTACGCATCATTGGCTCCCCATAACCGCAAAATACAAATTCCTTGTACTTAGAAATCTCCCGTTTTTGAATATCTTCAAAAACCTCATCAACAGTTGGTTCCTTTTCAAGCCAGAGATTTAGCCCAACAACAACACCGTCCGAATTGTTTCTCACACAAAATGTACAGTTATTGGAACAACGATTGGTAATGTTAAGATACAGTGAATTCTCCACTTCATAGGTGATGGTCATTGACATTTTTATCATCCTTCTGCTCTGTATAATTAGCTTGATAAACTATATCTTTTCTTGGCTAAATAAAACTCGTTAATGAGTAAGTCTAATCTTTCGCTTATACTCACCACTTTTGGATCGGTAAGCTCTTTATCTAACGCAATTTTTTGCATTTGTAATCTTAATTCTTCGATTTTATCATGGACAATAAGTTTCACTTTTAGAACATCCTCCTTCATAAACAAATTAGCTCACTCGGATATTTTAGTACAAAGTAACGTTAACATCAACCGAATAAAAGGTAATGTATTGTCGGAATATATGGAAAGAAACAATAAGAAATCCTCTTACAGTGAACTCGTTCAACTAAAGTTGAACATCGAGTCTTCGGTGACGTAAGTCTCCAGTGACGATAGTGTCCAGTGGACATTATCGTCACTGGACACTATCGTACTGGAGACTATCGTACCGGAGACTATCGTCACCGAAGCAGAATAAGGTATATCACTCCCACTTGTAGAAGTGGGAGTCTTACGATTTGGATTAAGAGGGAACAGAATCTAAAACGGCCCCCACCTTTCACGGGTAAGAGGCCAGAATGTAGATAAGCAAGGCACTTATATTCAAACCTTGAATTTAGCAACAACACTCAAAAGGTTTTCCCCAAGTTTGGCCAAAGCCTCTGAAGATTGACTGACCGATATCATCGTAGCCGCTTGCTCCTGGGATGCAGCGGCAACTTCTTCAGTACTAGCAGCGGTTTGCTCTGCTATCACGCCAATACTCTCCACGGATTTAACGGCTTGGGTCGTCCCTTTAACCATTTGTTGTGCTGCAGTTGTTACGAGCTGAATTTGATCGACGACCGTGTTGACCTCTTCCACAATGGTACGGAAGGAGTTTCCGGCAAAATTTACAGCTTCAACTCCTGCGACCACACCACTCTTACCTTTCTCCATCACTTCGACGGCAAGTTCCGTCTCCCTTTGAATATTACCGATTAGAGTTGCGATCTGCGTTGTCGACATCGAGGATTGTTCTGCCAACTTTCGTACTTCTTCAGCGACAACCGCAAATCCTCTCCCCTGTTCACCAGCGCGGGCAGCTTCAATGGCAGCATTCAGAGCCAACAAATTAGTTTGGTCAGCGATTCCTTTAATTACATCCACAATTTGTCCGATTTGTTTGGACTGGTCCCCCAATTCAAAAATAACTTCGGCTGTTTGGGCAGATATTTCTCGGATCTGTTCAATTTTCTGCACAGCGTTTTCAGCTTGTACAGATCCCAATTCTGCAGCCCGAGCGGCCTTAGCACTACTTTGATTAACTACCTCAGCATTCACCGCAACTTGCTGTGCACTTGTTGAAAGCTGTTCAATGACACTACTGGCATCCCCCACGGAGGTTGCTTGGTCCGTTGCTCCGGACGCAAGTTGGGCTAGCGTTTCAGAAACTTGCTCACTACTAGCGTTCGCTTCCTCAGCGACTGCCGATAATTCTTGGCTAGTTGCCGCCACACTCTCAGACTGAATTAAAACTTCTCCAATGACTGTACGAAGTGAATGAACCATATCCGAGATGGCTAGAGCTAAAACGCCGATTTCGTCTCTATTCTTAATTTCCGGCATTTGAACGTTCAAATCACCTTCGGCCACAGACTGAGCAACCTTAGTTACCGCTACTAGAGGCTTGCTAATATGTCCAGCCAACAAAATCGTCAAAACAGTACCCCCAATTAGAGCGAAAACCAAGAAGATAAGAAGAAGTCTAAAAACAGAACCATTTGTAGCCTTAGCATCTACAACAGCTTGTGCTCCACCTTCAGCCTGAAAAGTCATTTGAGCATCCATATCTTTAATGACCTGTTCAAAACTAACTTTGCTCTTATCGGTTAGTATTGGTCGAGCTTCAACATCCTTGCCTTCTTCGACCAATTTCCATACCTGATCAGCATCTGCCATATAGTCGTTGAATGATTTCCGCATTGCTTGACTTCTTTCTTTCCCCTCGGAAGTCGTTATATAGTTCTGATATTCACTAAAATCAGTCTCCCATTTGGATTTAATGCTCATGAAACTCGCCTTTATGTTTTGGAATTCTATAGCATCAGCACGCATAGTAAATCCTAACATAAGAACCCGTCGAGTGTCTTCGGTATCCTCAATCACTTTTCCTAAGGCAGTCGTTGCTTTTAACCAATGCCCGCCGAGATCTTCCGCACCCTTATTGATCTGATAAACGCCATAATAACCCACGCCCCCCACGAGCATAGTTAAGAGCAAGACAACCATGAAACTTAATTGTAATTTTGCTCGTATCCCGTAGTTTCTTGTAGACTCAGAAGTATTTTGTTTACTCATCTGTTTCACTCCTCAAAATTTAAATTAATTTGATCGAACGGCACAAAAAAGACGCTCATTCTTGCGTCAGAATCGCGAACAAAGCGACAAACTTCAATTTGATGATAACACGAAGATTCTAAATATTCTACCTTTAAAATTCCGTTTATTACGACATATTCCTCCAACCATCGCCAAGGAAAGCTAAATGCCGTACGCGTGCCAAGGGACCTTCCAGAGATGTATAAACTGACTGGTACCAGTCAGTTTATACATCTCTGCCTTTATAATTAGCTAATTACATTCATCAGTGGTGGGCACAACCGTATGGGGTCTTCCCCATCTTTGACTGCTCCTGTAACCCTTGTCGGGATAATGACTGAAAACTTCTTTATAGTAGCGTGGCAACCTTGTTAATATTTTCGGCAGATACGGCAAGTTCAGCCATAGATGCGGATATCTCTTCTGAAGCCGCAGCTTGCCTCTCACCTAATTCTGATGCTTCAATCACTCGACTAATCATACGGGCAGATTCGACTTTAATGGAATTAATGATTTCTTTGATATCTTTGATAGAGGTAGAGCTATTGATCGCCATTTTACGGATTTCTTCAGCAACTACTGCAAACCCACGTCCTAATTCTCCTGCTCTGGCTGCTTCAATCGCCGCATTGAGTCCTAATAGATTTGAATTTGCTGAGATATCATTAATAAATTTTAGGATGGAATCAGTCTTATTAATTTGTTCCAATACCTTTTCACCAGATGACTTTACATCTTGGAGATCATCCGATAACTGCAAAGCAGTCGCAGACAGTTGTTCAGTAGTTGCAGTGATTTCTTGAGATGCTGCGGATAGAGTTTGAGCTGTATCAGCTAAGATATTTTGATTTTCCACACTAAAAGCTATCCCAACGCCTCCAACTATTTTGTCATTATGATCCTTAACTGGAACGCCTGTGGACCTGAATGCAAAACCAAAGGCCTCTCTCGGTACAACTATTGCTCCAGCCTTACCTGTACGCATAGCTTCATAAATAGCATCTCCTGCAGGAATTGTCATACCTGTTATATCGCGGTCCATTTTCATTTTTGTACCTGGAAAATATCCAATAAATTTCTCTCTATCTGTAATTCCGATCATACAATCATTAGATATCCCTTGTTGAAAGATTGGTGCTACTTTTATAAGAATATCTAAAATAGCTTCAGACCTATCATCATTATTATCACTTGTCAGATGTTCTTCTGTATTACTAATCAAGTTAACGACCCCCTCAAATCTTGTATTAAAGATTACTTAATCACTAGTCCCGTATAAAGTGATGATCAATTGTCAATTTAAGGTTAGACGATAATAGCGTAAAGTGAATAACTGTAGTGAACTCGTTCAACTAAAGTTGAACATCGAGACTTCGGTGGGGGAGTCTACCCCCACCGAAGCGGAGTACGGGGGCCCACTCCCACTTGAAGAAGTGGGAGTCTTACGATTGGATAAATACTCTATAAGCCTAAACATTAAAACAGAAATAGCCAAGAGAATTTAGTTTAAGGCTATAATATGGAAATTCATAACAATGTCACGAAATATTTAGAAATTTCCATTAATCTTATTCTATAAATATACTCTATTTCCTCTATAGTTAGACAAGATATTTTCTTTCTATTCCTCTATTTAACTCGTTATTTCGACATTATTTCCTCCAATTCTGTATATTAATACAATGACTTCTAATATCTACCTCTGTAAGATGACGTTGTTCGTCTAACTTCGAAATTTCATTCATTATTAATCAACCTCCTTGTATATCAATCATACCCGTTCTATCTCAGTAAAACCTTTCGGCTCTTGTTGCCCCCTAGAACTAGCTTTATACTTTGAAGTTGGACCAGTGCGTAGGGTGAGTGAGTGACGGTGGCAACTTTGTGCTGGCATCGCCCTTAGCCACATTGATCTGGGCTTGGGTAAGAAAGATACTCTCGGTAAGGTTGGTTCCTCTGAGGTCAGCATCTCGGAAATCAGCCCCAATTAGATCAGCCCCACTCAGGTCGCCTCCTGACTGATGATCATTCATGGCAACCGCCAGATTATCTATGATGCCAAGCTTAATACCAAGGGATGGGTATAATTAAGTCCAATTTAAACAAAAGATAATACTCGTTGAACTATAAACGGACCAAGCCCTAGGAGGTACTTATGGCAAGCATCTACTGGTACTGTCTTCTAGCGATCATTGGAGTGGGAGTCGCTGCCTTCACTATATATAAGAAAAGAGATATCAAACTCTCAACTTTTCTTGTATTTTTTCTATTTTCTACATGTGTTACCTGGATAGGTGAATTCATCGTGCTTGGTTTATTTAATAGTTATTCTTGAAATTAGGCATATACGAACATCATTGGTGGAAATATTATATGACTGGCCTTGCAATTTCTATATACCAAATCTTTACCAAAATCTGGTTCAATAAGATGAACAAAACGCAACCTGGAATGGTGCGGATTGGCACCTTCTACTTCGTTGGGTTTGTGATTCTACACTATCCAATTCCAATAATTCTGCTTTTAGGGAAACAATACTATAATGTGAATTGGGTCCAAGATATGTATTTATCAAGTACTATGTTTATTTTTTCTTATCAATTAGTTGAAACATTAATTTTGGTATTCTTTGTATGCGTCCTTAAAAAATGGTTTTGGAAGCTTGGACCATTTATTATCGCTTTTGTGGGCCAAAGCATACTTGTGAAATTGAACATTCTAGTTTTTCAGGATGGATGGAATCTCTTCTACACAATGCTAGTCTATTTTATTAGTATAGCAACGTTTATTTTGATTGAAAAGTATTCCTTGAATCCTAAGAAAACATAATCTGAAACACCAGAATGAAGGAGTAATTAATGTGATTAATCGAGAACGGCTATTAAACGAGTTCCTTGATCTAGTGCGTATTACAAGTCCAACCCTAGCTGAACGAGAAATTGCAGAAGTATTAAAAAATAAACTACAGACATTGGGACTGAAAGTTATCGAAGATCACGCGGGAGAAGCCATTGGCGGTAACTGTGGCAATCTGATCGGCACTCTCTCAGCGACATTACCTGATGCCCCAGGGCTCTTGTTATCTGCCCACATGGACTGTGTAAAGCCTTGTCAGGCAGTTAGCCCTGTAGTCAAAGGAGACATGATCTGCTCCTCCGGTGACACTGTTCTTGGCGGGGATGACAAGGCAGGACTGGCTTCAATCCTGGAGGCTTTACGGATTATCCAGGAACAGCGTATTCCCCACGGTGAAATTCTCGTGGTCTTTACGATTGCCGAAGAAGAAGGGTTGCTGGGGGCAAAAAATATTGATCGGTCACTTCTACATGCAGATTTCGGTTACGTTTTGGATTCCAGCGGTTCACCCGGTAAGATCATCGTCCAAGCTCCAGGAGAAAACAACCTTTTATTTAAGATATTTGGGCGGTCTGCGCACGCCGGTATCGCTCCAGAAGACGGACTGAACGCAATCATCTTGGCCGCGCAAGCTTTATCACAAGTCCCAGATGGTCGAATTAATGAAAAAACTACAGCAAATATCGGTATGATAAGTGGCGGTCTTGCGACAAATATCGTCCCGGAAGCTGTAGAAATTAATGCGGAAACCCGAAGCCTTAATCAAACTGAACTACAATCACTCACTAATGAGATTGTGAATACTATCGGACGGGTAGTTAAAGAGCATGGCGGACGCTTTGAAGTGACAATTCAAAAGCTATATGATCCCTATGTACTTAGTGAAAACCTACCAATAATTACTGTTGCCAAAACAGCAGTGAAAACACTGGGCTTACAATTAGAACTAAAGGCAACAGGAGGCGGCAGTGATGCCAATTATTTTAACGCGTATGGTATTCCATGTGCAGTCTTAGGTATTGGAACGCAAAAGGTACATACCACTGAGGAGTTCATTAAAATTGATGATCTTTATAAGACTGCAGAATTAGTAGTTGAGTTAATCCGCCATGTCAGAAGTTAGAATCTCAGTGGTGACCAAGATTAATAATTCGGCGATTCAAAATAAAAAGGGATTATCATACAAATACTAGCTATAAAGCAAACAATGAACATCGGAGGGAAATCACATGAAAATAGACGAACAAAAAACCTTTACAAAGCCACCACAGTCTTATTGGATGGCTTCTACACCTCTAACTACGTATCCGACTTTAGGTGAGGATCTAAAGGTTGACGTTGCTATCATCGGAGGGGGTATTACTGGTATCTCCTGTGCCTACATGCTAAATAAAGAAGGGGTAACAACAGCAATCATCGAGGCTGATAGGATATTAAATGGTACAACCGGACATACGACCGCCAAAATCACCTCTCAGCATGGACTGATCTACAGTAAAATTAAAAACCAAATGAGTGACGAATTAGCAAGGCAATACGCCGAAGCAAATGAGTCTGCAATCCGTTTAATTGAAAATATCGCCAACGATCTGCAAATAAAATGTGACTATATTCCTCAATCCGCCTATATCTATACATTACAAAACGAGTATATTAATAAAATAAGTGATGAAGCAATGGTAGCCTCTTCGCTTGGTATTAAATCTACATTTCTGGAAGAAACACCTTTGCCCTTTCCCGTAAAGGCTGCCGTGCGATTTGATAATCAAGCCCAATTTCACCCTCTTCAGTTTTTACTTCCTCTCGCCAACGATTATATCAATAAGGGCGGCAAAATTTTTGAGCAAAGTCGTGTAGTTGATATAGAAGAAGAAGGCTCTTATATTATCATTACGAAGCAAGGAAAGAAGGTCACCGCCGAAAAACTAATCATTGCCTCCCACTACCCTTGTTATAATAAACCCGGACTATATTTCACCAGAATTTATCCTGAGAGGTCATATGTAGTTGCAATTAAGGCAAGAGAAAATTATCCGGGTGGTATGTATATAGCAGCTGAAGAATCCGGTCACTCACTTCGTAATCAAATGTCTGATAATGGTGAATTGATATTAGTTGGTGGTGAACAACATAAAACTGGGCAGGGTGAGGATACATCCAAAAACTATGAAGCATTAATCGATTTTTCTAATCAAACTTTTACAGTAGAAGATATTCCTTATCGATGGTCTACCCAAGACTGCATGACGCTTGATGGACTGCCTTTTGTGGGGCATTTCACTTCAAACACTCCCAATATGTATATTGCCACCGGTTACGGCAAGTGGGGCATGACCAACAGTATTGCATCCGCAACAATTTTAAAGGACTTAATAATTACTGGGAAAAGTCCTTGGCAAGATGTGTATAACCCCTCACGTCTAACTATTTCTGCTTCTGCCAAGAACTTTGTTGTTCAAAATATTAATGTTGCAGATCAACTAATTAAGGGAAAACTTTCCTCGTTACCGGAGCATGTCGAACTTAAAACTGGTGAAGGAGAAATTATTGAGTCAAATAGTCAAAGAGCCGGAGCCTATAAGGATGAACAGGGCAAATTACACGTTGTAGATACAACATGTACCCATATGGGATGTGAACTGAACTGGAATTCGGCTGAAAAATCCTGGGATTGCCCTTGCCATGGCTCAAGGTTCTCCACCGATGGAGACATCATCGAAGGACCTGCTGTCAAGCCTTTAGATTTCCATAAAGATGTAAATACAATTGAAAAGCTAATCAAAGAACCATATTAAAATTAATCGAGTGGATCAGCTTGTCGGGCTAAAATAAGCTATTTACTGGTGCTATACATTCTGGAAAATCGTTGCGTGAAGAATTGACCAGTTTTGATACTTCGTAGGCAACCATCCGTTCCGCTGGAAAAGGCGTCAACAAACTATGAACCTCACTGCTCCAAGTTACATTTTGATCCAACCAAACTGACTCCATATCTTGTGGTAATATTACTGGCATTCGGTTGTGGATTGACTCTATCAACTTATTCGGCGTCGTAGTAATTATTGTGCAGGAGTTTATTCTTTGTCCTATAGGTGACATCCAAGAATCCCACAGACCTGCAAACGCAAACGTTCCGCCGTCTTGTAGAGTGATTCTATATGGTTTCTTGACACGGCCTTCACTTTTCCATTCATAAAAACCGTCGGCCAAGACTAAGCAGCGTTTTTGGGCAAGGGAATTGCGAAAACTTGGTTTTTCCTCTAATGTTTCAGCTCGGGCATTAATTAACTTGTTCCCGATACTCATATCTTTGGCCCAGTAGGGTATCAGACCCCATCTTAACATAAGTAAGCGGTTGCACCCATCTTGATGGATCACCACGGGAACTGCTTGCGATGGAGAAATGTTATAGCGTGGCCCAAACTCAAATTCAAGTTGGCCAAGACCAAAGCGTTCTATATTGGGTTCAGCAAATAAATATCGGCCACACATCTAGCTTTCATCCTTTCTAAATAGGCTGGTCATAAAATAATAACCCAATTAAACATAAAGCACCATACAAATTGATAAATTGGTTGTTCTCAGACCGAAAAAAGTCCCCTCACTTGGAGGGGATAAATAATTAGAAGAAAAAAAGGCTGTACACTCTTACCATCCCAATAGCCGACTTAAGGGTATAGAGCTGATTTTAGCAAAACGGTCTCTTAGACAATCCCTTTTGCTTTGAGTTCTTCTAAGTCCGAATCAGAATAACCTAATTTGCTTAGTACCAAATCGGTATGCTGTCCCCAAATAGGCGGAAACAAAATCTGCCCGCCGCCCGTTGGGTATTCCTTTCCATCATTAAGAATAAACTTTATAGGGATGCCTATCTGGTTAAATTCGCCACCAATAGAGTCATTAATTTTGACCGTTATCCCCCGTTCCCGGACCAATGAACCTGCAAGTACTTCGTTAATACCTTGGATGGGACTAAAACAACAATCTACCGTTCCAAGAATTTCCTCCCATTCAGCCAAGGTCATTTCCAGAAAAATTCTTTTGATTTCTTCATAGGTAAAATCTCCATCAATTGCTTTGGCTAGGTGGTCCTTTACAAGATCCACTCTTTTAATGGCCATACAAAAGTTTTTCCAGAATTTATACTCTAGGGACCCAAGGACCACATACCTATCATCTTTTGTTTGGTAGATGTTATAACAAACCAAACCACCAGAGAGGTTCAGTTCCCCTCTCTTCAACGGTTGAGCCTCTGCTTGGTACTGTCCTACGTAAAGCGCCATTAAGGAGAGTAGTCCGTCCAGCATAGAAACGTCTAAATAGCATCCTTCTCCCGTTTGCTTTTTCCGTACGAGAGCTGAAAGGATCCCAATCACAGCGAACATGCCTCCACTAAGATCCGCAACCTGAATACCCGGCATAATAGGCCTGCCGTTCTTAATACCGGTGATGTCCAAAATCCCACTGACACTTAGGTAGTTTATATCATGTCCAGCCTTATTTTTATTGCAACCAGTCTGCCCATACCCTGTTAAAGCACAATATACCAAACCCGGATTAATCTTTTTCAATTCAGAATAACCTATTCCCCAAGCATCCATCACCCCAGGACGGAAACTCTCAAGAACGACATCGGCATCGGCAACGAGTTTCAGAAAAATATCCTTTCCGGCCGGGTCCCTGTAATTAATCCGAATGCTTTTCTTATTTCGATTAATAGCTAAATAGTAGGCACTAACGTTTTTTACCTTAGGGTCATGATCTCGTATGTAATCCCCCGCCGAGGTGTCTTCTATTTTTATAACCTCTGCTCCCATATCAGCTAATAGCAGCGATCCATAGGGTCCTGGCAGTAATCTACTTAAATCCAATATTCTGATTCCCTTAAGCATTTATATTCCTCCAAATTGGCGAAAAGCTTCATCGCCGGTTGAAATTATGGTTGCGAAAACAGAAGATTTCAGTATGAAAGGCATGGCTTTGGACTCCAATCCATGCCCTGTAGCCTTGTAAGGTGTAGAAATTACATAACTTTCCCTTTCGTTTCAGGGCCTAATATCATTACTACAAAAGCGCCTACTAATAGGACCACGGAACTAAACATAAACACTTCCATAGGGCCGTAACCCTGCATAATGAATCCCATAGCCAACGGACCGACAATAGCGCCTACCCGACCTACTCCATAAACAACCCCAGTTCCAGTGACTCGTGTGTGCGTGGGCCACAATTCTGGTACATAGATACCAAGAACCGTTGTCATGCTAACTTGGAATAACTGAAATATTAACCCTAAAATAATTACATAAATCACGGCAGTTGATGAACCGTAGGCATAAGCGAAAATGGCCATAAGAACCATGGAAACAAATACAGACCACTTCCTCCCAATCTTCTCCACTAGGAAAGGAACTAGTAAGAACGAAGGCATCCCACCAAGGGAGATTAGTGATACAAATACTATAGATTTGGTTAACGAAAAACCTTTGGCCATCAGCAAGGTACTTAACCACATAGTCAATCCGTAATATGCTAACATAGCTGTGAACATCAAGACTGCGCTCATAATTAAACGTATCGCGTATTGCCTAGTCAGCAGTTCGCTAAAACCTCTTTTCGAATCCTTCTTCGAGTCGTTTTTAGCAATAACCCCTATTGCAGGAGCAACAACCTCTATTGGAGGTAAATCCCTTTGAATGCTCTTTTGAACCCTTTCCTCCATTTCTTTGACAACTCGATCGGCATCTTCGTATCTTCCGACTGACTCGAGCCAGCGAGCAGACTCAGGGACGAATTTCCAGATCACTAAAAGCCAGAAAGCTGGCAATGCTTCTACAAACAATACACCTTGCCAGCCATATTTCGGCAGGAAGAGATACGTTAATAATCCTGCAACTGCGATACCTAATGGAAGAGTGCACTGATAAATAGAGATATACTTGCCACGATACCTAGATTGCACCAATTCACTCAACCAAGCTAAGCCGACTGGTATCTGCGCTCCTATTCCAACGCCAAGTAAAAAACGAAAGAACAACAGACTCTCAAAAGACCAGGCCATACCTGACAAGGCACCAGCTATTCCCCAAAACGCCATAGAACCCATGAGCATTTTCTTTCTTCCATACTTATCTGACAAACTTCCAGTACATACGGAACCAAGAAACATCCCCACAAGAGCCGTGGATGCTACTAATCCCATCATACTTTTTGTGAGGTTAAAGTACTTCCCCACAGTCGGTAGTATATATCCCAAGCCACCCAAGTCAATACTTTCTACAAACCATGCACCTGTTAATAACATAGTCAAATAAACATGATACTTTGATTTTGGAAGCCGCTCTATACGACTGGAGACATTGATCCGTCCACCCGTTTCATATGCTAAATTACTCATCTTATACCTCCCTCTAATTATTATTAAAACCGAGAAATGTGCCCACTGCCTACCTTCTAACCAGAACTTTAAAAAAATGCATCTCCTTCTCACCAAGGAGAGGTTCGTGCGGTTCAGAGGGGGCATAACTGTGACCGCCGATGAAAGTCGGTATGGCGTGGTTAGGCCTCCCGTTTGTCAACCACTCGTGCAGCCTTTCGTTCGAAGCGAGGAAGACTATTGGGGTTACATATCTCTACATCAACTCGCAAACCCAACTCGTCACTTAATTTGCTGGAAATTACCCTTTGTCTGTCTTGACGACCTAATTCATCTTCCCATACACTGGGAAGCAATTCTAACTGAACCTTAAGATTATCCATTTTCCCTTCGGGACGCTCTAATACTATTAACCATGCGTCTCCCACACCTTCAATTCTGGTGATAATATCCTCGATACGTCGGGGCGCTACTATTGTCCCGCGTATTTTTAAGATATCGTCCGATCTGCCGGTAAACCATTTGATTAGCGGATGAGCCTGGCGTCCGCAGGAACAGTCAAATGGATTTTCCTTAAATGCGGTAAGGTCTCTCGTCCGAAAACGTAAGATCGGAGCCGCTTCCCTCTCTAACGTAGTAATAACAAGTTCCCCTGTCTCGCCTGCCTCCAATGCTTCCCCACTTTCAGGATTTACGATCTCTACCAGATAGGCATCTGACCAAACATGAGCATATCCTTCAGTTTGGCTCGCTTGACAACTAGCTGCAACTATCGGTCCCCCTACCTCCGTAGTGCCATATTGGTTGTGGGCACTAAACCCTACAGGCATAGCACTTTCAATCTTGTCCCGAAGGCCCAAGGACCAAGCTTCTCCCCCCATGTTGGACATTCGCAGCGTTGACCAGTCACTTCGAGGGTCGATTCCAAGGTTACGTGCCGTTTCAATTAAGTAGATCATGAAGGATGGGGTACAAGTAATACCATTCGCCTCAAAATCCTTTAACCATGACACAGTAGAGTTCGTTCTGCCAGGTCCCACCGGC
Organism: Desulfosporosinus sp. BRH_c37; assembly: GCA_001516045.1. Lineage (GTDB taxonomy): Bacteria > Bacillota > Desulfitobacteriia > Desulfitobacteriales > Desulfitobacteriaceae > Desulfosporosinus. Next base: position 81,985 of record LOEW01000060.1, read on the forward strand.
AAGATTCGGATTCCTGCCGCATGTGCTCCAATGTCTGCTGATGGTCCTCCAATCCAGGTTCCATATCCGTAACCCTGATAGAGTAAGTCACCTGGTTTTAAGCCCTGCATAATAAATTGACGTGCCTGAAGTTCCGCTAGCCGTTTCCAGTCCTTGTCTGAATGCGCAACAGTCACTGGAGTCCCAGTGGTTCCCGAAGTCATATGATAATGGCGTACTTGCTCACAGGGAACAGCCAATATTCCTTGCGGATAAAACTGCCTTAATTCGCTCTTGTCCATAAACGGAATTCGAGAAATGTCCTCAAGTTGCTGGATATGCTCAGGTCGAAGACCAATCTCATCAAACTTCTTTTTGTAAAAAGGGACAGTATTATAACATCGCTCTACCTGCCACTTGAGCTTTCGCAATTGCAGCTCACGCATATCTTGATGGTTCATAGTCTCAACAGCTTGATCAAAAAAACAGTGGTTCATAGTTCTCTAAATCCCCCTTCATTTTTTCAAGTAATATAACTTTTTTGAACTCATAGTTTAGGCGACTTCAAGTTGCCACATCTGGCAATCATTAACCAGAGAATCTCCTTTTTTTGACAGAATAATCTGAATTTTGATCTTAAAGATAACCTCTTTCAAACCAACCAAGGATGTTACCACACCCTCATGGGTTACCGGAGCATCCTGCTCCGGCCTACCATTCATCGTCCTGTATTCGTCGACTATTTTTTTGGCAATATAGTCATCAAAACTATTCCCATTAGGAAAAAACATTGATAACCGTGTTTTGGGCCTCCTAATTCTAAGAACATATCATTCTTACGGATTTGTTGACCCATCCAGCGAGGCCCAATATCTATATCCTCTAGGCCATCAAAGAAGCTTTCCTTGTCTAGCGGCGTATTTTAGATTTAATATACTCTACAATTGATTCTGAAGTACAACTGGGCGTGAAAACCTCGTCCACCCCTTTTTCTTTTAATTTAGGTATCTGCTGTTCCGGAATGGTTCCGCCACAAAAGACAAGAATGTCTTCTTTACCCTTGTTCCTGAGCAACTCTATTATTTCTTCAATCAGGAAATGATTTGAAGCATGGAAACTAATCCCGATCGCATCAACATCCTCCTGAATGGCAGCTGCAACAATCATTTCCGGGGTCTGATATGTGCCCAAATAAACCACTTCAATTCCTGAATCTTTGAGAATCTGGGCTACAACCAGAGCACCGCTAGTATGGCCGTCAAGGCCCATCATTGAAATAATAACCTTGATTCGCTTTTTATTATCCATTTTTACACCTCTTTTTTTGAGAATTTATGTTAAGTTTTTTACCTTAACTTTTTAAAAATCAAAAGGACAAGTGATCATTTTGAAAGGGTCATAACTCAAGCCACGAGCCAAGCGAATAACCCCGATTATCTCTCCTTCAGAAGCATAAGCCTTGACCGCCTCGATAACTGATGGCATCAGATTATATCTGTTTTCCTTCTTGGCATCGTTATAAAGCTGTCCCAGCTTTTCTTTTACTAAAGGAATATTTCTTGTCTTCTTCAGCTCCTCCATCCGCCTTGCAATGTTTTCTGAATCGCTGGCCTGGACTTCTTGTATGGGAATCTTAAAGTCTTCTTCAGAGGGAATGACCAATTTATGGACTCCAACGATTGTACGCTCTCCTGTTTCAAACTGACGGTGTTTTTTAATAATTTCTTCTCTTAACATATTCTGAATATATTCTTTTTTAATTGCTCCGCTCATACCGCCAAGTTCCTCTATCTTGTTCCAAATCTTATAGGCTTCTTCCTCCACCTGGTTGGTAAGGTATTCGACAAAGTAGGAACCGCCTAAAGGATCTACTACATCCGCTGCCCCAGTTTCGTCTGCAACAATATGTTGAGTATTTAGGGACATCCTCGCCGCCAGTGCCGATGGTTCTGCATGGGCATTATCCAGGGTGGCATTGTCTATGGCAGTACAACCAGCTACAGCTCCGGCCAAAGTTTGGATAGCTGTTCGCACGATATTATTAAGGGGCTGCTGGTAAGTCATGGTACGACCCGATGTATGAACAGAAATAAGCAAACGACAGGATTCTTCCTTTTTAGCCTTAAATTTCCCTTTGGCCAATTTTACCCACATTCTTCTAAGAGCCCGTATTTTTGCAATTTCCTCAAAAAAGCGGGTACCAATGCTAACGAGCTCATACGGCAGTTTTGCGACATCGTCAAAGTCCAGACCCCGTTCATTCACCAGGAAACTACAAATCTCATTAAGCATGGCCATCTCTAATGCCAGCGCCTGGGCATTGTTGCCGCCGGATTCCTGAAAATGCTGGCTTAAAATGCCTGCCCGTAAATGGAATTTATTTCGTATGGCGTACTCTGAAGCATCCAGAAATAGCTTCATTGTGAGATCAAGAGGCTGATTATCATCCTGACCAAATAAGCTGCCGTAGGGATATTCCAAAACACCTCCGTGGACTTCTTCAATGTTCACTTTTCGCTTTTCGGCAAGGGCAAAAACATAAGCTAATCTTATCATTGAATGAGCTGAGGAACCGAGCAGTGTTATTGACTGACCGGTCAAAGGAATCCCTTCCATTAGTTCCTCAAATTCGGCCAGTGATCCACCTGGCCATCCCAAGACACCAGCCTCTTTCCTACCGATGGGATGATCCGAATCAATACCTAACGCAGTAGGTCTGTCAGCAATTACGCACATCCCGCCTCTCTGCCCCATCTCCCGGTATTTATGAAGCACTTTATTGGTGTCCTGGGAACTCCCCAATCCTGCGGTCATCCTCTGAGTCCACATGCGGCTGCGATACCCCTCTGGATAGTAACCCCTGGTATACGGGGATAAACCGGGATCAGCCAGATCTCTCTCGTAATCGAAACCCTCAATATCTTTTGGCGTATACACAGCCTTTAGTGTATGTCCATAATCCGTTTCTCGTTTCATATTGTTCTCCTCCAATAAAGACACTTTTTTTCAACATATCAACCTTCGGAAAAGGAAAATTCAATTTGATTAAGGAGCTCCCGGGTAGCGCTGTAGGGGTTCTGTTGACGCTGTGTGATCGCCTCCACAACTTCCTCCAGAGAAATCTGCTCTTTAATCTTCTTAAAAACCTGATTTGTTACCAGATACTTAATCTGCTCCTCCAGCTCTAGGCGTACCCGAGCCCTGCGTATGTCCATAAGCCTGTTTGTCCCCTCCAAGAAACGCCGGTGCTCCACCAGGGCATCCCAAAACTCATCAATTCCCTCATCCCGGATGGTAACAGTCAATACCACAGGTGGGCGCCACTTGGACTTTCCCTTCATATCCAACATTGTATTAACCTCAGTACAGGTCTGTTCTGCGCCAAGTAGGTCGGCCTTATTGATCACAAAGACATCAGCAATCTCCATTACTCCTGCTTTGATTGCCTGCACGCTGTCTCCGCCGCCCGGAGTTAACACAACCACGGTGGTATCTGCCGTTTTCACTATATCCACTTCTGACTGGCCCACTCCTACAGTTTCCACCAGTACCAGGTCTTTACCGAACGCATCAAGCACGTGAACAGCTTCCCTAGTAGCCTGTGAGAGACCGCCCAAACTTCCCCGAGTACCCATACTGCGGATATAAACTCCATTATCAAGAGCATGCTCCTGCATACGGATCCGATCCCCCAATATGGCACCCCCGCTAAAAGGGCTGGTCGGATCAACAACGATTACCCCCACCGTTAATCCTTTGCGTCGGACCCTGTGCAACAATTGAGACACCAATGAACTTTTACCTGCCCCCGGAGTCCCAGTAATCCCAATAACAAAGGCCTTCCCCGTATGTGGGTAAAGTCTCTTTAATATCTCGTATCTTTGTGGGTCTTTATTCTCCAGAAGCGAGATAAGGCGAGGAAGAGCATATGGATTGCCCTGTAAACACTCCTCAATCAGTTGCTGCATATACACACCTCCATTTCAATACCTTTCTATCCTCCTTTCTTGTTATTTTTTATTGCAACCTGTACATACCATGTTGGACCTCCCAGATTCGACCTTGTTCCTACATGCCGGTCTTAATTAATTAGTTGGTACCCTCCTAAAAATTTATTGTCGATATAACATAATGCAAATTAAGTGCCATCATTACAGACGGGCAATGTTGCAGGATTTGAGGCCTTTTAAAATCAGCCAAAGAATTATTGTCTTTTTTTCAAACACTTAAGTCCCAATTTTCTGAATATTATATTGTATTTGTGCGCCAGGGAAGCCAAATGTAATGTGTTTGAAAAAAGAATACCTTTGTTCGAAAATAGAACAATTTATCACCGCAAGCGGCGCATAACTGAAGAGTGTCTAATTTCACGTAAGGTTGCCTACAATTTGAATGGAATCGGCGCACAAAGGAACTTTAATCCTCCAATACAACTAGAACTGCCGGCGCACAACAAGGGGCTGCCTCTCCATAGAAATGCAATTTCTATGGAGAGGCAGCCCCGTAAATGGCGAACCTTGGATTGTTAACTCTAGTCAATGGTCTTATCAGTATACATCTTCACTACCTGACAATTTATATTTATCCATCTTTGCATAAAAAGAACTTCGACTGATACCCAATAGTTCTATAGCATTACTCTTATTAAACTTTGCTTTTTTCAAGGCCTTTTTTATAGTTTCCTTTTCTAAACTTTCAACTAAGTACTCTAAATAAAGTGTATCCAATTCTGTCTTCCTAATTTCACCCCTCAACTGAACCGGAAGATAATCTAAGGTAATGGTAGGCCCAGGACACATCACCACCGAATACTCCACAACATTAATCAATTCTCGAATATTCCCTGGCCAGCGATATTCTTGCAGGAATTCCATCGTTTCTGGTGAGATGGAAAGTTTCTTATTGCATCTTTGAGAGAAAATGTCCAAAAAATGGTAGACGAGAATAGATATATCCTCCTGCCTTTCTCGCAAGGGGGGAACAAAAACAGGTACTACCTGCAACCTATAATACAAATCCGCGCGAAAATCGCCTTGCTGAACCATAAGTTCAAGATTCCGGTTGGTGGCTGCAATAATCCTAACATTGATCGGTATTTTTTGGTTTCCACCAACTTTTTCAATATATTTTTCTTGTACAAAACGCAGCAGCTTAACCTGCATGTTTAGGGGCAAGTCGCCAATTTCATCTAAAAACAGAGTTCCGCCATTTGCCTCCTCTATCTTTCCAACCTTTCCGGAAGGACGGGCGCCTGTAAACGCACCCCCAACATATCCGAAGAGTTCAGATTCTAAAAGGGTTTCTGGAATAGCAGCACAATTAACAGCTACAAAGGGAGATTTTTCTCTACAACTAGCCTTGTGAATAGCTTCAGCAAAAACTTCTTTACCAACTCCGGTTTCACCTCTTAGCATTATTGTACATTCTGCTTCCGCAGCATTAGCGGCTAAATCAAGACAATACAAAAACTTGGCGTCCTGACCGATTATTTTTTTAAAACTTTCGGGCAGTTGTTTAATTGAGTTCCCTAAAGAAAGAAGTAATTGATTCCTCCTACTGAAGAACGAACTAAGTCGTCGGCTTAGGAGGAATAAAGGAATAGCTGTACCTATACCTATTACGCCCAAAACCTGTCCCTTGACGTCTTTTATAGGTAGATAGCTCGCAACAATTTTAGACCCTAAAGTCTCATTAAAGTGTTCCTCATCCTCTATCGGACACCCTGAACGAAGTACTTCCAAAAGTTTATCTTTGGGATGATTAAGATTTAAATCACGTCCCTGAACGCGGTTTCTGTCAATTCCCACTAACCTTGCATAGCCCTCATTGACATAAACAACCTTACCATCCTTATCGACGATAATAATAGCATCGTTTACTTTGTCAAAAATCCTCATGAAGTTCTCTTTAATTACGTCATATAACTTCTCGTCCAGTTGCATATTCATTTTCACCTCCAAAACGTAAAGTTCTCTTGGAACATGGACGACAAGTGTGGGATTGTCGAACATCGAACAGTGCTTGGTAATATTATAATCGATTGTTTCATTTCAGCATTGATCACCAAATGGACAAGAAGTGGCCTAAAGCTTAGCTTTGACTATTTCATCCTGCAGAGCTGGTAAGCGGCTATGACTCTCCCTTACTTTTCGTAAATAGGAGATCCATTCTTCGGTCAGATTGAGCAAGTGATAAACGGATTTTAATTCCGATAACCATTCTACTGCCCGTTGATAGCTTTTACGATTTTGCTCAGTGATTCTCTTTTCCGCATATTGATGGAGAACGGGAACAAGTCGTATGGGATCGTACTGCTTAATCTCTTCGAACAACCGCCGAGTGGACACAGTGATCCAATCGGATGTATTAGGACTCTCCTCCTGAAAAACTGACCAAGCCCCGTCGGGATCGTCGATGTGAAGATGCATGTCGATTAGCAGGTCGGTGAATTGATATATATTCTGTCTGCGGACATCTGCGATCCATTCCTTCGACTGACGCTCCTTTTCCTCTGACGGCACCGCCTCGAGACAGCGTTTGAACAGTTCAAGTGCCGGCAATGTTTCGAACCATTGGACGCGCCAGGCTTCCGCTTCCGTTTGGCATCCCGTTCGTTCGTATATTGTAATAAGCCATTCAAAGAGACGATTTATTTGCTGCTCTGATTCATGATGAGAGTGTATCACGCCAAAAGGTTCAGACGATTTCCGTTGGATTTGTTCTTGAATATGTCGAAGGATTAACTGAAGTCGAGTGACGGCCTCATCCGTTCGATCCAGGCGTTCAAAATAATGGGCAAAGCAAGCGTAAGTCTCTGTATCGAAGGCTGGTAACCTTGTTTCTGCGCGCACCGCCTCCTCTTCTTGATCCGAATCGAGACTGGAGTGAATCCACCAGCGCACCACATCAGTTCTGTCGGGTTTCACTATATAATCATACGCAAATAAACTCGGTTCTAACAGTTGCACATGTTCCTTCAGTCTCTCATAATGTTCAGATGAATACAGACATGTACTGAGAGTCTCTTTCCATATCGACCACTCATTTTCTTCCATGCAAAGTCCGACGATCCAGTCAATCAATTCGAGAAAAAAGGAACTTTTATTCGAGTCGGGAGCCGTCGAATTCCAAATAACTGCACTAAGTTCTTTTGCTTTACTCCAAAACGGGTTACATTCCTCCACTAAATCATCCCCGTCAAGGTCTTCATCTCCGTTTGTTGTTGCCCAATCGCCCAGCCTCTGGAGTGTAAGCAGTAAGCCAACTGAAGCATCGATCCATTCGCCATCGGCCGCCATTTCCAGCAACTCCGTAAACCATTGATTAAGCTGATCAAGGCCCTCTGTAAAATCAAAGCGACCTTCATCATAATCTGCATAACCGGATTCATAGAGGTCTTCAAAACATTCAGCGCACTCTCTAAGCTTATCTTGAATGATTGGTTCAAAATGTATTTTTGCTTCCACCCAGTCTGCGGCTGTCCATTTAACCGATTTTCGCAGAAGAGTCTCCCGTTCCTTTTCTTTCCATACTTGATGTAGCGCACCCCGGACATGAGAATCCTTCTCTACAAGCCGCAGCACTGTATTTTGCAATTCAGACAAAGACATTTCTTTCACTAGAGTTGTAATTTGATCGATAATATCGGTCACGATGATCACCTCTCGTTGAGCTTATGTTAGTTACTATGTTACAAAATGCAATTTGCGGAGTACATCCACAAATTCTACTTCAAAGTAGCGGAATGCAGGTACCTGAGTTAGTTTGTTTAAGTCAATCTCCCGGCCTAGCCGCTCATAATATTGACCTGGGTTAAATGTCTTTCTACGTCGGCTATTTGAATGTGCGATTCTAACCGCATTCATAATAACATCGTTTAGGATCTGGAATTGACTCAACTTGATGACAACGTTTAACAAATCCCAGTGTTTCAGAATTCAACCTAGTGCCTACAATTCGTTGAAATGCCTCGACATCGCACAAAAACCACGCCTCAATATTCTTAATTGGAATAACGGGAATTAATGACACAAAAGCCCTCGTAGCAAATTCCATGGTATCAACCGTTTTACCATTTGGCAAAATCGTGAACAACTCCCCTGATTCCCCTCTAGCCTTTTGAAAAGCACTCCGAATATCCATACTTGCCAGTCTCGACAACAGCTGCAAAGCATCGAATAAGTTTGACTTTCCTGCTGCATTGGGACCTACAACGACTTGAAACGGTTCCAGATCTAGGGAAAAATGATAAAACTCTTAAATCCATGGATCTCTATTTTGGTTAACATGTAATAACCTCCCATCCACATTACCACTGCATAATCATATGTTCTCTGCAACAACACAGTCCCTCAAGATCATTGCCTCGTTCTTCAAGTAATCCCGCAAATTCTACCTGTTTCTTTATCCATCAGCCACCTCAATTTTCGCCTTAGCATACTCCCGATCCATCTTATAAAGCTCATCACGGATACGCTGCCTCAGATCAACTGCCGGTCTCACACAGTATTTTACAAATTCCTCATTCGTCACATTCAAGTCCGGGAAAATTATTTTCAGATAGGCAGTTGCCAGCCGAACGATTGCTTTTCTATCTCTTAGGTCATTACAGTTAAGCAGATGCATGTTCAGATTCACATAGTCAGTAAATTGGGGCTCGCTGCGCAGATTATGTAGAACCTCAGAAAAGAAATCACCTTTGAACCCAAGGTACTTTGAGGGAGTATCTTTTGATATTCTAGGCATAAGCCATCCAGCAATGATCCCGTGAAGTCTATCAATGAAAGCTGTCTCTCTAAGGAAGTTCGGTATTTCATTAAAAATACCATCTTCCATATACATTGGGTTATGGTCTTCATCCAGAGTTATATTTCCGAGCATCACAAAACCGGCTTCTGCGCTGGCCTCAGTATTGCCACGGCTGAATCTTCCTGATTCGAGATATACTTTCAGGCCTGCTACAAGCTCACCTGTGGAGTCCCCTTGTATGCTTTGAACTTCATCCAGAACAACCAGATCATATCTTGTTACCAGTCCCGGGGTGTTGTTTCCATTGTGATGAAACATTACTGCAGGAGACACTTTACCGCTTTAGTTACGCTGCCAACCATCCTCAAATCTTTATATTTTTCAAGTATTGGCCTCATATAATCCTCATAAGATAAAACTCCAAATAGATTGTCTTTAGAACCTTTTATCTCAACATGGCTTCTATCTGTCCCAATAATACTGTTCCCTTCCTTAAGGTGGTGGTCAATAAAAGATAGCGCTTTATCATTGGATGCCGAAATCAGCCACAAGGATAACCTGGCAAGTGCCACAGACAAGCCGTTGATATCAATACCATAGATACAATTCTCAACTACTTTCCTCTTCCAGTGTTGAATATCAGCAATGATATCTTCATCACTTTCCCAAGCATTTTCAGCTACCATCTCAAGGATCTTGTTTGCCACCAGGTATGCCGCATTGACAAGAAAATGTCCACTACCCATAGCACTGTCAATGATGGAAAGGCTCAAGATTTTCTCGTTGATAAAATCCATCGTGATTCTATCAATTTGGAGCTGCAGCGCTCTTTGACGGCTTACCACTGGCTCATAGGACAACTGTTCCAGCAAGTCCTTTTTGCTCTTAATCAATTCTATTTTAAGCTCTTGGAGTTTTTTACCTACAGTATTCTCCACGATATACTCAACAACATCTTCCGGGGTGTAATATGCACCTGTTTCTTTTCTTTCAAGAGCGTCCTGGGATAGATAGATGCCACCCTTCTCAATAATGTTTTTCAAATCCGAATTTTGAAGTTTTACTTCTGCCGCCTTCATATACTTAACTTTGCCCTTGGATTTTTTCTGAACCATCCGTTCATCTGCGATAAAGAGGTGGTATTCCAGCAATCCTTCGTAAATCGAGCCTAGATTTCGCACAGAGAGATCTTTATATTCTATCGCCTCGGTATATTTTCCTGTCTTATCAAGGTTATAAGACAGCTCTGCAAGACACTTTGTCAGTCGTCCGTTGGCGATTCTATGTTCTTTTAAGATAGGTTTGTCTTCATTATGAAAAAGACCGCCATTATAACTGTCGTTTACATACACTCTCAATTGCTTGTCAAGCCTTTCCCAAAACTCGAAACCATCTTTTACTCTATAGACCTCTCCATTATTATGCAGTTCCTTTGAATCATTGCATAAATTCTTATAACTGTCAGTGTACTCAGGGTCATTCTCTGTGATGGGGAGTAAGCCTCTTGATTCCGCATATCCAAAAAAAAGCAGCCGATAGAGAATAATAATTGCATCGTTGTAAATTGCCTTCTTTTCTTGCTCCGTGAAGTCTTCTTTATCCATGTTCTCTTTGAGCCCGTAGCATAATTCTTTTAAAATCTCTTCTGCTTTTCCACGAAGAGTTTCTTCAATAGTTTCTGCCTTTGTATCTGACAATTCTTTAATCTTCTCAATTGCCAGTTCTCCATCCTTTTGGTAATAAGTACGGACATTAAAGAACAGATAAAACAGCTTGAACGCGTCATCTGCCAGAGTGTTATGGTTGATACTTTCTTGTATGTTAACTTCCAAGTAATTTTCATAAGGGCTAACATTTTTAATGTTATAAATTCTCCACTGATATCCGTTCGTCAGCATTGCCCAATTTACATCATATTCCTTAGCTGCTTTCAGGGCACTGTAGGAATAATATTTACCCTTCTGTGTTGAACCAACGCTTTCATCCTTATCAATGAAGTGGCAAACAGCAACCGGTTTTTCACCTTCACTAATTGTGTTAGCATAAATCACTCGGTTTTCATTCTTGCTAGTCTTTTGGAAACCAAGCACATCCAAGATTGAATCTATATAATCAAACCAAGGGTCTTTTGCATACTCGCCCGAAACATATTCATAATTCCAGTCCTTGATTTGTTTAAATGCACTTTCTATATCATCATTGGATTGCTTCTTCTTGTTTTCTTCCTTTATATATTCTTTAATATAGGTTTCTGAAAACAAAAAATGATTGTCAAAGTATTTCATTTCATTATGCCACCTCGTCAGTTTTATGATTATTCACTTAATTTCACTATTGAAAATCCAATTATTCCAGTAAACCCTTTTCAGCAAAGCTAATGTATTTATCGCCAGCTACTATAATATGATCCATTACGCTAATAGAGATAGCCTCTAAAGCTATCATTACCCTTTTTGTCATTTCTATATCAGCCCTGGAAGGGGTTAGAGTGCCCCCAGGGTGATTATGTGCAAGTATTA
>LOEW01000061.1 GCA_001516045.1 Desulfosporosinus sp. BRH_c37
GGGGCTATGGATTAATTCGCTTAGGAATTTTTGTTCTCCCACTCGGAGCGAAGTTCTGGGCACCGATCATCGCCTTCTTGGCCATCTGCAACGTACTGTATGCAGCTTTCATCGCCTTGGCTCAAAAGGACCTCAAATACGTCGTCGGATATTCATCTGTTAGCCACATGGGGTACGTACTAATAGCGCTGGCAGCCATGAACCCGACCGCTATGACCGGTGCTGTAGCGATGATGTTTGCCCACGGAGTGATGTCCGCCCTGATCTTCTCGATGATCGGATTTATCTACGAAAAGACTCATACGCGCAATATCGCGGATTTGGGAGGACTCGCTCATCAAATGCCGCGTTTAGGCTATGGCCTTTTGCTGGCGGGTATGGCCTCGCTGGGCTTGCCTAGTACGGTAAATTTTATTTCTGAGTTCACCATCTTTATGGGTACAATCCATGTCTTTCCGGTATTTGCAATGCTGGGGATTTTCGGGATTATCTTCACGGCAGTCTACATTTTACGGATGATTGCCAACGTTCTGTTTGGACCACGTCGTCCAGAATGGGATCACTTGGTTGACATCCGTGGGCCTGAATTAGTGCCAATGGTCGTATGCGTGTTCGTGATCTTTATAACTGGGATCTTCCCGAACCTATTATTTGGCTTAATTAATAGTGGGGTCTACTCTTCAGGCCTAGCCAAGGTCCTTGAAACAGTGAGTCAAGTGAAGATGGGAGGGTTGTTCTAATGGTAAATTTTAATATCGCTACAGTGCTCACGCCTGAAATCGCGATGGCCGCTTTAGCCTTGATACTGTTGGCCATTGGACTACTGATTCCACCAGGCGCGCGCCAAGGCATGATGCCCCTCACTGCGTTCTCGTTATTAGGTGTTCTCAGTTATACACTATTCGACTTTTTCTACGGTTCAAAAGCCTTGTTCCTCGGTGGCCTGTATTTACACGATCAATTCGCAGTCTATTTCAAAGTGCTCTTCTTAGCGGCGGCCCTGCTGGTCGTACTCTCTTCAGGTGGGTATGTGCAGAAATTGGCCGAACACCGTGGCGAGTTCTATTCTTTGATCATGACAGCGACTTTGGGAATGATGATCATGGCCGGATCCGGCGAACTGATTTCGATGTATGTCGGGCTGGAACTGATGACGATTTCCTTCTATATACTTGTCGCTTATTTGGCCAATGATGCGCATTCCTCAGAAGCAGGAATCAAGTATCTGGTGCTTGGTGCCACATCCTCAGCTATTTTACTCTACGGGATCAGTCTCGTGTACGGCTTGACCGGATCGACCCAGTATACGGAAATTGCCAGTGGGTTAGGGGCAAACCTGACGCCAGCATCCTTCCTGGCAACAGTTTTTCTGCTTGCTGGGTTAGGCTTTAAGATTTCCCTGGTACCGTTTCATCTCTGGGCACCGGACATTTATGAGGGGGCTCCAACCCCAGTCACGGCCTTCTTGGCCATTGCCTCAAAAGCAGCGGCCTTTGCAGTGCTGATTCGGGTATACCTCTTAATGATGAACAGTCAAGCTTTTTCAAGTACTGGCCAAACGCTGTTAATCGTTTTGGCAGCCCTAACGATGATTTTAGGTAACTTAATTGCAATTCCGCAAACCAATATCAAACGGTTACTAGCGTATTCGAGCATTGCCCAAGCTGGTTATATCATGGTGGGCATCATTGCCGAATCACTGCTGGGTGTAAAAGGTGTGCTCTTCTATGCGATGATTTACGTCTTTGCCAATATGGGAGCCTTTGCAGTGGCGACACACGTCTCCGAAAAGCAAGGGAGTGACCAGATAAAGGACTTTGCAGGCTTAGCTCGCCGCTCCCCTTTAGCAGCGGTGGTGATGACGGCATCCTTATTATCCTTAGCAGGGATTCCGCCAATGGCTGGATTCGTTGGGAAGTTCTATCTCTTCTCTGCAGTCATGGACCAAGGGTATACAGCAATCGCCTATATCGGGTTTGTGATGAGCATGGTGTCCGTATATTACTATCTCTCGGTCGTCAAAGTGATGTACCTAGGAGAGGGTGAAGGGTTGCCGGATGTTCCTGTCCATGGAGCGGTAAAGTTCACGATGGTATTTACCATGTTGATTACCTTAGCAATTGGTATTTATCCGACTCCTCTGGCCCAAATGGCAGTTGCGGCGGCTCAGAGCTTAATCAAGTAACCTTGCTTTGGGCTTTTACAAAAAAATTAAGAGATTTGTCTCTATCAAAAGAGGTTCTCAGTTTTACTGAGAACCTCTTTTGTACACTTAGACTCTTTGCTCAGTCTAGCTGAACAGAAGAAGACCATAGAACACCCACTAATAGATGTGGGTGACTTGAAAGTGGATAAAGGTATTCAAGTCGATGATATAGAAATCAAATATGGATATATTGGTAAAGGAGATGTTCGTAAATCTGTGGAGAATAAACAATCTCTGGGGAAATCTGGCGAAGAATATACGGCTATCATAGTGCAAGAAGCAGGATTAAGAATTATTGCTCTTAATTACCGTTGTCCAAAAGGCGAGATGGACATAATTGCACGCGATGATGAAACCTTGGTCTTCATAGAGGTTCGTACACGTCAATCGTCTTTTAGAGGGTGGGGAGAGGAGAGTATTACTCCAAAAAAGGCACAACGCTTGCAAGCGATTGCTTCATTTTATGTTCTGCAACAGGGCTATAAAAGCTGGCCATCTATGAGATTTGATGTAGTTGCAATTCGTTGGATTGGGAAAAAACCCGAAATAAAGTGGATTAAAGCTGCCTTGTAAAAGATAATCTTCAATCTTTGATCACAATTTTACAATATTTGAGTGGTATGATAGGCATAGAATCTAATATTTTATCCAAAAATACAATTATCTATTTCCAAAAGGAGAGTAATAAAATATGGATCCAATTTTAATTGTTGATGACGAAGAGAAAATTAGAAGTTTGGTTCGTTTATACCTTGAGAGGGAGGGGTTTGCTGTTGAGGAAGCCGAGGATGGCCGTGTCGCCTTGGAGAAGTTTCGAGCCAGTCAATTTTCGCTCTTAATTGTAGATCTTATGATGCCTGAGATAGACGGCTGGCGTGTTTGTCGAGAAATTCGAGAAAGTTCAGCGTTACCAATCATAATGCTAACTGCTCGGGGGGAAGAGTTTGAACGTGTACTAGGTCTGGAGCTAGGTGCCGATGATTATTTGGTTAAGCCGTTTAGTACTAAGGAATTAGTCGCACGAGTAAAGGCTTTATTACGTCGTTCTTCGGGTCAACTCCAGCCTGTTGCTTCGGAGTTGAAGGCTGGGATTCTGAGTATTGACAAAGAAAGACATCGCGTTAGTATTGCGGACGTAGTTATTAACTTAACACCCTTGGAATTTGACTTGCTATATTTCTTAGCAAGAAATCGAGGGAGGGTATTCTCGCGGGAACAACTGATGGAAACTGTTTGGGGGTATGATTTTTATGGGGATGCCCGCACAGTTGATACCCACGTAAAAAAGTTACGGGAGAAACTCGATCATCCAGGTGTTAAGGGGATGTTGGTTACCGTGTGGGGAGTGGGTTACAAATTTGATCCTGAGCTGGTTCATTGATGGATACTAAAATACATCATTCATGGAGTATTTCGAGTAAATTGTGGTTAGCCGTTACATTCCTGATTCTTGCAGTACTTGGGGGGTTAGGGATCACGATCACTTGGCTCTTTGGGGATTTTTATCTGCAACAGAAATTGGATTCACTTAAGACAGAAGCGACAGAGATTTCTGTGCAATTAGCAACTGTCCCAAGTTGGAGTTCACGATTAAAATTACTAGAAACGTTTAAGCTGACTTCTGGAACACAGTTGGTTCTACTCGATCCCAAAGGCAATATCTTAATGATTTCTGGTTCGAATCCAGATACGTCCCAAGGTCTCCATGGCATTTTTGGGGGGCATCTTGTGGGACCAGACGGGGCTCTGGTTGGAGGATGGTCTCGAAGTTTACGGCCATCTGATTTTTTTGCAGATGAGTATTTATTACAGGTCTTAGCGGGTCAAACCATCTCAATTAAAGCTTTGCCAGTTAGTGGAGGCGGGCAAACCATGTTACTTGCAGCAACACCTGTTGGGAAAAAACCCGTTCAAGGAGTTGTGCTATTGGGAAGTTCCCCAATACCTATTCAAGAGAGTATTGCGACTTTTCGCAGACTAATTCTCTATACCTCATTAATTGCGGTATTTTTGGCCGCAGTGGTAAGTCTAATTTTTGCACGGCAGGTCACACGACCCTTGGCGATAATGCAGAGGGGAGCTACAAGAATGGCAAAAGGTAATTTTCTGCCTATTCAAGGAGTGACAAGCAATGATGAACTCGGGGAGTTGGCTGAGGGTTTAAATTCCATGGGTGAAAGTTTAAAGAACCACATGGAATGGCTTTCTCAAGAAAAAAACTTGCTTCAAGGGATTGTAGAAAGTATTAGTGATGCAGTTGTTATGTTGAGCAGTGACGGATTAGTTCTTTATGCTAATGATACTGCCAAAGCTTTATGGCAAGAAAATGAAACAGAACTTCAGGAACGAAAGACTCTAATTGTTAATTTTCTCCAAACGATGGCCATTAGCAGTAATCAAGTTGAAAATTTTGCAAGGCTTACACTTGGAATGCAGGTGTTGCAGGTTGTTATGGCGCCAATGTCGGAGATAGAGGAGATTCGTGGGCATGTCGCAGTACTGCGCGATATTACAGCATCTTTGCGCTCGGAAAAGGCACGCCGTGAGTTTTTGGCCAGTGTTACGCATGAACTTAGAACTCCACTGCATCTTATCCAGGGTTATTTGGAGGCAATTCAGGACGATGTGATACCTAAACATCAGAGTGGGGAATACATCGAATTAGTCTTGGACGAAGCCAAGCGTCTGGCTCGTTTAGTTACGGATTTACAAGACATTAATTGGCTAGAAAGGGGACAAATTTTACAACGAGTTTCCCTTGACTTAGAAACTTTTATGAGTGATCTAGATCAACGTTTTCAGGGTAGAGCACAAGAACTAGGTGTACACCTTGAGGTTTCAAAAGGATCGGGAGAACTATTTGCCGACCCTGACCGACTCTTGCAAGTTTTTATTAATCTTTTAGATAATGCTATGGGGCACACACCTTGTGGAAAGACTGTGCGAGTTTTAATCATGAGAGAAGAACATGAGGTCCGCATAGCTGTTCAAGATGAAGGGGAAGGGATCCCTAAAGAAGCCTTGCCTTTCATCTTTGATCGTTTCTTTAGAGTTAATAAAGCTCGGTCACGAAAGGATGGAGGGATGGGTTTAGGGCTTGCAATTGTAAGACAAATTGTGGAAGCTCATGGAGGAACTATTAAGGTAGAGAGTGATATGGGAGAAGGAACAACCTTTTGGATTACGCTTCCGTGTATGTTATCTTCACCCCCTACTCTCTGATTCTGAGAGGGAATCTGATATATTATTAATTTGCATTCTTAATTGTGTACACCCTATGAAACCGATATTTTTAGTAATAAGATCAAAGGCCGTCCTTTCCTATTTCGCGTAGGTTAGAACGGCCTTTTAATACTAAAAATTATGTTCAAATGTGTTGTTTAATCATTATTTGTCGACATTTCATAAATAAAGAAGAAGGAATATATATCAAAAAATGGAAGGAATTAAAGATTAAATATTGAATACATAGAATAGTAAAAATTTTTAACTGAAAGGAGGTGAGAATTGATGAAAAGAGGAATCGGTCTTGATCTGTTAGTTGCTATCCCCAGTGAGTCATCATGGTACTCAAGGACTCACTGGGGATGAGTTAGCTATGCTGAAACGAGGCGTTTCTAAAATCTATTCAAGAAAGGAAGTAAGGTATGATCGCGCAAGGTAATGAGCTATTTGAAAAAAAATCGATGCTCAAAAGTGAAGACTGGTGGGCAGTTTGGCTGGGGTTATTTATTTTTTTACTGAGTATCGGTCCCGTCTTCGGTATTGAATTGTTGGGATGGGTGGTTAAATTCAATGTCTGGGTAGATTCGTCCAAGGCTTTGGTACCAGTGTCCAACACCTTTAAAAGTTTACCCGGTATTTATTCGGCATTATTAACTTATTTATTTCTGATGGTTATCACCACCATTGGTGCAGTGGCTATGGGCGCAAAAGTTAAAAAATACATCGTCGGTTTTAGCATTATTTTTTGGATTACATTTCTCTGCCTGTTTTTAGGCAATAATGGTTACATCGCCGCCACCCCTGATAAACAGGCCAGCCTTAAAATTCCTTGGTCTATGAGTCTGGGAGAAATGGGCTTTGTTATTGCCATGATTATTGGTCTTATTATAGGAAACTTTTTTGAGGGCTTTGCCAAATTTCTGGAGGAGGCAGCCAAGCCCGAATGGTTCATCAAAACGGGTATTGTGATCCTGGGAGCAGCCATTGGTATAAAGACGGTAGGCGCTCTAGGACTGGCGAACACGGTAATTATCCGCGGATTATGCGCTGTGATCGAAGCATATTTAATTTATTGGCCTGTTACCTATTTCATTGCTCGTAAATACTTTAAATTTACCCCTGAATGGGCAGCACCGCTGGCCTCTGGTGTCTCCATCTGTGGGGTCTCAGCGGCCATTGCCACGGCGGCAGCCATTCGAGCTCGAGCATTAGTACCTGCTATTTTGTCCGCTGTCATTATTGTCTTTGTGGCTGTTGAAATGCTCATTTTACCGTTGTTGGCTCAGACCTGGCTATTTCATGAACCAATGGTAGCCGGCTCCTGGATGGGCTTAGCAGTGAAGAGTGACGGTGGAGCGGTGTCCAGTGGCGCGATCGCCGATTCTCTTATTCGAGCGAAAGCGTTGACAGATCTGGGCATCAGATGGGAAGAGGGCTGGGTTCTGATGGTAGCGACCACTACCAAGGTATTTATTGACATATTTATTGGAGTGTGGGCTTTCATTCTAGCGGTCATTTGGTCTGTTTTCAGAATTGATAAATCAAAGACCCAAAACGTGGGCAGCAAAGTTTCTGCAGGAGAAATCTGGGAACGTTTTCCTAAATTCATTATTGGTTTTACTCTGACCTTCTTACTCCTGCTTGTGATGGGTTTAAATAATCCCAGTATTGTAAAAGCAGCGTCAGTCGGAGCTGACCAAGCGAACGCTTTAAGAACTTTCTTCTTTGCTTTATGTTTTTTCTCGATTGGTATGATTACTAACGTACGAAAGCTCTGGGCAGCTGGAATGGGACGTATTGTAGGGGTATATGTCATTTGCCTGTTTGGTTTCATAATTTGGGTCGGACTAATTGTCTCCTGGCTTTTCTACCACGGCATCACTCCACCGACAATCGGTGGCTAGATTAATTGTTCAAAGGAGGGTTTCATTATGCCGAAAACTCAACTCCGTACAGGTGAGCATTCATCAGTCAACGTCCAGGAGGTACTCGCAGAAGATGAATGGTACGATTTGCTGCCAGTGGAAAAGAAACTTATCTCGATTACTTTTGGGCTGGGTATAGTATTAATGGTTATCTTTGTTATGGCCTTTAAGGTATTCAAGTAAATCAGGTATCAGTGAATACGTTTACACTAAAGCTGGGGGACGGCTACTTAAAAAGGTGGGCGTCTCGTTGGGGAGCAACAAGTTGCAGATCATTTGACCGCTCCCAAATACCTTTGCTAAGTTATTAAAAAGAAATAACTTAATTAGGTTAATATGGAAGGAATATGGGGATTTAAAGCGAACATTCTATCTTAAAGGAGGAGATAGAGTGTTCGCTGCTGTTTATGGAATGACAGTCCTCGGATTACAAGCACACTTAATTCGCGTGGAAGTTGATGTGGCGAACGGTCTGCCAAGTTTTGATATCGTCGGCCTGCCTAATGTAGCCGTGAGAGAGGCTAGGGATCGAGTTCGTTCAGCTATCCGAAACTCTGGCTATCAGTTCCCCCTACAGCGGGTAACCGTAAATCTAGCACCTGCTGATTTACGCAAAGAGGGTTCCGGTCTTGATTTACCGATTGCCATAGGGATACTCGCCGCCACAGAACAATGTATTTCTTCATCGCTGACTAAGTATGTGTTTTCTGGCGAGCTATCTTTAGAGGGAAGTCTCCGACCGGTTCCAGGTGTGCTCACGATGGCCATAACTCTGGATAAAGAAAACACTGAATCTAAGATAGACGGAGATCGCATAGGTGAAACGTTATGTCTGATTGTTCCTCTAGATAATCTGGCCGAAGCTCGTTTAGTGACTGGGTTAGAGACGCATAGTACCGGGACCCTAGCACAAATTGTCAATGGAATGGAAAATGGGGGTGGCTTTGAGGATGAGATAATAACGCGGACTCCTCAATCAGATTCATATAACGGGGTTAATGTGGACTGGGCGGATGTTCATGGACAACAACATGCGAAGAGGGCTTTAGAAATAGCGGCTGCAGGCGGGCATAACGTTATCTTGGTTGGGCCTCCAGGCTCGGGAAAGACGCTGCTGGCCAAGGCATATTCAGGGATACTGCCCTTATTAAGCGATCAGGAAAGTATAGAGGTTACCCAACTTTTTAGTGTGTCTGGGTTGCTTCGAAACAACGGGTCCTTGGTCCAACGTCGTCCCTTTCGAAATCCTCATCATACAGTAACCAAAGCGGGAATGATTGGTGGGGGAAGGGAGCTGCGACCGGGAGAGCTAAGCTTTGCTAATCACGGAGTGCTGTTCTTGGATGAGCTTCCTGAGTTTGCGCGCGAGGTCTTAGAATGTTTACGACAACCTTTGGAGGATCGCGAGTTGACGATTACCCGTCAGTCGGGGAGTATAACCTATCCTGCCCATGTAAGCGTCATTGCGAGTATGAATCCTTGTCCGTGTGGATATTATGGGGACCAAGGTCGAGTGTGTTCTTGCACACCTATGCAGATTCAAAATTATCGAGGAAGGATTTCTGGTCCACTTTTGGATCGATTTGATTTACACGTCGAGGTACCTAGGTTGAATTATTCGGAACTCAAAGATGAGGATGGGAATGAATCATCTCAGACCGTTAGAGAACGAGTAATGGCAGCCCGAAGAAGGCAATGGGAACGCTTGGGACCGGCGAAAACCAATGCGGAAATGTCGGCCAAGGAAACCAAAGAGTATGGTGGCTTGACTGCGAGTGGGGAAGTTCTCTTGCAGAGGATTTTTGATAGCCAGCACCTTAGCGCTCGAGCGCATGATCGGATTTTAAGGGTTGCGCGTACGATTGCAGATATTTCTGAATCTCTGGATATTTTGCCAGAGCATCTAGCTCAGGCATTACAGTTTCGCACGTTGGATAAACTTATACTGATATAAAAGGTTAAAATAAATTGAACCTCGGTATGCTCGAGGTCAATAGGTTAATACTTTGAATTTGCAGCAGCCTTTAGACGAAAATGCGATTCTCCATGGTTCGGTTATGCCCATAGCGGAGGTTTTCCGACTCTGTCCTCATGCGATCTTTCTGTCTGTAAACATGAATAAGTAACAGGGTACAAAATGGTTTCTACCGCTCAACCAAATCAAGACAACTAAAAGCAATCATTTCGGGCTCACAAAAGTTAAGTATCTAAAAGGAAAGAATCCATCGGAGAGTTCTTCGAAATATGATCCTTAAACTTGGATTTCGTGAAGTAGAGATTTTAAGCGGTCCGCACAATACCGGATGAGTTCGCTGCGGCGGACAATGCCAATAAATATTCCATTGTCGTCTACAACAGAAACGAAGTTTTGTTCGGCGGCACGGGCGATGAGATCTTCCATTTGGGCATCGACGGAAACCGGATTATTTTGCGTATGTCTTTCTATTTCATCAAGGTGGATTTTTTCGGTATTCATAAATGTTAAATCAGGTGTGTTTTTCATTTTCCAAAGGAGGTCACCTTCGGTCAAAACTCCCACATATTTACCATCATCATCGATGATAGGGACAGAGGCATACCGATGGTATTCCATACGTTCCAATGCCTGGCGCATGGTTGAATTATTGTTTAAAAAAACGACATCTTTTTTGGGTAAAAGAAAAAAGGCGATGTTCAATTGTCTAACCTCCCAAAGATGAGTATGCCCTTCAATAATAAGCAAGGGTGGAAACACAAGGCAGATAAATGTAGCATCACCATATCCCCGTCAAAGATAAATCATAGCCCATTTATTTACCCCCACAAAGAATAGTATATACTTAAATCCTGAGAAAACTATGAGAAGTGTGTGGCAAAAATATTAAGATTCTGATGCTGTGATCTCACAAAGGCAATAAGCGTACCTGTTATGTGAAAATTAATTGAGTATGAACAGTATACCTCGAAATTAAATAATAAGAATTTATTTAGGTATAGCAGTTGGATTAAGCCGTATAACCAATTATCAGAGTGGGGTATACCCTTTGATTTTTGTTATATTACAGACGCTGCAAAAGTCTGCAAATCAGGATCTTGGGAAGATAGAGATTTTGATAGGATGAAAAGTAAGGTGCTTTAATTTGAGGAAATTAGTATTTGTAAGCCTGACCTAGTTATTACTTTGGGATCTTCACCGATAATCTTGATTAATAAAGAATGGAACTATGGAGAGTTAGTTGAACAGGGTAAAATCATTTTGTTAAATGGGGTAGAGTGTTCTATTGCACCATTCTTTATAGGAAATGGACCCACTCAACGGAACTATAAAAAA
Source organism: Desulfosporosinus sp. BRH_c37 (assembly GCA_001516045.1). GTDB lineage: Bacteria > Bacillota > Desulfitobacteriia > Desulfitobacteriales > Desulfitobacteriaceae > Desulfosporosinus. The sequence goes on from LOEW01000061.1 coordinate 10,667, forward strand.
CGACTTGAAATTGCTTCTCAACTAATTAAGTCGAAAGTAAACAGTGGATAATCTTTTGTCCTTGCCTTAGATCAAATAAGGAGGTAACAACAGTTGCCGAATAACTATATAAATGTCAATATTACTACACAATTCTTTTGTAAATTATAACACTAATCTGTTATAATATATTAGAGGTGAATAAGAGTGACTAGTAATTTGATAGATATAAGTGAAGCGGCACAACGTTTAGGGGTGACTATTGCAACTCTTCGAAGATGGGATAAATCGGGAAAACTGAAACCAGTGAGAACCTTCGGAAATCATCGTCGGTACAGACTCGATGAAATAGAGGCTATTGTTAACTCTGTGGAAGTTGTACAATCTGTACAGAGAAACGCGTTTATTTATTGCCGAGTTTCAACTAAAAAACAACAAGAAAGTGGCAATCTTCAACGACAAAGGGAACGCTTGATCCAGTATTGCCAAGATAAGCGGTACACAGTTGTTGCTCTTTATGAAGAGGTAGCCAGTGGGCTCAACGATCATCGTCGAGAGTTAACAAAAATGTTCAGGAATTTAGGTGAAGTTAATGTAATAGTGGTTGAGTATGAGGATCGGCTGGCTCGGTTTGGCTACTCTTATCTTAAGGAATTTGCAGCGTCCTTCAACGTCGCGATTGAAGCAGTTGAAAAAGTCGGAAAGCTGCAA
>LOEW01000062.1 GCA_001516045.1 Desulfosporosinus sp. BRH_c37
GGATAGGGAGTATTACCGACATGTGTCGTATACACCCTATGGAATTGGAGGGATCTGCGACACGTGTCGGTAATACATCGTTATCTGTCATTCGCATATCGGAGCGGTTTTATAGTGCTTTGACTTAATTGAGAAAGAAACTTTGACAGGGATCAGAAGATAGAAGGAGGCAGAAATTTGTTCAATGTTATTTCAATTGGTGCAATCATAGTGATAATGACAGTTTCTAAATCATATCAAGAAGATGCCAAATGGGCTTTGTTAATACTCATACCCATAATTCTGATAAAAACCATCTATACACTATATAGATATAATAAGATGGGAAAACAGTTTATTAAGCTGAAGAAGACATCAATCGAAAATTCAATAGTAAGCACCTTTGTTATGTTTTTAGTGGCCCTTACTATCATTGCTATAACTGATTTATTGAGTAAAAGCCATAGAATTTGGATTCCCTTTCTTATTTATTTAGCATTATCCACTTTATCTGGACAATATTTAAAAAAACATATGTTAAAGTGTCTTATGGATAAAGGTATTTGCATTGATAACCGTCTTATAGGGTGGACCAAGGTTCATTCATACAAATGGGTCATTCCTCAAAAAAAGATAGATTTCGCAAGTGCGGAAATCAGCTATTCAAGATACTACTTTAAACATTTAATTATCATGACGGTTTTAGACGAACAAAAGGAAGAGGTCGATCAAATTCTCAAAATGATGATCAGAGCGTAACGAAGCCTGCTAACGACAGATAACAGCGAATTCCCAAAATCTGAGATAATATGCAAGTAGTAACCAGACTTCGGGAATTCACGGGACGTTATGCGTCATTGCGCTATCTGGGAGGTGTTTGTAGATGTTTTATAATGAGCGAATTAATATTAGCACGGAAAAATGGTGTGAGCTTCTTTCTGAAGGTAGCGTGACAACCGAAAATGACTTGAGAGTGTTCAAATTTATTTATAAAGCACCGAATCATGAGGCAAGTTCATCTGAAATAGCTTCATATTTTGAGATGCCTCATTACGGGCCTCTAAATTTGCAGATCTGGCGTTTTAGTGAGAGAGTAGTACAGAAGACTGGAATTAAACCTCCTATTAGGAAAGACGGAAGCACTCGGTGGTGGCATGTTCCCTTTTTAGGTTATGATGATAAAAAGGCAGGGCGATTTCCGTGGATAATGAGGCAAGAACTAGTTCTGGCGTTTGAGGAGGTATATGGTATTGAGGAAGAGGGGCACGAGGACACTTTTCTTGATGCAGATTTGGTTCAGGATTTACAGCAGCATTCCGAAGGAGAGAAGAAAAGTACTTTAATTAATCGATATGAGAGAAATCGTCAAGCTCGAAATGCATGCCTCAAACATTACGGATATACATGCAGGATATGTGGATTTAACTTCGAAAATGTTTACGGGCCAATTGGAAAGAACAAAATACATATACATCATATTACCCCAATCGCAAAAATTGGTCACAATTACATCGTTGACCCATTCAAGGATCTTCAACCGGTTTGCCCCAATTGTCACACTATTATTCACAGCAAAAGAGATCCCTTTACTATCGAAGAAGTGAAAGCCATTCTTAAGGGTCAGCGCAACGACGCATAACTGCGTGTTACCAAAATCTGAGAGAATATGAACGTAGTAACCAGACTTCGGGAATTCACGGGACGTTAGACGAAACCCTAAGTCTGATAAATAAAGGGTTAAAATTAGAGATTTAAAAGGAGATGAGTTTTTGGAAGAAAGTCATTTTTGGAATCTCATTCGTAACATAGTCGTTTTTGTGTTGGTTGCTCTTCCATTGAATTATCCAGAAAATATTTACTCGGTTAGTTTGATAACTATCTATCAGTCCATACATTTTCTGATATACCACATGTATCAATCTAACCGAAGTATATATTTACATATTCTCATTCCATTTATATTTGCAATTGGAACATCATTCGCTGTTGGGGTAAACCATCTGACAATGCGGTTAATGTTATTCGGTTTTAACAAATTTGATTTTCAAATGAATGAGGGTTTGATTTTCGATTTGTTATTAGGGTCTATCACCATAAACTTTCTTCTTATTCTACTTGTTTTAAATCTGAAACAGTTTGGATTGTTAAAAAAATAGACTTCCGAAATAACTCCAATAATACAAGTTGGAAAGGGTTCTCGGGTAGCATTAACCGGCTTCGTCAAACAGCGAATTTGCAAAATCTGAGAGGATATGAATGTAATAACCAGACTTCGCAAATTCACGGGACGTTATACGAAACTGGGTGCAAAACCGCGCATCCATGCGCGGGAATATAAAAGAAGACTCTAATTTTGGGATTTAGCATCAGTTAAAAGTTTTTCAAGAAGGAAAACATATTCGACAAACTCGTTTCTGCCGGTTTCTGTTAATGAATAAGTTGTTCTTGGTTTTTTGCCGATAAACTCTTTAGTAACCGTTAGATAACCCATTTCTTCTAGTTTTGATAAGTGTACACTTAAATTACCATCTGTTGCTTTTGTGATTTCCTTGATCTCATTAAAACTTTTATCTCCCGTTATTAGCGTAGAAATAATTGCTATTCTTATTTTCGATTGAAAAGATTCTGGGATTGAATTAATGTTCACATCATTTCCCCCTGGCTAAATGGTTCCTATAAACAAAATATATTCCTAGAATTATAAAGGTCATAGGCCAAACTATTAAGTCAAAGTAAGGAGATATTTTGCCGGGTAAGAATGCAAAAAAAGCAGTTAGTATGTAAATAATACCCATCCATTTTGTAAAATTTATCCCTGATAAAATATCGGTGAAAAATAGGGCAAGGGAGAAAGTTAATAATAGAATAGGTGTTTTTATTTCAAACATAAGCATATTAAGCTGCTCATCATGTAATGCAAGAACTTTTGGAACTATGAGATTAAAAGTAATAACGAATACCCACAGTCGCATTATCTGTTTGCTTTTGCCTGATAGATGTTTTTTATGAGAAAAGAACATAAAAATAAGAATTCCTATTATGATAAAAATTACAAATTTCATTCCGGGTAGGTATGGGAATATTCCCAATATCAGCACGGACTTTGCATAGGATTCAAAGATAAATAATTTAACATAAAGAGTATTGAATAAGAAAAGGACTCCCCACGATAAGAAGATTTGACCTAAGGACAAAAATGAATCAGTACTTTTATCAATTACTTGCTTAATTAACTTAATGTCTTCAATAGCATCATTCAGAGACTGGTTATCCATTTAAACACCACTCCTAAAGCATTATTACAAAGTACTTTGTAATTTAAAGTATAGCTGTTTAGTTTATAATTGTCAATATTTAATACCAGAAACTGTTTAAGGGCCGCCGTCCTTGGCGGCTCTGAATCACGGGGCACTCAGCTTCGTATAACAACGTATTCCCAAAATCTGAGAGAATATGAATGTAGTAACTAGACTTCGGGAATACGCGGGACGTTAAGTGAAATTGGTCGCAAAGGCCGCGCCATCCTGGCGCGGACGATTATAAAACAAAGTGTATGGAGTAATGATTTAAATGAAATATTTGTTCTGGAATACTAACAAGAAAAATCTTGATAATGTTATTAGTGATATTATAACCGAAAAATCTTGTGATATTATTTCAATAGCAGAATATGGAGGTAATATTAATGACTTGATTATCCTGTTAAATAGAAATACATTAACTTATTATAAAGTAAATGATATTGCAAATCAGAGAATAGTAATTATAACAAAATTTTAAAGTTCACAGATTAAAGACTTATATGATGCTGGACATTTTACAATCAAAAAGATCCCCCATGAAAGCCTAGGAATACATATTGTTGCATTTGTCCATTTTCCAAGTAAATTACATGCTGATAATTTAACATCATCTAATATTGCACAAAGATTGAAAAATGAAATTGAGCGAATTGAATTTGAGCACAAATGTAATAACTCGATAATAATTGGCGACTTTAATATGAATCCATATGAGCCGGGAATGTTAGGAGCCTCCGCATTACATTCTTTATCTTCAAGGAATATTGTAAAAAAACAGAAGCGTATTTTACATGGTAAAGAATACAATATGTTTTACAATCCGATGTGGAGCTTACTAGGAGATATTAATTTGCCAGATGGAACATATTTCTATGACGATTCATCGCAAGAAGTAAATCTTTATTGGAATATTTTTGATCAAGTTTTAATACGCCCATCTTTAATTGAACTATTTAACTCAACTTACGCAGGAAGGATTCCAAATTTATCGTTGACTAACTACTTATACGTGTGGTAAATTTAAAGGTTACAAAATTAATAGCAAAACACCCTCTTTTTTGATAGAATTAAGTTGCTAAACCACAATTCTATTTGAAAGGTTAGGTGTTTCGCTTGTCCTCCATTCTAATTGATTTACAAGAAAAAATCGAGGTTCACAACGTTTTAACTTAGTCAGTTTTTTGAAAACCTCAGGTTTTACCAAGGAAAAAGGTGTGAAATTAATTGAACTCGTTCTTTTCGTCATCACATTAATCTTTACTCAAAAAAACTTATATGAGTTTTTGCGTTGTGCTGGTGCTGATGCCCCTTTCAAGAGAGACACTGTCTATCGACTGCTCAATAATCCCAACTCTAATTGGCGTTATCTGGTACTTAAACTTGGGGCTACTATCATTGGCTTTCTGAAACCTTTAACAAGTGACAAACGCGTTTGTGCCCTAATTGTTGATGATAGCGCTTACTATAGGGATCGAAGTAAGAAAGTTGAACTTCTCGCTCTCGTCAAGGATCATACGTCTAACCGATACTTTAAAGGTTTTCGCAAACTAACGGTTGGGTGGACCGATGGGGCAACGTTCATTCCTTTAATCTTTGCTCTTTTGAGTTCGTCTAAGGCAAAAAACCGTCTTTATGAGCAAGGTCCAGAGGTACCAATAGGAAGTCCGGGGCAATTACGCCGTCAGGAAGCGATTCTAGGTGCTACCGACGTATTACTAAGTAGTGTAAGTGAAATTCTTACTTGTGTTAAGGATTTTCAATACGTCCTCTTTGATAGTTGGTTTAGTTGGCCAAAAGTAATTAAAGGCGTCAAAGAATATCACCGTGATGTGATCTGTATGCTTAAGGATATGCCAACTCTTCTTTACACTTATCAAGGCAAAAAATATACACTTTCCAATCTATATGCCCAATTGAACAACAAGCGTCTTGATAAGTCATCCTATATCGCCTCTATTGTGGTAGATTATTACGGAATTCCCGCGCGCATTGTCTTCGTGAGAAACCGCAATTCAACTTGCAAGAGAGAATGGCTTGCTATACTATCGACGGATATCACTATACCGGAAGAGGAGATCATTAGAATTTACGGGTTGCGCTGGGACATTGAGGTTTACTTCAAAGTTTGTAAGTCTTTTTTAGGCTTGGCTAAAGAATACCAAGGTCGAAGTTATGATTCTATGGTTGCTCATACTTCTATTGTAACCATCCGTTACATGCTATTAAGTGTTGAAACCAGAGAAAATCAAGACAGTAAGGCTCATGGAGGGATGTTTTATGAGTTCTGTGATGAGATTAATTCAATAGAGTTTAGAGATGCATTTCTGCTTATCGTGAACTTATTTATGTCAACGATTCGAGAGAATCTTTTCCTCTCCAAGAAAATGATTGATAAGATCTTAACAGATTTCATGAACAAACTTCCAGGATTTATGAAGCGTCAGCTAGGATTGGCTTCTGCATGAGTTGCTTATTTTGTCAACTGCGTAAGTTGAGTATATATATAGATCCTTTGCAATTAGTTGAACCTCTATTTAATATTGTTAAATCAATCCCCTTTGAAGAACCCCAATACCTTATTGAACCGAGTATAGAAAGTTCTATGCTTTTTGATAATTGTCCAGATAGTAAAATATTTATAATTCCTACAGACCAATTTAAACTCTACTTAATGGCAATACCCATAGAAAGTTTGGATTTAAAGAAGCACTCACATATTATGGGTCATGTTCAAGGACCTTGGGCAGGTACTATATATGAGAATGAAATAATAAAGCCCAAATCTGAATATAATTTTGTATTTCTTGGAAGGCATCGAATAATTCTAAACCGCAATAGTGAATTGGCATTATACATACGTGGACACTACCAGGAGGGCAAAATATTTACTATAGCGAATATATTAAATAAACTTTATGAAGCAAAAAATAGACATCTTGATGAAACATTTTTTAGTGAAATTGGGATCGTCCTTTAGATTGTGAAGAGAACGGGGTTGTCGTCACCATATAATAAAATTAGCATTATCCGTATTGTAACAATTATTAAGAAGGGGTTTTCTTGATTGATGAGCCGCCGTCCATGGCGGCACTGAAGCTGGGGGCGTCCAACGTCTGCGTATTCCGGCGTATCCGGACAGTGAAACCGGAAACATCCGGACACTAAACCGGAGGCATCCGGACAGCGTTCCGGAATTATCCGGACACTTGTCGGTTAGTTACATAGTGAATTGTGGGTAGCTTTAATGGTTGAAGAATACTCCGAAATTAGTCAATGGTCAACAAGATTATAGTCGTCGTGGTTGTGGAGAGTGTGGATAAGCTCTTTTAAGAATACTTCAAATAGCTTATCCAAGCCTTGTGGTTATTCAGGGCTGAAATGTGAAGAATAATGGATTCATCCCCTTTAATTTCACAAAGTTTTTCTTCTATAGAGGAATCTAATAAAACTGGAATTTCTAATTCTTTAGTAAATTATCGTACAAGTCAATCAATTTAATAGCTGCATCTTTCAAAGTAAAATCTGATGCAATTGTAATGAATGTGAGTCTTTGTAGTCTTGATTTTGAATGTGGATATGAAATGCTTCGAAAGGAACGAAAGGCATTAGAAAAGACCCCCTATTGAGGAGGTCTTAAACAATGAATAAAGGGAGTCCACTCGTGACTCCCATTTTTGAATAAAAGTATAATTTGCCCACTCGTGACAAACCTTTTTGTAATTAATATATATCATATCTATGGCTTTATGTCAATAAATGTTACTAATCTTCTTGTTTTGAATTAATTAGTTCATCAATCTGACGCTTAAGATTTTCTCTTTGTGCAATAAGTTTTCCAATATAGATATCTTTATCCTTAATAATATTTTCGAGAGTTACCCAATTTCTCCAGATTCCTAAAGACTTAGCCATGGCGATATCAACTAGTTTCATTTCTGATGTTGTTAAGGAATCAACATAATTCCCAAGTCTAGCTTTGCTAACGGTAACAATATTGCCCAATAAAACATTTCCATCTAAAAGTATACTACCATCTTGATTATATCGAGTATTTATAGGAACTACAACGTCTAAAGTTGATGAAGAGTGTGTTATAGGAGCAACTATCGTATTAGGAGAATTCATATTCCCGTCAAATTGTTGAAGAACAACACAAGGTCGTTCTTTTTCTTCCTCGCTTCCAACGCCTCTGCCCAAATAACATCGATAAACATTTCCTCTAATTACTTTCCGTCTCGAAGCGTTATTTGCTTGATGGTCAAGAAATATTTTTGTCTTCAACCAATCTAAATAGAATTGCACTCTGTCGAGTTTAACTTCCACTATTTTTCCTCCTCCATTTTTGCATCTGAATCATTTTCGACAGAAAAGAGGAATTTCCTTCATGAAGTGGAAATTATTATATTATGTTCACTTAAAAAGGACATAGTTATCCCATTACTTTTTTTGAAAGTATTCCTTACAAGACGGATACTTCGGGTAACAGCGAATTTGCAGAAATTCTGAGATATATGAATGTGGGATGCAGAACTTCGCAAATTCACGGGACGTTATGTGAAACTCCCGAATCTTGGGAGGAATAACTGGTCATTTCGAGAAAGAAAATACGAGGATGTATGGAGGGATTGGCATGTTTGACAGAAGTAAATCGGTTAAGCTCATTTGTGACGTATTACAAGTCGTAGTTTTTTCATTTGTATTTAATTGGGGACTACACGCGACAGTGGCTGATGCTAGAGTTGTACCAACAGGCTCAATGCTTCCCACGATCCAACTGCAGGATAGATTGATCGTCGACAAAATATCATACAATTTCTCAGAGGTAAAGAGAGGGGATGTTGTTGTATTTCGCCCCCCATCAAATGTAGACTAGAGTGGAACTGATTGGGTTAAGCGGGTTATTGGACTTCCCGGTGAAAGAGTTGAGATCAGTGAAGGGAAAGTATTTATCAATGAAAAGGAACTCACTGAACCATATGAAATGGAGAAACCGAATTACAAATTCGGCCCCTTCGTAATTCCAGAAGGCTCGTATTTTGTATTAGGTGATAACCGGAATAACAGTAAGGACAGTCACTACTGGGGTGAATTATCGAATCAGAACATTGTTGGAAAAGTATTCATAAGGTATTGGCCACTTCATCATTTCGGCCGTTAGCAAAATAACTTGAAGAAAGTTGTTTAAACTCAGCACTGAATATGTTAAATGGAGTTTAGCTTTTGCCCATAAAAATATGACTTTAGTTTGCATTTGGGGCCAGGGAGCTACACATAACAACGTATTACCAAAATCTGAGAGAATATGAATGTAGTAACCAGACTTCGGGAATACGCTAAACGTTATATGCCATACGGCGGTTAGGGTAACAATTTTGGAGCGAAAGGGTTTGGGGGCTTTCTTATGAGATATGACATTCGTTCAAAGTTCAATGACGTTTCGCAGGAGTATGATCGGCAAAGAAGGCAGCTCATTCCCTGTTACGACGACTTTTATAATATAGCTACATCCGTCATAGACTTGTTAACTGATTTTCCAAAGGTTTTGGATGTTGGTGCAGGCACAGGACTTTTCTCATCATTGCTTTTGAACAAATTTCCAAAAGCAAAGATAACGTTGATTGACATCTCAGACAAGATGCTTGATATAGCAAAGCAAAGATTCGAGGGGATAGATGGTTTTGAGTATATTGTTGGTGACTATTCCCAGTACAATTTTGCCGGTGAGTATGACGTAATCATCTCAGCGTTATCGATTCATCATCTAACTGACGAACAGAAAAGAGCTTTCTATAATAGAAGTTACTCGATTCTTAGGCCAAACGGTATTTTTATAAACTGTGACCAAGTATTAGGAGATACTGAGTATCTGGATTCCATCTACAAGAAGCATTGGAAATCAAGTATTGAGAAAAGTGGTCTTCCTAAGGATAAGATTACGGCTGGCTACGAGAGAATCAAACTTGACAAAGAGACACCACTATCTACCCAACTGCAATGGTTAAGTGAGGCAGGTTTTTCCGATGTAGATTGCATATACAAGTATTATCATTTTGCTGTAATGTTCGGTCGGAAAATAGGGTAGCGTGGCAAGATTATTTATGCCCAAGTCACGGGCCGCCGTACAGCATATAACAGCGTGTTCCCAAAATATGGGAGGATGATGAATGTAGTAACCAGACTTCGGGAACACGCGAACCGTTAGGTGAAATAACTCTTGCAAGAAGAAACAGTGGGTCTTGAAAAGCCACTGTTATTGAAAGCTAATTTGGAGTTCTTTGCCGAGTGCATTGGCTACCTTAGCTAAAAGCTCTATACTAGGATTATATTCGCCACTTTCTAACCGTGAAATTGCAGATTGTTTTGTGTTAATCTTTTCAGCCAGTTCTTTTTGGCTTAAACCCTGTTCTAATCGAAGTCTAATAATTTCGTGTTTAATATCATAGAGGACTTTGAGATCTTCATATTCCTTTTGAACTTCCGAATTTTGAAGTAATTGTTTTTTTACTTCATCATGATTCACTTTGCTCACATCCTTTAAGATAGTTGGTTAACCGTTTTATCGAAATATCTAAATCTGTTTTAGGAGTTTTCTTCGAAGTCTTTCTAATACCATGAAGTAGGATGAATTTACCCTGATCGAAACCGAAATAGAAAATCCTAAAGTTGTCTGTACTTTGTTTGATACGAAGCTCCCATAATTTATTATATGAGCCTTCAAGCTTTTTTTTATGGGGATAACCGAGATAGAGACCGAACTGTTCAAAAAGGTCAATCTCTCGCAAGATTTTGGCCTGTGCTTTGGAGGGGAGTCCACTAATAAACTCTATTACTGGACAGTAGCTTTTTTCAGTATAGTATTCAATCTCGTACAAATTGATCACCTCGAATTCGTAGCTTGATGATATCACGTATATGTTATAATCTCAAACGTGAGTTACTTCGCCTAACTTCTAGAGATTCGTGAGGTTCCTAGATAGAGAAAAAGCCATTGATTAAAGTCAATAGCTAAAAGGAACATAATAATTCAGTGCAGAGTACAGAACCTCATGAATCTCATGTTGTACTGAACCGTCTGCCGAGCAACACTTGGTCTATATGGGGATTCAATCTTTTCTATTCGGGTATAAATCCTCTGAGTAAAGACGTTACAATAGAGGATTTTCCATACATATTAAAAATAGCTTGTAAAACTTCTACAAATGGATAGACTTTCCCCCTCCCCAAAATAGGTAGTTTTTCGAAACTATTCAATTTCACGGCGATCATGGGCTAGTAACTGTAGCAGAAGAATAAGGAACAAGAATCTTAATAATATGAGTACTTCCACAGGAACGGCAGGTATTAGCGTCTTTCTGGACTTTAATAGCTTGAGGCAAGGATTTGTTTCCGGTAAGTCTCATGCATTTAGAAAGCTTCAGCTTAATATTACGGCTACAAAGGAGGCCATAATGCCGGATTTTAACAAAGCGATCGGGTAGAACATGAAGAAGAAACCGTCTGGAAAACTCAGCCGAATCAAGCGTCATGACCTTGGACTTATTGCCATCCTTATAATCTCGCCAAGCAAAGCTAACCGATTGACCGTCAAACGCCTGAATTCTAGAGTTACTAATCGCAACTCTGTGGGTATAACGGCCAAGATAACGAACAACATGAGCCGGAGATTTAAAAGGTTTCTTACAAAAGACAACCCAATTCTTATCATATAAAGTGTCGACAAGAGAAAGAAAATTGCTTCTTAACACAAGTTTGGTGGCCTCGTTAAAGAATGCAAGGTCCCCCTTATCATAGGCCTGTTTAAGAAGGTCGAGGAACTTACCTCTAAACTTCTTTGAAATAACTTTAACAGGAATAAAGAACTTCTTACGAGAACGAACGAAGCGAAGTCCATCATTGGAAAGTCCCCCGCCAGGGACGATACAATGATAAGGTAGGCATAACCACGCCATACCGACTTTCATCGGCGGTCTCAGTTATGCCCCCTCCCGAACCGGACGGACAGTAGAGTAGGCACCCAACGAGTTGCTATCCTAAAATAGTACTTTTCCAGATGCCCCTCTCAGAACGGAGCGTGCAAGTTTCCTTTGCACTCCGCTCGCCAGTGATTAACTGTCAGCCGACATTAGCGCTTACAAATCTCTTACTGTCATATTTACCTGAGTGGATTTTGGTGTGGCATTCGAGACAGACTGCGAGTGTTTTTCTTCTCATAGCCATCATTCGTTTCATCCATTCCGGTTTTTCTTTCCTACCGTTTTTCTCTAGGTCTTTTAGCTTCTTGACGTGGTGCATTTCAATATTTCCACTTGATCCACATAATTCACATGTATCCTTCATTAGACGGTCAATAAGTTGGCTCTTAACGTTGAACACTTTTCCTGTTGGTAATGCGTCCAGAATTACGGCATCCTTCTTGTATCCTAGCTTAAACCCTCCGAAGTAAGCGACCAACGGACGTTTT
>LOEW01000063.1 GCA_001516045.1 Desulfosporosinus sp. BRH_c37
ATCCCAAAAGGAATACTTCGCGGCGTAGGATTAGTATCGCCGATAGCGCACGGCTATTAACGAATACTAAGCGCTGAGGATTAGTATCGCCGAGCCGCCTTTCCCAATACAAACACTTAGCGGCGAAGGAGGTAGAGTCCATCCTACGGCGCGAAAGTATTCGTCTGTGGATCTGCGCCTTCGGCGTAAGTCTCCACTGACGATAGTCTCCAGTACGATAGTCTCCAGTGGAGATTATCGCCGAAGCCGTGATCACAATTGGAACACTTACCGGCGTAGGATAGAGTATCGCCGAAGCGCACGGCCCTAAACAATACTTCGTGCGTAGGATGACTTACGTCACCGAAGTCTCGATGTTCAGCTTAAGCTGAACGAGTTCACTTCCAGAAGCCTAATATGGTTCCTCCATATTATTTGTAGTTAGTCAGTAGTTAATTATACATTACTATCGCAACTTATATCAAAGGATTATTCTATTAACCTGAATTTATTGCCCCTTTTTGCTTAGAAAACCTCGCAAGACCTCCAGAACGGCCTCATCCTCTTCTGTGCCGATAATATGCTTCATCATATACTCAAAGCCCGCTGAGCGAATTGGTTTATCCTCTCTTAAAGATTCCTGATCGAACTCAACGACCTGCTCGGTATCTTGGTCAAGTACGTTGACTTCAAATAAAGCCTCCAAGGAAAACGATTCAGTGCTCTTAGACTCTTCTTTAAGCTCTTTTAGCTCTTCTTCAGAGGAATCCGCAGGAATTACCTTATCATCAATACTACTCGCATTTTCTCCTAATAAGACTTGTCTTAAACTGGCTTTTATAAATGAACTTCTCTCCTCTGGTTCAATCCGTTGTAAAGCTAACCAGAGATCCGTCTCAGCTTCATCAAAAAACAGCGGAATAAAGGAAGACTGCGCATCAATCATAGAGGTGTATTCGATTGCTTGATAATATTATTCACCAGAGTAGTAGCCATAATTCTAAATCCTGTAGCATTTCCAAATTGTGGATTGTCAATCAGGAGCTTATTTTCCAATTGGATATGTTCATAGATCATTTCTCCGACTTTTCCAGAAACTAAGACAGTGTGTAATTTTCCTAGCATTGGTTTTAAGGCCTTTTTCACTTCCCGAGAGATATCGGTTCCTAACTGAATTAACATGCTTTTCATGATTGGATTAAGATTAATTGAGCCGTTATTCCAAGGATACAATCCCCCATTTACTCGAAAAATTTTATCCAATTCCTTATCATCTGTTTCTATTAAATTTTCTTGATTCGCGGTTAATTCCTTCAGTTTTTCGGCCACTCCAATATAAGCCCATTTTAACCCCTTCTCTATACTAAAGGAATTGGGTGGATCGAGCATAACGCCATCATAAAAGGTGGCGATATCTGTTGTCCGAAAGCCTGGATCAATGACCACTACATAGCCGCTAAAAAGCTTGGCGCTTGACGGAATCCCATATTCATTGAGAGTTTCCTTGATAAAGACCCCATAACTCTGAGGAAGCACACGGGAACGTAAAATGTTCAGTTGGCGCGTCTGCCCTTCCAATGGACCGGAATGAAAGGTCACCGAAAAAGACCCCTTTAATTCTGATTCATACTTTTCCTTTAAACTTGCATAATACTTGACAGGTACACCAGTTCCAAGATAAACATTCGCTTTAGGACCTTTCTGAGCGAGGGCTAAAGCCACTACAAGCAATGCTGTTGCTTCTTCATCCGAAGATTTGTCTTCATCCCAGCAATAATGAGCTTCGTTTGGATTTAGGCTTTCCGCCAAACTCCCCATGAAGTAATGACGTTCCACTTCCGTCGAATTATTTGTCACAGTGACATCCAAAGAAGAAATCTGTGTTTCTAAGTCAGTTCCTTTACAAATCAAGGAATTGCCCAAGGTTGAGAAAATTCGCTCATTTCCCTTACAAATTACAGCAGGGAATAAAACTTTTGTATCTCCGGTATCCAGTTTAATCGCTCCAAATCCTGGATCCGCTCCGGCCACGAGAATATCACTATCTAACACACTAGTTCCTCCTCGATTACACTCAATCTTGTACAGACTGATAACTACAACTTCTATATCTATCATTATATACGAAGGAAACACTCTTGTAAAAATGTGTTATAAAAACTTTTCCCAAAAGAGACCAGCATATACTTGAGATTAGAAAAAGGTTATGCTATGCTAATAGAAAAAATAACTTCATTTTAGGTGCCCTTTGGGGAGAATAGGGAAGTTCGGTTCAAAACCGACGCGGACCCACCACTGTATTCGATGAGCTTTGTTACCACTGGCACTATGCTGGGAAGGTAACAAAATAAAGCCGTGATTCGATAGCCAGGAGACCTGCCTAAAATGTTTAAGTCTCTCCACATTTTGGAGAGCGGCGGTGATGACGGTAAAATCCCGACCACAGATTTATTTGTGGTCGGGATTTTCTATCTTTCAACCATATTAAAGGAGGAGAATTCTAATGGAAAATTTGACGGAAGCACAACTCTACGCTCAACTCCAAGCACTAACTGCAAACATCTCAGAACTTGACGAGGAATCCATGACCAAGGTCCAAGCACGCTTGGATATGCTGACCAAACCACAGGGCAGTCTTGGAGAATTAGAGCAAATAGCCAAGCAGCTTGGCGGTATTCAACGAACCTCTAAACCGCAAATCAATAAGAAAGCCGTCCTCTTGATGGCTGGAGATCATGGTATCGCCGCTGAAGGAGTTAGTGCCTTTCCACAAGAAGTTACCCCTCAAATGGTGTATAATATTATCAGTGGTGGCGCGGCCATTAATGTATTAGCACGCCAAGCAAATGCCGAGGTTTTTTGTACAGATGTCGGTGTTGCCTTCCCCTTAGAAGGGAACATTATTCACAAACGGGTTGCTAATGGAACCCAGAACATGGCCAAAGGCCCAGCTATGTCCCGTCATGAGGCACTGCAAGCACTACTGGTCGGTGCAGAAGTTGCCAAGGAAAAGATCCTTGCCGGATATAACCTCTTTGCTACAGGTGACCTTGGAATTGGCAACACTACCCCTAGCTCCGCGATCGTTGCCCTCTTTACCAATTCCCCCCTTGAAGATGTTGTCGGACGGGGAACTGGGATTGATGATGCTGGATTAATTAAGAAACGTCAGGCCATTCAAAAGGCCATTGACGTCAATCGACCAAATGCAGACGACGCTCTAGATGTTCTAAGCAAAGTAGGGGGCTTAGAAATTGCAGCTATTGCTGGTTCAATCCTCCAAGCGGCTGCCAGTCGTGTTCCCATAGTCATTGACGGATTTATCTCAACAGCTGGAGCACTCGTTGCCTCGAAAATAGCCCCCAAATGCACTGCTTTCATGATTCCCTCCCATGGCTCAGTCGAACCTGGTCACCGTAAGGCCTTAGCTAGTCTAGGTCTTGATCCCGTAATTAACCTTAATATGAGACTTGGAGAAGGAACGGGAGCGGTCCTAACCTTTCACTTAGTTGAAGCTGCTCTTCATATTCTGAATGAAATGGCTACTTTTGCCGATGCCGGAGTGAGTGAACAGTCAAACTAAGAGCTAGTGAACCTAAAAACATATAAGTAGGTGAAAGCAATTTCGCAATTTACGCTCGTCACGGGCGGTGCCAGTAGCGGCAAAAGCCGCTTTGCCGAACTTCTTGCCGCTCAAGCAAAACGCCCCGTCATCTACATTGCTACCGCTCAGATTTGGGACGAGGAAATGGCCCTGCGCGTCAAAAAGCACCAACTGCAACGTCCGGCCACTTGGCGACTAATCGAAGAACCCCTAAACATTCGTGAAACTTTGTTTCAACTTAAAGATGAAGACGGGGTCATCCTCCTCGATTGTGTCACACTCTGGCTTACCAATCTTCTCTTAGCTGGACATGATTTATCCAACGGTGAACTTGAACCTCAAATCTTGACTATTGTAAAGGACGTCGCTCGGCTAGCGCAAGAAATTAAACCTCAAGTATTCTTTGTCACCAATGAAGTAGGTCAAGGAATTGTCCCTGAGAACCCTTTGGCCCGAGCTTATCGGGATTTAGCAGGGCGAAGCAATCAAATTCTAGCTCACAGTGCTGAGCAGGTTTATATGGTCGTGGCAGGTTTACCTATGGAGATTAAACACTCTGGCGAGAAGCTGCTTGCTTCCTTACTCAAGGAGTGATGATTTTGCGCGGATTTCTAATTGCTCTTACATTTCTGACTCGGATCCCTTTACCTGCACCCAAAGTTGAAATTACCTCGGAGGAGTTTTCTCGAAGTTATCACTATTATCCCTTGGTCGGGCTCATACTAGGTCTATTCCTCTGGCTTCTGGCTAAAGCCTCGATTCTTTATTTTCCCCCCTTGGTTCTGGGTGCTTTCTTGTTGGTCGCAGAGTTAATCCTCACAGGTGGAATCCATCTTGATGGATTCATGGATAGTATGGATGGTTTATTATCCGCCCGTAGCCCAGAACGAATCTTGGAAATTATGAAGGACAGCCGAATTGGAGCTCATGCCTGCATGGCCCTCGTTGGCTTACTACTTCTGAAATTCACCTTACTTGCGAGCCTAACCCCCTCTCAGTTTTCCCTCCTCCTGATTATGCCCATGATCTCGCGCTGGGTATTTCAGATTGGAGTGGTCGGCTTTCCTTATGCTCGGCCCCAAGGACTAGGAAAAGGTATTCATGAAACGACCCGTTGGGTTCCGTTTCTTTTCAGTGGATGCTTAGTTTTAGGAGCCTCCTTTTATCTCGTCGGCTTTGCAGGCCTTATCGCCTTAGGAGTATGTGTCATTGCAGTAACCTTTTGGGCTGCCAAGATTTCTTCCCTCCTAGGTGGATTAACCGGCGACCTATATGGGGCGTTTATCGAGCTTTCAGAAGTTGTGTGTTTACTGGCGGCTTTTCCCTTCCTTAACTAGCCAGTTTAGCCTTTGAAAGAAATACGCTGGCTGTGCCCCCATCTCCTTCCTTTTCAATTGGAAACAATTAGACATAATATATAGTTCCATATAAATGTACAACAATGAACTTTTAGGGTACACTTATAAAGTAATTATATAATTAGCTAATGCTCATTAGCTGATCCACTCACTTGATTAGGAAGGTGAAAACAATTGAGTTTAGCAGAACATGTTGATACCATTTTAAACCACGAGGAGTATAAACAACTGGCTTCTTATACTCATCATCGGCCTTTTACAACTCTAGAACATTCCCTCCGTGTTGCTCAAATTGCTTATAACTGGTCAATTAGACTAGAAAGTAAACTTAAGTTAGATACAAACGCGATTACTCGGGGTGCCCTCCTGCATGACTTTTTTTTATATGATTGGCATAACCTTAGACCCGACGGATCGAGATGGCATGGTTTTCGCCATCCTCGTATTGCCTGCAAGAATGCGGAACGTTGTTTTAACCTAAGTGAAAAAGAAAAGGACATTATTTTAAGCCATATGTGGCCACTCACCGTTCGCATGCCCAAGAGCCGAGAGGCTTTTCTCGTTATGTTCGCTGATAAAATGGCATCGATCCAGGAATTTAGATTTAAATTTAAACGCGACCTCCCATCTTCTGAACGATACACTACTCTACGCCTTGTAAAAACGAATAAAGAAAACTTAGCTAGCCCCAAGCGCTGACCATGGATGGTCGAGTGTCCCTGTAGCCAAGGATGGCG
>LOEW01000064.1 GCA_001516045.1 Desulfosporosinus sp. BRH_c37
GCTCACCAAAGCCTTTGGGCCACTCGGATGCGAACTGAAGATATGCTGCCAATTCTAACTGAGTTGGATGAGGCTGGATTTTTCTCCCTAGAAGTATGGGGAGGCGCCACTTTTGATGTCTGTTTGCGCTTCTTAGGTGAGGACCCTTGGGAACGGTTGCGGCAGATCAAGAGTCGTGTTAAAAAGACGCCACTGCAAATGTTATTAAGAGCTCAGTCTTTAGTCGGGTATCAACACTACCCAGATGACGTAGTACGGGAATTTGTGTCGCTGAGTGTGAAAAATGGGATTGATATTATCCGTATTTTTGATGCACTAAACGATGTCAGAAATATGGTTGTTCCAATGGAAGCGGCTAAAAAAGCAGGTGCCCATGTTCAAGCGTCTGTAGTCTATACCATAAGCCCGGTTCATACTATAAAGCATTACTTAGAAACTGCCACATCCTTAGCCGAACTGGGGGCAGATTCCCTCTGTATTAAAGATATGGCAGGATTGTTAACCCCGTTTAAGGCTTATGAATTGGTTTCGTTATTGAAAAAAGAGTTAGGTATCATGATCCATTTGCATAGCCATTATATTGGCGGAATTGCCGTACCAGCTTATTTAAAGGCAGTAGAAGCAGGCGCTGATGTGCTGGACACGGCAAGTGTCCCTCTGGCTTTTGGGGCGAGTCAGCCACCAGTCGAAACAGTCGTTCGGGCGTTACAAGACACGGGCTACGATACGGGTTTGGATCTGCGTCAGCTGTTCCGTATTGCCAAGTACTTTGAAGCATTGCGTAAAAGCCGAGGGTTCGAACGTGGCATAACTCGGATCCCGGATATGAGAGTGTTTGAGCATCAGGTTCCGGGAGGGATGATCTCCAACCTGGTATCTCAACTTGAAGAACAAGGGGCTCTGGAGCGTATTCATGATGTGCTGGAGGAAATCCCCAAAGTTCGAGCAGAATTAGGATATCCACCGCTGGTTACACCTACAAGTCAGATCGTTGGCACGCAAGCCGTATTAAACGTGCTGTGCGGGGTAAGATATAAATTAGTACCTGGTGAAGTGAAGGCCTATGTACGTGGCCTATATGGTCGCCCCCCAGCCTCCATAGACCTTGAAATCCAGAAAAAAATAATTGGGGTTGAAGAACCGCTGACCGTTCGGCCCGCCGATATCCTCGAACCTGGTCTAGCGAAGGCAGTGCGAGATAGTGCTGAATTAGCACATTCCCCTGAAGACGTGATCAGTTATGCAATTTTTCCTCAGGTTGCCAAGAAGTTTTTTGAGGAAAGACCAAGTGGCGTCCTAATAAGAGAAGAAACAAAAGCAACGAAGGAAGCGAAGGAAACGAAGGAAACACGGACAACATTGTTGTCTAAGGAGGATTCGAAATTGAATTTGCAAGAAATAAAAGAACTAATTAAAATCATTGATGAAACTGAAATTAGTGAATTTAATCTTGAAAGCGATGGAATGAAAATATCGATTCGCAAAGGACCAAGTATGCTTGCAGGCGTTCCAGTTGTTGCCACCGCACACCACGAGGAGATGGAGCGCGTTGTAGCACACTCTACAGTCCAGTCCTCACAGAGTATTGAGGCTTTCTCCAAAGTGCCGGAACAAGCTGTTTTGGCCAACACTGAAATGATTACTTCTCCCATGGTAGGGACGTTTTATAGTTCACAGTCTCCAGAAGCACCTGCTTTTGTTAAAGTTGGTCAGCAGGTCGAAGTTGGGCAGCCTGTTTGCATTATTGAGGCCATGAAATTGATGAATGAGATTGAGTCAGAAATAGAGGGCAAGATCCTTCAAATTCTTGTTGAGAACGGGCAACCTGTCGAATACGGCCAACCGCTGTTCATCATTGGAAAATAAGGAGAAATAGCATGTTTAAAAAAATCCTGATCGCGAATCGCGGAGAAATCGCTTTGCGCATCATTCGGGCATGTCGCGAGCTTGAGATTGAGACTGTCGCTGTTTTTTCTGAGGGAGATCGAGAAGCCTTGCATGTCAAGGCAGCGGACGAAGCAATTTGCATCGGCCCTGTGGCCAGTGCCAAGAGTTATTTAAATATCCCCAATATAATCAGTGCGGCAGAATTAACGGGTGTTGATGCAATTCATCCAGGATTCGGTTTCTTATCTGAAAATGCTCGCTTCGCAGAGATCTGTGAATCATGTGGAATTTCTTTCATCGGGCCATCTCCTAAAGTCATTGAAACCATGGGGGATAAGGCCATGGCTCGGAAAACTATGATTGAGTGCGGCGTTCCTGTGGTTCCCGGTTCAAAAGATATAATCAAAGATATTGATGCAGCTGGGAGAGTTGCCAAAGAAATTGGCTATCCTGTTTTGATTAAAGCGTCAGCCGGTGGCGGTGGGAAAGGAATGCGCGTTGCTCAAAACTCCAAAGAATTGAACAAATCCATTCAAGCGGCCCAAAACGAAGCTCAGGCCTCATTTGGCAATTCTGAGGTTTACCTAGAGAAGTACGTTGAAGAACCTAGACACATAGAATTTCAAATATTAGGCGATAAATATGGTAATGTAGTCCATTTGGGGGAACGGGATTGTTCTTTACAGCGTCGCCATCAAAAACTGTTAGAAGAATCTCCTTCAAGTGCCATAACCCCAAAGTTAAGAGCTGAAATGGGAGCAGTGGCGGTCAAAGCAGCAAAGTCGGTGAACTATTCCAACGCAGGGACTATCGAGTTTTTATTGGATCGCCACGGGAACTTTTATTTTATAGAAATGAACACGCGGATTCAGGTTGAACATCCGATCACTGAAATGGTAACGGGGTTTGATTTAGTCAAGGAACAGATTCGTTTAGCCGCGGGTGAGCCGCTGGGCTTTACTCAAGATGATATTCAACTTCGAGGGTGGGCAATAGAGTGTAGAATCAATGCGGAAGACCCAGATAAGAACTTCATGCCTTCCCCAGGGATGATCAAAGTCTATCATGTTCCTGGAGGGCCTGGTGTACGGGTCGATAGTGCAGTATATCAGGGGTATACCGTTTCACCCTACTATGATTCAATGGTGGGAAAATTAATTGTTTGGGGTGCCACAAGGCAAGAGGCCATAGCACGGATGAAGCGAGCCCTTGAAGAATTTGTCATTGAAGGGATTCATACGACTATCCCATTTCATTTGAAAGTATTGGATAATGCCTTCTACCGTCGTGGAGAAGTTTACACGAATTTTATCCAGCGCCGCTTTTTAGGGGAATGAACTCGCGAAGTGCGAGGTTCGATGCACGAGGCGCGAGGCACGATGTTCGGACTTCGAACCTCGAACCGCGCAGATTGCCTTTGCCAGATCAGTTCCAATTTGTTATAATAAAAGCGATATTGGATAAATAAACCTACATTAAGTAGTGTAAATACTTCGTTGATGATTAACTAAACTTATTTAGGTACTTAGTGTGTAATGCGATGTGTGATATTCGAACCACGAACATCGAGATGGGGGTGAAGGCATGGAAAGCATAGAAACGGATAATTCCCTTGGTTCTATAAGGATTGCTGACGAGGTAGTTGAAGTCATTGCCGGATTAGCTGCTTCTGAAGTTGGGGGAGTAGTTGGCATGAGCGGGGGGCTTGTGGGAGATCTCGCCCACATGTTAGGGAGAAATAAAAACCTGTCCAAAGGGGTTAAGGTTGAAGTCGGCGAACATGAGGTTGCTGTAGACCTCTTTATTGTGGTGGAGTATGGTGTATCAATACCTGAGGTCGCATTTAGCGTGCAGGAAGCGGTGAAGGAAGCCATTGAAAGCATGACCGGGCTCAAGGTCGTTGAAGCTAATGTTCATGTGCAAGGGGTAAATTTTAAACCAGTATTGGAACCCAAAATCAAAGAAGAAGACTTTCGACTGAAGTAAGGCATATTACTCCAGAAGTCGGATAACAGAGGCCAGAGATCAGAAAGGGAATACAAAAATCTGACACATCCGGCTTTTGACCTCTGACTTCTGAGTTAGACTGACTTATTATTTTCTTGAATGTGATCGGCCCCCCCTGGTGGATATGCCAGGGGGGGTTTCTGAAAGGGGGGACGACTATGTTGGCCTATGCTTTAGGACTTACCCTTATCCTCGGGGCTCTTTGGCTATTAGCTATGGCCACAGGGTGGGGGCTCCCTTATGTTCTGCTGGCTCAAGGGCTGGAGTGGTTAAAAGCAAACCCATGGGAAAGTACTGTTGTGGCTGCTGCATTGCTCTTAATGGGATTACTTTTGTTTATGCGCCCGCGCCAAAGTTTGGAACGTACGTTTTCAACGTCTTCCAAAGGGGGAAATGTTCGAATTTCTCAGGATGCGTTACAGGAAATTATTACGCGCAGCGCGACGGCTTTACCTGGTGTGTTGCAGGTTAAATCGAACCTTAGAGAACGAGAAAATGGACTTGAGATTATGGTCTCTTGCCAATTTGAGCAGGGCGAACGTATCCCGCATACGTCCGAAGAACTTCAAGCGAAGGTTAAGGCGGATGTTGAACTGTATACGGGAATTAAGGTGACAGAGGTGAAAGTGCTGGTGCTACGTCTGGAGAAGGCTCATTTAACACGCGTCCGATGACAGAGTTCTGGTCAAAGATCGGAGAAAAAATCTCTAGGTTTTTAGTTTGGGCCATTGATAATCATCCTGGTAAACTCATTGGAACAGTTATAGGATTAGTCCTGGGTTTGCTAATGGTGACGCTTGGGTTCTGGCGGACACTGGTATTAGCCTTGTTTATTATTCTGGGATTTGTGTTAGGAAAGAGACAAGATGATCATAAATCTGTCACAGCTTGGTTTGAAAGAAATCTTAATAAGTACTAGGAGGAATTTCTTTGAGTCGAAGATTAGCCCGTGAAACAGCTTTGCAAGTGCTTTTTCAAAGGGATCTGACGAAAGAAACGTTGATTACTGCTGAGATAGTAGAGCACTGGGCAACGGAATTCGTAGTCCCAGAGGTCAGTAGGCCCTTTGCTCAGGGATTAGTTGATGGGACAATAGCCCATTTGGATGAAATCGATCAAACGATTGCTTCATTTGCTCAGGATTGGACCCTTAGCCGGATGGCGAACGTGGATCGAAATGTAATGCGATTAGCTACATATGAGATTCTTTTCTGTACAGATATTCCCGGACGAGTCAGTCTCAACGAAGCGATTGAATTAGCAAAACGATTTGGGGGAGAAGAATCGGCGAAATTCGTTAATGGAATTCTTGACCGAGTTGTTGATAGTGTCACCAAAACTGAGCGCAAAGGGGTCGAGGGTGACTAGCTTGAGGAATAA
The DNA here is from genome assembly GCA_001516045.1 of Desulfosporosinus sp. BRH_c37. Lineage (GTDB taxonomy): Bacteria > Bacillota > Desulfitobacteriia > Desulfitobacteriales > Desulfitobacteriaceae > Desulfosporosinus. The sequence continues at coordinate 5,275 of LOEW01000064.1, forward strand.
ACAGAACGTTTTTAGATAATCATTTCCCTCCTTATTATTGAACTGATTTGTTTGCATTACTTTATGCAATGCTTTAATGTTGCCTCATAGGCCTGTATTCTTTTTTTAATTTTTCATAGCGCGCTTCAAAATCAACAAGGTGCTCACCTTTATATAAGGTGAGTATTATTTGTACTAATACTAATCAGAAAGTATAGCTTACGTTATATACTTTCTGGGGTCCCTTCTCGCTTTTCTTGGCTTTAGGGACTCTCGTCCATCCATGGACAGCGCATCTATGCAACTATTGCTACCGCCACCGCCTGAAGGCTGACAGAATGACTAATACGTGCGAAGACAGTGTCTTCGGGCGCTAATCATTTCTATATATAACTGACATTTAGAAGTAGTAACTAAGGAAATTAGATTAAATTAATTGGAAAATTATAAATATTCATATAATTTATATCTCGTGAGAGGAGGAATTATAATAGGGATTAAAGGAAAACTGCTTTTTAGTTTAATCTTATAAATTAATTGAAATAATGGTATCAATTTAAAGGAAAAAGGCATAAACATCTCGAATAAAGTAGGTATATAAGAATGTCTATTTAGAAATTGAGGAGGAGTCAAATGTACCGCGTTGTTAAAAAAAGAGTATTGGCACCGGCCATTGCCTTGCTAGAAGTTGACGCACCAGCTGTGGCTGCCAAAGTTGAGCCAGGACAATTTGTAATTGTTCGTGTAGATGAGTTGGGTGAGCGCATTCCGTTGACTGTCATGGACTTCGACAGAGAAAAGGGTACCATCACGATTGTTATACAAAATGTGGGATATTCTTCAGCCCTTATTACTGCGATGAATGAGGGAGATGAGTTTCAAGATTTTGTTGGACCTTTAGGTGTAGCTTCAGAAATTGAAAATCATGGTACCGTTGTTTGTATTGGAGCGGGTCTGGGAATTGCTCCGATTTATCCGATCGCACGGGCTTTGAAAGAAGCTGGGAATCATGTGATTTCCGTCTTAGCTTGTCGGAGTGCGGATCTTCTGATTTTAGAAGAAGAAATGCGTGCCGTGAGTGACGAAGTCGTTGTTACCACGGACGATGGCAGTCTGGGCCTTAAAGGGTTTGCGACGACTGGGTTAGCTGAGGTCTTGAAACATGGCCATAATGTTAAGGTGATTTGGGCAATTGGACCCATGGTAATGATGAAATCAGTTGCAGATTACACTCGGGCTTTGCGTATTAAAACGATTGTCAGTATGAATCCAATTATGGTTGATGGAACTGGAATGTGTGGTGCTTGTCGGATTAGCGTGGGAACTGAAACCAAATTTGCTTGTGTGGATGGACCGGAATTCGATGGACATCTGGTTGATTTTGATTTAGCTAGGAAACGTTTAGATTATTATAGGGACGAAGAGAATCGGGCTAAAGCTCGAATGGAATGTAAACATGAGGGAGGGCATCACTAATGACAGAGAATGTTGAAAAGACAAAAAAAGTAAAAGTACCGCGTCACGATATGCCCTGCCAAGAACCTAAGGTTAGAGCACATAATTTTGAAGAAGTTGCTTTGGGTTACACACCGGAAGTAGCTATCGAAGAAGCTAAGCGGTGTTTACAATGTAAGAAGCCTAAATGCATAGAGGGATGTCCCGTAGAAGTTCTCATTCCGGAATTTATTAAAAAGATTGCGGAAGGAGATTTTGAGGAGTCTGCTAGAGTTTTGAAAATTAAGAACTCTTTACCGGCAGTTTGTGGTCGAGTTTGCCCTCAAGAATCTCAATGTGAAAGTAAATGTATTCTGGGAATCAAAGGGGAGTCTGTAGCTATTGGTCGTCTAGAGCGTTTTGCTGCAGACTTTGGCATGAAGTCTGGGAAAGCAACGTTGGAGAAAGTGGAGCCGACCGGTAAACGGGTGGCAATCATCGGGGCTGGGCCTGCTGGATTGGCATGCGCTGGTGATTTGGCAAAAGCTGGGCATGCGGTGACGATCTTTGAAGCCTTGCACGTTGCTGGGGGCGTTTTAATGTACGGAATTCCTCAGTTCCGTTTACCGAAGGAGATTGTGCAGACGGAAATAGCAAACCTTAAACAAATGGGGGTTGAAATTCTCACAAACCAAGTGGTCGGCAAAATTACTTCTGTGGATGAACTGATGGAAAATGGGTATGACGCCGTGTTTATTGGGACAGGTGCCGGACTTCCCTACTTTATGGATATCCCTGGCTTAAACCTTAATGGGGTATATTCCGCGAACGAATTTTTAACTCGGACCAATTTGATGAAGGGTTACAAGTTCCCCGATTATGCAACCCCGGTTAAAGTCGGGAAAAATGTAGCAGTTCTCGGTGCCGGAAATGTTGCAATGGACTCTGCTCGCACCGCCTTGCGTTTAGGCGCAAGAAACGTTTATATCGTCTATCGTCGTTCTCGCGCTGAGATGCCTGCAAGACTTGAGGAACTGGAACATGCGGAAGAGGAGGGTATCCAATTCCATCTCCTAACTAATCCCGTTTCCATAAAAGGGGATGAACGTATGTGGGTTAAAAGCTTAACTTGTTTGCGCTATGAGCTTGGAGATCCAGACGCTTCTGGACGTCGTTCTCCAGTTCCTATTCCAGGCTCAGAATTTGAGATTCCGATGGATACGGTGGTCGTGGCGATTGGGCAAGGACCGAATCCTTTGGTAACAACGTCCACTCCGGGATTGGTTTTGAACAAACGGGGTAATATTGTAGCAGATGACGAAACGCTTATGACTTCTAAGTCGGGTGTTTTCGCAGGTGGAGATATTGTGACCGGTGCGGCTACAGTTATTTTAGCGATGGGAGCTGGTAAAAAGGCTGCTAGTGGTATAGATAAGTATCTAAAAGCAAAGTAAAAGGAGTGTTTCAATTGGCTCAGTTATTGGATGGTAAGGCAGTGGCAAAGGTTCTTAAGGCAGAAGTTAGTGCGGAAATTGCACAGTGGAAAGAAAAAGGGGTACAGCCTAAACTCGCCGTAATTTTAGTCGGTGATGATCCTGCTTCAGTGGTATATGCAAGGTCAAAGCAAAAAGTCGCTGAAGGTATGGGCATGGCCTTTGAACTTTTTACGATGCCTGCAGCTACACCAGAAGCAGATGTTTTAAAGCAAATTGACCTTTTAAACAATGATAAAGATGTGCATGGCATTATGATAGAACTTCCCCTTCCTAAGGGAATTTCAAAAAATATAATTACGTCGGCAGTGCGACCCGATAAAGATGTTGATGGAGGTCATCCCATTAATCGTGGCTATATTTTAAGCGGCGAACAAGGGCTTTTCCCAGCCACTCCAGAAAGTTGTATTGAATTACTTCTGCGCTCTGGGGTTGAGATTGCTGGAAAGCACGTAGTCTTAGTAGGTCGAGGAGAAACTGTTGGCAAACCTCTTGTCTTTATGATTTTGAAGTACAATGCAACAGTAACAATTTGTCACTCTAAAACACCGGATCTACCTTCCTACACTCGCCAAGCCGATATTTTAATTGCCGCCGTAGGCCGCGCTAAGATGATCAAGAAAGACTGGGTTACTACAGGTACAATAGTCGTGGATGCTGGGATTAATGAAATCCCAGGGGGAATTTGTGGAGACGTGGATTTTGAAGGCGTCCAAGAAGTGGCCTCGTTGATTTCTCCAGTACCGGGTGGAGTCGGTTCGTTGACTACTGCCTTACTTATGCGTAATGTTCTTAAAGGAATCGTTCTGCAAGGGAGGACAAATTAATGGATACAAATAAAGTTTGGGAATGGACGACGGAAGAATTTCTGACTGTTTCTGCCAGTTCCTCACCGACACCGGGTGGAGGTAGTGTTTCCGCTTATGTTGGAGCTTTGGCTGCTTCGATGACTTGTATGGTAGCTAATCTCACCATTGGTAAGGAAAAGTATAAAGAGGTAGAGCCCCAAGTGAAAGCGATTTTATCTCAGGCCGAAATGGTACTTTCCCTCTTGAAAAGCGGATTAAGCCAGGATATCGCTGAATTCTCGAATTTCATGGCCGTATTACAAATGCCGAAAAGCACTGATGAGGAAAAAGCCGTGCGTACGGAGAAACTGCAAGAGGTTCTAGTCTCAGCTACGGATACTCCTCTGGGGATTTCTCAGAATTGTTTTAAGGTCTTACAATTAGCACAGGAACTTGCTCCAATTGGCAACAAAGGAGCGATTAGTGATGTTGGTGTCTCGGCATATTTGGCGGAAAGTGCGCTAAAATCTGCAATGCTAAGTGTTGACATTAACCTTCCCGGAATTAAAGATGGAGCGTACCAAGAGCGGGTTAGAGCTGAACGTGCACGTCTCTTCGAACAAGCAGCGATTATTTGTGCAGATACAGTAGCCGTTGTCCAAAGCAGAATGTAAGTGCGGTGCGCGAGGTTCGATGCGCGATGCTCGAATTAGTAGCGGTTATATATAGGATAAAGAAAAAAACCTAGGATGAAGTTTTTACTTCATCCTAGGTTTTTGCTGAACTTATCTAGGCGCAATAGCGTATGAGGTATGAGGATAGAGGTTCGAGCTTCATACCTCATACTTCGAACCTCGATAGTCCCGCTTCAGCATAGAATTAGATGTACGAGGCACTGAGTTTGATGTGCATTAAATTTTAGGATAATATGAAGTAAACTTAGGCTGAAGTTACACACTTCAGCTTAGGTTTTAGTTGAACTAATTCAGGGGCTATATGTGCGACTATTGAAGTTCGAACCTCGAACTTCGTGCCTCGCACATCGATAATGAGGTGAAAGATTGTGCCTAAAATATGGACAGTATCTGAGCTTGTGAGCCAAATCGGTCAAGTACTGCAGGATAGTATAGATTTACAAAACTGCTGGATTAGCGGTGAACTCTCGAATTTTAAAAACCACCTTGCCTCAGGACACTGGTATTTTACTATAAAAGATAAGTCGTCCAGTTTAAAAGGGGTTATGTTTAGAAGCCGATCCGAACGCGTGCGATTTATCCCGGCAGATGGGTTAAAGGTCTTGATTCGAGGAAATATCCGTATGTACGAGCGGGAGGGAACTATTCAATTCTACGCGGAAGAGATGGAGCCGAGCGGACTAGGTCAGCTCTATTTGGCATTTGAGCAACTTAAAAAGAAACTGGCTGAGGAAGGGTTATTTGATCCTTTAGCTAAAAAGGAGATCCCACGTTTCCCTCGACGGATTGGGATCGTGACAAGTCCGACGGGAGCTGCCATTCGGGATATAGTAAACATTATGGAACGTCGACACCCAGGGATGTCATGGATCTTAGCGCCCTCTGCAGTCCAAGGGGAAGCCGCACCGCGGGAATTGGCTCAGGCAATCACTCGGCTCAATCGCCATGGAGCAGTAGATGTAATTATCATTGGCCGTGGAGGAGGTTCTTTGGAAGAGCTATGGGCCTTTAACACGGAAGTAGTTGCTCGTGCTATTGCTGCATCTGTCATACCGGTCATCTCAGCTGTGGGGCATGAAACAGATGTGACCATCTCGGATTACGTAGCAGATTTGAGAGCGCCAACCCCTTCAGCGGCGGCTGAACTTGCCGTACCTATTTTACAGGATTTGCAGTTTTATGTGGCTCAACTAAGTGTTCGGCTGCAAGGTGGAATGAGAATGCACATCGAGCGGAAGCGTCAGATCCTGGAAGGGATTGCTAACAAGGGGCCGCTCAAAGATCCTTTCTGGCGTATCGATCAGAGTCGTCAACGGATAGATACCTTGCAAATGCGCCTTCAGGAGTGCATGACTAGATTTCTAGCGGACAAAAATGGTATACTGAATTTATTGACTGCTAAATTGGATTTACTGAGTCCTTTGGCTATTCTAGGTCGAGGATACTCTTTGACTTACGATGCAGAAGGAACTCTTCTGCGCTCCGCGAGCCAAGTAGAGCTTCAGGAACAGATCCGGATTCGTTTAGGAGAAGGTACTTTAAGTTGTCAAGTTTTAGAGAAGGAGATTGAATCATGAGCAAAGAAAAGCGGACGGATGACCTCTTTGTTGAGCTTTCTGAGCTTGAAGAATTGCCAGTTACATTTGATGAGCAGGAAGAAGAAACCGTTTCACTGGAAACAAGTCTTCAACATTTGGAAGAGATAGTTAAAACACTGGAGCAAAAAGATCTTCCTTTAGAAAAGGCCTTAAGTTCCTTCAAGGAAGGTGTAGGTCTTGTTCAGTATTGTTCTAGCTTGCTGAATCAAGCGGAAAAGCAGATGGAAATACTACTTGAAGGTCCTGATGGACAGTTGCAGATAAAACCCGCAAGTTTTGAAATGGAAGGATGAACGTCGAACGTGTTCAAGGTAACCTTTCAACGATATCTCACCATGATTGAACAATTCCTCGCCCAGTTGTCATGGGACAAGGATATCTTAAATCAGAGTATGCATTATTCCCTAATCGGAGGAGGGAAACGTATTCGGCCAGTTTTGGCACTAGCTTCCGCAGAATCCGTGGGTGGAGACCCTGAAACAATTCTGCCTGTTGCGATTTCGCTGGAGCTAATTCATACATATTCTTTAATACATGATGATTTGCCAGCTATGGATAATGACGACTATCGAAGGGGAAGATTATCAAATCATAAGGTATTTGGAGAGGCTAACGCAATTTTGGCTGGGGATGCGTTATTGACTTATGCCTTCGAACTACTTGCCGACCCAGGAGTTGGCCAGCCTGAGAGACAGCTTCGTATTATTCGAGAAGTTGCAGTAGCTGTCGGAAAAGATGGTATGGTTGGAGGACAGGTTGCGGATGTAGCCGGTGAAGGACAAATGCTGACATTGGGCGAAATAGAAAAGATTCATAAGGGGAAAACAGGTGCCTTGTTGACTGCTTCTGCACGACTCGGAGGAATTTTAGCGGGAGGAACGGAACAGCAGGTTAGGGCACTGACCGATTATGCTCAAGCGTTGGGATTGGCATTTCAAATAAAAGACGATATTTTGGATGTAGTAGGGAACAGTGAAATACTCGGTAAGCCAGCAGGGAGTGACTTTCGTCAGGGTAAATCGACTTACGTTTCTTTGCTTGGACTCGAAGGCGCTGAGTATCAATTACACGCCCAAATTCAAAAAGCACAAGCTGCTTTGAAACCGTTAGATGAAGGCGCAATCTTTCTAAGTGAGCTAGCATACTATATTGAACAACGCCAGCATTGAAAGAGGTCGTTATCATGTCCATTATCCCTGGAATATTTTCCAATACAATTCTAGTTTCAGCTGTGACAGCTTGGGCTATAGCCCAAATACTTAAAGTCTCTGTGAGTGTGATATTGTTAAGGAAACTTGATTTCCAACTCATTTTTAGCTCAGGCGGTTTCCCAAGTTCCCACTCTGCAACAGTGAGTACTTTGGCTTTAGGAATTGGGAAATATTATGGCTGGGATTCCCCTATTTTTGCCGTATCCGCAGTTTTTGGGATGATTGTGTTGTATGACGCGACAGGCGTACGGCGAGCCGCTGGGAAACAGGCGGAAGTCCTCAATCAGTTAATTGAACGGTTGTATCCGATCCTTAATTTTGATCAAGATCAATTGAAAGAACTAATTGGACATACCCCATTAGAAGTTTTTGGGGGCGTGATCGTAGGGATCATTGTAGGGCTTCTCATATAAAGCGAAGCGAGAGGCTCGAAGCTCGAAACGCGGAAGTATTAAGCACGATGATCGAACTTCGCGTCTCGAACCTCGTGCATCGCAAAGAACAAGGGGGCAAAGCAGGATGGGGCTGCTCGAAAGTATTCATGCACCGAAGGACTTGCACACATTAGATTGGAATGAACTTGAGGAACTAGCGCAAGAGATTCGGCAAGAAATGATTGACGTGGTCTCCCGAAATGGTGGTCATCTGGCGCCGAACCTCGGGGTCGTGGAACTTACCTTGGCATTACACAGGACATTTGATAGCCCTTGCGACAAGATTATCTGGGATGTCGGTCATCAGACTTATGTACATAAGCTCTTAACCGGTCGAGTGGATCAATTTAAAACAATTCGTCAATATCACGGCCTGTCTGGCTTTCCTAAGCGGGAAGAAAGCGCCTGTGATTGTTTTGAAACTGGCCATTCTAGTACGTCCATCTCCGCAGCAGTTGGATTTGCCAAAGCTCGTGATGTCCTGGGAGAGTGCCATAATGTTGTGGCGGTGATCGGAGATGGGGCAATGACGGGTGGCATGGCCTATGAGGCGTTAAACCATGCCGGACATACTAAAACAAATATGATTGTGGTACTAAATGATAACGAAATGTCAATTTCTCCAAATGTGGGGGCCATGTCATCCTACCTTAATCGATTGAGATCTGATCCGCGGTATGATAAGAGAAAAGAGGATATTGATTACCTGTTAAAACGAATTCCGGTTATTGGAACAAAAGTTGCTAAAGCGGTTGCCAAAGCCAAAGATAGTTTAAAGTATCTTCTCGTTCCGGGATTAATTTTTGAGGAACTGGGTTTCACGTATCTGGGACCGATTGATGGACATGATCAAGTCTTGGTTGAACAGCTTTTAGACCAGGCTAAAAATAAAAAGGGGCCAGTACTTGTCCATGTCGTGACGCGTAAGGGGAAAGGGTACAAACCCGCAGAGGAAAACCCAGATATTTTTCATGGAGTTGGACCGTTTGATCCGGAAACAGGAAAAATTATCAAGAAATCAGCTCCACCTACCTATACGGCGGTTTTTGGCGAAACTCTTTGTTCGCTCGCCAAGGAAGACCCTAAGATCGTTGCAATCAGTGCAGCTATGCCAGGTGGGACGGGACTTAACATATTTGCGAGTCAATTTCCCGATCGTTTTTATGATGTTGGAATTGCAGAACAACATGCCGTAACCTTTGCTGCCGGGTTGGCGTTTGGTGGCCTTAAACCTGTCGTTGCCATCTACTCAACTTTTTATCAGCGGGCCTATGACCAAGTCCTGCACGACATTTGTTTACAGCAGGCCAATGTTGTCTTAGCGATAGACCGTGCTGGAGTGGTTGGGGATGACGGACCTACGCATCATGGAGTCTTTGACATTTCGATCTTCAGGATTATTCCTAATCTGGTCTTTATGGCTCCCAAGGATGAAGACGAATTGCGACATATGCTCTATACGGCGTTACAGCATTGCGGACCAGTGGCATTACGTTATCCAAGATCCGTAGGTCAAGGCGTGACTATGGATAAGCCGTTAAAGGAAATCCCAATCGGTAAAGCAGAAGTTTTACGCGAAGGTAGGGATGTGACCTTGATTGGGATTGGGCCTATGGTTACAACCTGTCAACTGGCGGCTCAGGAATTACGTCATCGAGGTGTGGAGGCAGCGGTAATTAACTTGCGTTATATTAACCCACTCGATCGCCTACTTCTCTCACGTTATGCTCGTCTAACCAAAAAGATAATCACGATCGAAGACCATACCCTTAAGGGCGGTATGGGAAGCGCCATTTTAGAACTTCTGGAAGAGGAAGGAATTGATGGAGTTGAAATAGAACGGATTGGGTATGATGGCTTCGTAGATCAGGGATCAATTTCCCAACTTCATACCGTACATGGCTTATCAGTTAAGGGAATCGTACAAGCTGCAGAACGCTTGGGATTGTTTCGTCGTGTCGCAGGGTCCTAGTAGGGTCTGCTCATGGGTGAAAAGAAGGGGCGGAAGGGATATTGTGGCTAAAGGGAAGGCACGCATTGATGTTTTAATGGTTAAAAACGGGTTAGCAACTAGTCGCGAAAAGGCCAAGGCAACGGTCATGGCGGGGATTGTGTTTGTCCGTGGGCAACGTGTGGATAAGCCCGGCACGGAATTACCAGAAGACGTTATGATCGAACTGAGAGGGGAATCCCTGCCGTTTGTTTCTCGAGGCGGATTAAAACTAGCCAAAGCGGTAGAGGCTTTTTCGCTCTCCTTTAAGGATAAAGTGGTTGCAGATATAGGGTCTTCGACTGGCGGCTTTACGGATTGCGTCTTACAAAACGGTGCGAAACGAGTGTATGCTGTGGATGTCGGATATGGACAGTTGGATTGGAAGCTCCGTACGGATACCCGTGTTGTCTCTATGGAACGGGTGAATGCTCGCTATTTAAATAAAGATTCTCTTCCTGAGCAGATGGACTGGATTGTTTCAGATGTTGCCTTTATCTCAATTACGAAGATATTTTCAGCCATGCTTGCCATTCTTAAAGAAGACGGGCAGGTGTTGTCTTTAATTAAGCCTCAATTCGAAGCCGGACGTGAACATGTGGGAAAAAAAGGTGTCGTCAAAGATATAGTAGTTCATAAGCAAGTTTTGGAATCTGTCCTTAACCAAGCAGAAAATGTTGGCTTTCAGGTTTTTGGTTTGGATTATTCGCCGATTCGTGGCCCAGAAGGAAATATAGAATACCTTGCTTGGCTGGGGTTACAAAAGGGGACAAGAATAGAATGGCATTTAGAGCTTGAACGCGTGGTTCAAAATGCCCAGAAAGAGACGGATTAACGAATGGAAAGAGTCGTTGGTTTATGGCTCAACATGAGTAAACCGGAAGCACAGACTTTTAGCCTACAAATTAGACCTTGGTTTGAATCCCGCGGCTGGGATGTTTTAACAGAATGGAAAGAGATAATAGAACACAGAGCCCAATTTCTTATTTCATTAGGTGGTGATGGAACGCTTCTTCAAGCAGCTCGAGAAGGAGCATCATTTGGGATTCCGGTATTAGGGGTAAATCTTGGTCGGTTAGGCTTTTTATGTGAAATTGAGCGAGAAGACTTATTTAACGCTTTAGAAAAGGTTTTGAGTCAGGACTATAAAATTGAACAACGTTTGATGTTGAGTGCTGTTGTTATTCGGGCTGGTGCAGTCGATCAAACTCATATCGTTTTAAATGATGTTGTGTTTTCTAGAGAGAGCACAGACTCAGTAATTACTCTTCAAGCGAATCTATCGGGGGAACCCACCATAAGTTATCCTGCCGACGGGTTGATAGTTGCGACTCCAACTGGTTCTACTGCCTATGCGCTTTCAGCTGGGGGACCAATCATCAGTCCAAATGTTCAAGCAATTTTACTAACGCCTTTGGCAGCACATTCCTTGTCTGCACGCCCTGTGGTTGTCTCGGATTTGGAAGAAATTGAAATTATTCTAGCAAGTGGTAAGCAATGCATGGTGACCTTCGATGGACGGCATAGTGTCAGGATTTGCTCAGAAGAAACAGTTATTATTAAAACTGCTAAGGTAAAGGCTCAACTTATTCGGTTAGGAAGTCGAAGTTTCCCCCAAGTGGTGCGAGAGAAGTTAAAGGATCGTTGGCACGAGTAAAATCGAGATTTGAGATTCGAGATTCGAGGCAAGAAAGGTTATGCGCAAGGTGTGACTTAGGGGCGTGTATGTGCTATACGCGAGCTTCGAACTTCGAACCCCGAACTTCGAGAAGGAGGGTAGTGTATGAAAGCTCGACGTCAGATGAAAGTTCAGGAAATTATCACCAAAGAGATCATTCGCACTCAGGAAGATCTGGCAGATAAATTACACCAGTCCGGCTTTGATGTCACGCAGGCAACGGTCTCCCGGGATATTAAGGAAATGGGTCTAATTAAAGTCCCTAGCGCAGATGACGATTACCGCTATGCTGTTCCTAATGAAGTACATCCGACCAATCTGCAAGATCGCCTTAAGCGTGTGCTTCGTGAAACCGTAGTTTCCATTAATGACACAGAAAGCTTAGTCGTTATTAGAACGATTCCCGGAAATGCCCATGCCTTAGCGGCAGTCCTGGATAATAGCAATTGGGAAGAGGTCATTGGCACTGTAGCTGGGGATGACACGATTCTTTTAGTCATCAAGCCAAAAGAAGCAGTTTCGGGGGTCTTAGAGCGGATTACCACCTTGCTTGGATAGGAGGGGCATTATGCTTGCTGAGTTGAACGTTGAAAGTTTTGGCCTGATGGAAGCGGTACGCTTAAAGTTTGGTCGAGGGTTAACGGTTTTCACGGGAGAAACTGGCGCAGGAAAATCAATGCTGATTGACGCGCTCGGGGTTCTTTTGGGTGGACGAGCCAGTGCAGAGCTTATCCGGCATGGGGAAGCACAGGCGCGGGTTGAGGGGCTCTTCGAAGATCTTGCCCCAGAATCTTTAATGAGCCTTGAATTGGCGGGTTATCCCGTCGAAGAAGGCCAATTATTTCTCTATCGCGAAATCAATGTCTCAGGCAAAAATATCTGCCGCCTTCAGGGGCGGACAATTCCGCTGACCCTCTATCGTTCACTCTGTGAAGGGCTTGTGGATATTCACGGCCAAATAGACCATCTGTCTCTCTTTCGCCCAGAGACCCATCGAGATCTATTAGATGCGCTTGGAGAGCTTCATGATGATGTCAGTTTAGTAAATGAAGCTGCGAAAGTCTATCACGTGATTATCCGCAAAGAAAGGGAGTTGTCAATTTCCGAAGAGGAACGTCAAAAGAGAGAGGAAATCCTTCGCTATCAAATTGAGGAAATTGATCTTATTAACCCGCTTCCTGGAGAAGAGGCAGAACTCACTCAGGAGAAGAAACGTTTAACCAATGCGGAACGGATTACGAATTTGGTTTCTGAAGCCTACGTTTCCCTTTATGAGGGTACATCGGGCAAATTTGCAGCTTTTGATCTGTTGGGTCAAGCACGTAAAGCTCTTCAAGAGCTGGCTCGGCTGGATGAAGACTTTAATGTAATTGATCAAGTCGAATCCATATATTATGCTGTAGAAGACTTAGCCGACCAAGTCAGGGTGTATAAGGATAACTTTGAGTCTGAATCAGGAAGGCTCGAACTGATTGAAGAGAGGCTGATTCAGTTAACTAGGCTCCGAAAATATGGGACAAGTTTATATGATGTTTTGGAAAGACGTTTGAGAATGTTTGAAGAATTGGATCAAATTACACATATCCAGGAACAATTTGAAGCAATTCATAAAGAGAAGAAAGCGGCGCTCCTTGCCTATAAAACGGCCTCCGAGCTGCTCAGCCAGAAGCGTCTTAAAATTGCTGAACGTATCGAAGGTGGGCTAACTCTCGAACTTGCCGATCTGAGCTTAGAGAGAAGTCGATTTGAAGTCCGGTTCGTGTCTAACTCAGAGCCAACGACCGGTGGCGCAGAGATGGTAGAATTTTATTTCTCGGCCAATCTCGGAGAACCTCCTAAACCCTTGGCAAAAGTCGCTTCTGGAGGAGAGATGTCTCGCTTAATGTTAGCCTTAAAAAGTTTATTGGCTAAAGTGGAGTCTGTAGGGACCTTCATCTTTGATGAGGTTGATAGCGGGGTTGGCGGTAGGACGATTCATAAAGTTGGTGAAAAGCTAGCTAAAATTGCCCAAAGTAAACAAGTTTTTTGTATTACTCATGCAGCGCAAGTTGCCGCTTTTGCAGATATTCATTATGGCATTGTTAAAGAAGTGAATGGAGAAAGAACTCGAACGCAGGTTGAACCATTGGCCGAATTCGAGCGTATTGAGGAGCTTGCTCGGATGCTCGGGGGTGGGGAAGTAGAAATAACACGTAAGCACGCTCAGGAGTTATGGCAACGATCTGGACATAAATAAAATTACATAATTATGTTATTTATTTTTTTGAAGAGACTGCAAGACTTAAATATGCAGTCTTTTTTATGTCTCAATTACCATTGTTTTAGAAAATATGGAACGTATTTTACAGGATGAAATGCAGCAGATTTGGTTAATTTAACATAGAATTCACTTAAACTTATTGACGAAGCTCTAAAAATGAGGAAAAGGAAGAAAATGGGGAGAAATAGAGTGGAGGGTGATAAGAGAGTGAAGAGAAGGAGCATTTTTCTATTTTTTGTCAGTCTCTTGATCTGTACCTTCCTAAGTTTTAATCCAAACTTTCAACAGATGGTAAAAGCTCCTGATCAATATCTCAGTAAAGAAGCGATTCAATTAAATGGTGTATGGCCTAAACTTATTAAGGTAGAAAAGGTGTCATCGAATCATATTATTACTGTATCGTCAGGGATGACTAATTCTCTAAGGTCAGAAAAACTGGAAGTGTCTTACAAGCTTTTTGGGATTTTTCCTTTAAAATCCGGTGAGGTTGAAGTGATGAAGCCCATGAAATTGATACCGGGGGGACAATCCATTGGTGTAACTTTACAGACAAAAGGTGTTTTGGTAGTCGGACAGGCACCAGTAGTGGACAAAACCGGAAGAAAAGTATTCCCTGCCAAAGATGCCGGAATCGAAGTAGGAGATATTCTCTTAAAAATTAACAACCAAGAAGTTCGTACAGATCAGGAGGTGTCAAATGCAATTCATGTAGCTGGGCAACAAGAAGGAAACGTTAATGTGGTATATAAGCATCAAGGTCAGATTTTGGAAAGAATTATCAAACCAATTTTTTGTACGGAAACTAGTAGATATCGGCTGGGTTTATTTGTACGAGATGAAGCCGCAGGGGTTGGGACCCTCTCTTTTTTAGACCCAGTTTCTAAGCAATATGGCGCTCTTGGACATGTGATCACAGATGTAGATACTAATCAGAAAATTGAAGTCTCAAACGGGAAGATCATTGCTTCTACGATTTATGCCATCGAAAAAGGTAAACGTGGTCATCCGGGTGAGAAAATTGGATCATTTGTTACGAATTCAGTCTTTACAGGAACGATCGAAAAAAATACCATGACAGGTATCTTTGGTACAATGAGTGGTCAAATAGTAAACCCTTATTATAAAGAAGCAATTCCTGTTGGCTGGGAATCTGAAGTTAAAGTTGGTCCTGCTAAGATATATACAGTCATACAAGGGGAAAAGATTGAGGAGTTTGAGGTAAATATTGATCGGGTTATGCACAATCGTACAGATAGTAAAAACATGATTGTACGAGTAACTGATCCAAGGCTACTGGAGGTTACGGGTGGTATCATTCAAGGTATGAGTGGAAGTCCAATTATTCAAGACGGTAAAATCATCGGAGCTGTAACACATGTTTTTGTAAATGATAGTCAACGTGGATACGGAGTGTTTATTCAAAATATGATCAATGAGAGTAGTCAATTGGTAAAAAACAGAGCGGCTTAAAGTGTAGAGAAGTATTGAACAACTTTTTTAATAGAGCAGACTTTATTAAAAGGCTGCTCTATCTTCAATACTAGTCAAGTATAAACTGACTGTACCAGTTAGAAATTATTACTTTCTGGCAACTAAAGCCACCGCCGACGCCTGAAAAGTCCCTTCTCGCCATCCTTGGCTACAGGCCATTTATGGCCAGCGCTTAGCGCTAGCCAAGTTTTCTTTATAATACTTAGTATTTATCCCTTTTCAAAAGAAGGAGATAGTAAACGATTGTCGAAATAATAGATTTAACATAACAGAAATGGGGGAGGATCCTGGGAAATGCAAAGACCGATACGAGTCTTATTGGCAGACGACAATCGAGAATTTGTCGAGATAGTTAAAGAATTTATTGAACGGCAAGAAGATATGGTGCTTGTTGGGGTAGCGTATCATGGCAATGAGGCTCTGGAACTTATTTCTCGGGAAGAACCTCACGTTGTGCTATTAGATATTATTATGCCTCACCTTGATGGTTTGGGTGTTCTTGAAAAACTTCAAAATTCATCTCAAAGACCAAAAATTATTATTCTAACTGCGTTTGGACAGGAATCAATGTCCCAACGGGCCGTAAACCTAGGAGCGAATTACTACATATTAAAACCTTTTGATTTGGACACATTGGGTAAACGAATTCGTCAATTACATGATGACTTTCCGGATTCATTTAATGGAGTTCAACAAACAAATGCGGGGATAAATGTGAAAAGTATGTCAAATGTTCAATTCTCAAATGGCATCTTGCCACCGACGACGAAAAACCATGAAGTTGAAGTGACGCGTATGATTCATCAGATGGGGGTACCAGCGCATGTTAAAGGGTACCAGTATTTACGGGATGCTATTGTTAACGTGGTTCTCGATGTATCGCTGCTTGGAGCAGTTACTAAAGAGCTTTATCCTATGATTGCAGAGAAATATCAGACTACCCCTAGTCGTGTCGAACGTGCAATTCGTCATGCCATTGAGTTAGCTTGGGATCGTGGTAACGTTGATTTTATGAATCGTTTTTTTGGCTACACCATTAATGTCGATCGTGGCAAACCTACAAATTCGGAATTTGTGGCGATGGTCGCTGATAAATTGCGTATGTCGATGCTTTATTAAGGGTTAAGTCATACCAGGGGTCCAGGGTTTATGAAACAGGATGTATAGCGACAAACTATATAAAATAGGTTTGAATTTCAATCCTAAACCTACAAACTAGTGTAGTTTATCGCGACTAACTTTTTGTCCGCAAACATCTCTATGTTAAAAAAACTTGGAGGTGTTTTTCGGCATGAAATTAACCCAATTGACATAAGTATTGAAGAATTTAGATGCTGGCATATTTAATAGTAGATTTTAATAGGTATATATCAAAAAGCGACACATCGGAACGGGTCTCAACATTTAAGTGTAAGACACATTAATGGGTATAAAAGGGGAGGATGTTTGGCGGGTTTTGAGCGTGTTGGACGGCGGGAGGATCTTGCGAACGGGCTTCTAGAAAAGAGAGAATGGAAGATTTATGAAAACCCTTGTCAATTTGCTATACCAGTTGGCGCTTGCTTGTAAAGCGTCTTTTTGTTTGTAAAATATTGGACCGATTTAAGTAGGAGGTATTTAGCAACTAATCGAGAATCATTGCATAAAGAGTCGAATAATAGAAAGTACTTATAGAATTAGCGAGTTTATACTAATAGTACGAGCGAACCGTAGTAAGGAGAATGCAAATGACTTAACCCGAAGTACACAGGGACAGGAGGAGTTACCATACCAAGCATATTTAGTGGGTTTCCCGTTACAAGTATCGGCAACTAGGTTTTGAGTCATTAACGAAAGGGGTTAAATATGAATAACAAAAAATTAACTCAGTATAAAAATAATAATAAGTTTTATTTATTTGCGATTTTTACTCTAAGTATTATTCTCTTTTTGGGGAGAACGAGCCACCCTGTGTTTGCAGAAAATGTTGGTCAAACACCTGAAGTAAATTGGACAATGCCCTCTGTTTTTTTTGAAAGCAACAGCGGATCTATAGGGACTGATGTTAAGCAAACAAATGATGGAGGATTTATAGTGGTCGGTAAAACAGTCACTATAGGTGATTATCCAAAAAATAAAGATGGATTCTTACTAAAAGCAGATTCAAAAGGTAATGTTATTTGGAAACACATTTACCCATCTGATAGTATGATTTCTGGTAGAAATACATCGTTTTCTTCAGTTGATTTAACAGATTCGGGATACATTGTTGTAGGAGATAACTTTATATTTAAAGTAGATGGATCAGGGGGTATAGTATGGAAAAAAGAATTAGGAGATAAATCCCATCTATTCTCACCTAGTTCTAATATATACCTAAGTAGCGTGCAAACTACTAGTAAAGGAAATTATATAGTAGCAGGTAGTTATCGTGATAATATTAATAACACCTATTATTTGTATACAGCGGAATATGATACAGACGGTAATACAATTTGGTATAAATTAAGTAATAGTAGTAATCACGCATCTTTTGTAAGCGTTAAGCAAATTACTGATGGCTTCTTAGTAGTGACTGAATTAAAAGGATCAGTTTATGTCCTGAAAATGGACCTCTTAGGGAATAAAATCTGGGAAAAAACTTATTCTGGTTTACAAATAGCTTTCGGATACTCTGGTATTGAGACAAAAGGAGGATATATCATAGCCGGAAGTACTTCTAATGGGCATTATTCCGGATACCTTCTTAAGATCGACGAGAATGGTAACAAAATTTGGGATAAAGTATATACAAATTATTCAGGGTTCTATTCAGTAAAGGAAACTTTAGATGGTGGTTTCATTTTACTTGAGGATTTATCAGTTAATTTACTTAAGACTTCATCAGTTATAAAAATTGACGATGAGGGAAATATTCAATGGAGTAAGGAAAATCCATTTTACACCCGAATAAATGCAATAGAGCAAACGGAAGATGTGGGGTACATAATAACTGGATATAATGATCACAGTAATGGGAAATCTTTATATCTTGCCAAACTTAAACTAAATAATGCCTCAACCGCTCAAGTTATTACAGGAGTTAGCCTAGATAGAAGCAGTGCTTCTATAATTGTAGGGTCTGACGTTACTTTGACAGCTAACATAGATCCGACTAATGCTACCAATAAGAATGTTACTTGGAAGTCAAGTAACATAGCAGTAGCTACAGTGGACGCAAACGGCAAAGTAATAGGAGTCAGCGATGGAACAGCAACGATCATTGTAATAACGGCAGATGGAAGTAAGACGGCCACTTGTACGCTTACAGTTACAGAAAACGATACTATCAAACAGAACATCCAACTTGACAAGGAATGGCAAATTATATTTAATCAGCCAGTAGATGCCAGCACACTTCAAAACAATATTGTTATTAGACGGACGGACGTAATATTTATTAAGGAAGATTCCTTTCCTATTAGTCCCGCTTTAGATCCAAACGATCCAAATGTAGTTATTGTTAAACATTCTATGCCTTTCGTCGCTGGGGCCACTTATGAACTGTCAGTGAATGTTGGAATCAAAAACATGTCAGGAGAATCATTGTCTAAGGCGTCAGGTTTATCTTTCACGACTCTAGCAGAGTAATACTGAGAACTGAGCATTTTTTTCAAAAGGGTTATTGGATGATATATAAGAATTCTCCTACACTCTCGTGGTGTAAGGAGAATTCTTTTAAATATCTTTCCTTGACACTAAACCGTTAGAATCCGAGATGCAGTTTTAGTACAATTGCAGATTACCGGAGATTGCATCAAATAATTGCTTAGCCAGAAAAGTCTCTGCCTAAAAGAGTGCATAGTCAAGTCATTATGGCAATAAAAAAGCCGCTAGCAAAATCTCTAATGGGTATGAGAGTTGGTGAAAATGGGTAGAGTGATCTGTTAATTAATTTACATTTTCATCAGACTATGGGGTAAAATAATAAAAGAAGTTAGGCTTAGAAAGAGGGAAACATTTTGGAAGAGCAAAACCAACCAGAAAAACGCATCGAAGGAGAAGTGCTATTTAAAGGACGAATGCTCCGTGTAGAGCGGGATACGGTACGATTGCCAAATGGACTTCAGACGTCTCGCGAAATTATTAGGCATCCGGGAGCGGTTGCGATCATAGCTTTACAGGATCAACAGTTGCTCTTGGTTCGACAATTTCGCTATGCCATCGCCCAAGAAACCTTAGAAATCCCGGCAGGGAAAATCGACTTTCAGGAACCCCCCCATGACTGTGCTGTAAGAGAACTCCGTGAAGAAACTGGTTACCGGGGGACAATGGAACATATTAGCACCTTTTATACCACGCCAGGTTTTACAGATGAGGTGATGCATCTTTTTTTTGCTCGAGATTTGGTCTGGGATCCGTTGGCTCCGGACGAAGACGAATTTATTGGGGTGGAAAGAATCCCTTGGGAAGAGGCCGTACAAATGGCTCAACAGAACAAGTTTAATGACGGTAAAACTATACTTGGGATTTTACTTGTCAAGGGCCGAATGGGATGATTTTTGCAGATTTGCAACGCTTTGCCGGAGAAAAGGGGCAGCTTGGATTATGAAAGTCCGTCGCGGAGAACTAAAGGTGGTTGAGGGTGGAGGGGGTTTATTCGGTAGAGTTGTGGACATACTTTCCCCGTTCGTGGAATAAGATTTCATAGGATGGAGGGGAGGGATGCTCAGGATGTGGAAGAAACTTGGCGAACACATTCGTCAATATTGGGTCATTTATCTCACGCTTTCTAGTGTCTATCTTGCAGGTGTGGTGTTTGGAGCGGTCGGAGTTGGTGCCTTGGGGGTATCTGAAACCTCTCAATTGGGGAAATTCCTGGATACTCTTTTAATAAGCCAACCGAAAGCACTGGATCCGATATTTTTAGGACAACTTGCTAGGGATATGTTTATTATGATGGCAGGAATTTGGATTTTAGGACTCACGATTATTGGGGCCCCCTTAATTTACCTCATTGTCTTTACACGGGGATTTATTCTTGGGTTCACCGTGAGTTTTATCATTGGAGTAAAAGGGTCGCTTGGGCTCGGCTTGATTCTAATGACCGTTCTTGTTCCTGCTTTCTTGGCTATTCCTTTACTGCTTCTCGGTGCAGGACTCGCCACGATTTTTTCGTTTCTGTTACTTCGAGGCAAGGCTAGAGGGGAATCGCTACGTAGAGAATTCCTATATTACACGGCTGCCGCAACGTTTGTTAGTATTGGAGCAGTTGCAGTTGGCGTCGTGCAAGGATATTTTTCGATTCTTGGGGTGCGCTTTTTTAGACTTTAATAATACGAATGGAGTACTTATTGGGAACTGAATTGAGGACAATCCGACAATCCATCGAGAGCATTAAACTTCTTGTGTGTGGCATAATAATTTAACGAGGGTTAATGATTAAGATGGAGGTAGTATTATGCTGATCGGAATACCAAAAGAGATAAAAAACAATGAAAGTCGAGTCGCTATTACCCCTGCAGGTGTCCATGCTTTAACTCTGACGGGGCACCAAGTTGTTGTAGAAAAATCTGCTGGGGAAGGTAGTGGAATCAGCGATAAGGAGTATAGCGAAGCGGGTGCTCAGATTCTTGATTCTGCCGAGAATGTTTGGACCGCTGACATGGTCATGAAAGTCAAAGAGCCCCTTGCTACCGAATACGCATATTTTAAACCCAGACAAATATTGTTTACATATTTGCATTTGGCGAATGAACCAGAATTAACCAAAGCCCTGATTGAAAAAGAAGTAGTAGGGATTGCCTACGAAACCATCCAATTAGATGATGGTTCATTGCCGTTGCTTATTCCAATGAGCGAAGTAGCTGGGCGCATGGCGATACAAATTGGGGCTCAATTACTTGAAAAACCTAATGGTGGAAAAGGGGTTCTACTTGGCGGAGTCCCTGGAGTAACTCCTGCCAATGTAACCATTCTCGGCGGCGGAATTGTGGGCACGAACGCAGCCAGGATGGCTATCGGACTTGGAGCCGGAGTTACAATAGTCGAACGAAGTGCACAGCGATTACGAGAGATTGACGAAATCTTTAACGGTCGTGTACGAACTTTAATGTCTAATCCTTTTAATATTGCCAATAGTGTAGCTAAAGCGGATTTGCTGGTTGGTGCCGTACTGATCCCTGGTGCTCGTACACCTCATTTAGTTTCAGAAGAAATGGTGAAAGCTATGATGCCTGGTAGCGTCATCGTCGATGTTGCGATCGACCAAGGCGGTAGCATTGCCACTATTGACCGGATCACGACGCATAGTAAGCCCACATATCTTAAATATGGAGTTGTTCATTACTCTGTTGCGAATATGCCAGGAGCAGTAGCCCGAACGTCAACCTATGCCTTAACCAATGTAACGTTAGGATATGCACTTGAGATTGCAAATAAAGGTTATTTTAAAGCGATCCGCGAAAATCGTTCACTTCGCAAAGGAATTAACGTCATCAACGGCAAGTTAACCTATAAGGCAGTCGCCGAAGCTCTCAACATTATGTATACACCACTAGAAGAAGCGTTACTTTAAGTCGAGGTTCTTGTTGTCATAATGAAATTTGAGTAATTGACTTCGGTGACCTATTCAGGTATAATTACATTGAAATGTGGTAATTCTGCCTCATATTGATAACATTTGTTAAGATCTCCTTTACTGGAGGTTTTTTCTCTTTATCATTAAAACTCATTTTCACCACTTATTATATAACTTTAGAATTCATGAATTACAATAGTTTTACATTTTGCGAGTAGAGAAGGAGATTGTATCGTGTTAGAACAATTGAAAATTGACCAAGAATTTACGCAAGCTCAGATTGATCAAATGGCAGATAGTTTTGTAAGATATATTCTTGAAATTGCAGAATGGGGCGAAAAAATTGATGAACATCATATGGATGCAATCTTGGAGATTGTACTTATTAAATACGGAACTAATATTGAATTGTCAGATGATTTAATGGAAATTATTGCGAAATTAAAAGACCTTAACTTGAATTCAGTCCTAAAACAATTTCCGGAAAATGAAGTACAGAGAGCATTCGAACATATTAAATTAGCATTGAGTGAAGTTGAGGAACATCTTCAAAGAAATATGGAGGAAATGGAAGAGTAGGACTGTTTGTTTTTCCAACAACAGATTAATAGATGAAACTTTGGTTGAATTGAGTGTTTTGAATGTACTCCTCATTTATTTGAGGGGTCTTTTATTTATGTTTAAAAAGCAATATGAAGAGAATTGAGCTCTTTTCTAGGATAAGGACAATCTGGTAATGCATAGGTTTTAGGGATAGGGGGGAGTGTGCATTGCCAACTAAACGATGGAGTCATTTTTTTATGTATCTTGTGAGGGTGTTTATCCTCCTTACTTTACTTGCCGTACTCTTGCCAAAGTTAGCTGCGGCTTGTAACATTTGGATGTCTTCTCGCTTGCATAATGAGCAAAGACCAATCGGAAACCCACTGCGTGTTGAAGCACCAGGGTGGAGCAAGTTTGTCATTCAGTTGTTCCCGGCTACTCAGAAAGAACGATAATTTTTCATAGAGGAAAACAGTTGAAAAGGAAAATCCCCTTCTAATGTAGAATGTTCTAGGAAAGGGGGGGAGATTAAGTGACCTCCAAGGAACAACTTTTGAAACAGTATATGATCTACCTTCATGTTGAACGGGGGCTTTCAGAGAATACACGTCAGGCTTATGAGCGTGATCTACGCCAATTAATGATCTTCCTTACACAGCGGGGGACAGATTTTACCGGATGTGAGGCCAATGATCTATTTTTGTTTCTTCTTAAATGGAAAGACGTGGGGAAATCACCTCGAAGTATTGCTCGTTGCAATGCAACTCTACGAGGATTTTTTGCGTTCTTGTTGGATGAAGGGAAAAGAAACGATAACCCAAGCACATATTTAGTTACCCCTAAATTAAATCAACTACTTCCGAAGGTGTTGTCGGAAGCGACAATGGATAAACTGTTAGTAGTAGGGGAGGAATCCGATCTCGCCCTACGAGATTTAGCGATGCTGGAGGTCCTTTATAGTAGCGGTCTTCGTGTTTCTGAATTGATCGGGCTACGTTTATCAGATGTATCGTTGGATGTCGGATATATTCGCTGCCTTGGCAAAGGAAATAAGGAACGGATTATCCCCTTAGGTGACCCAGCTGTTAGGGCAGTGGAGGTTTACCTAAATTCGTTGCGAAAGCGTTTGTGCCGTAAGCGCGAAAGCGATATTCTATTTTTGAATGTTCATGGTCGGCCGCTTACCCGTCAGGGGATGGTGTACATATTGAAAAAATGGGGAAAGAATCATAATCTTGATCGGACAATTTTCCCCCACATGATACGTCATAGTTTTGCAACACATCTCTTAGATCATGGGGCAGACCTACGTTCAGTGCAAGAAATGCTGGGACATGCGGATATCTCGACAACCCAAATTTATACGCATCTGACACGCAAGCGCTTACTAGATGTCTTTAGGAAGTCGCATCCACGCGCGGATTGAGGCATATTTTCTTGAATGTGCCTATCGATGAGGAGTGAAAGGGAAACATGCCACGAAGAGTTATTGTGATTGTATTAGATAGTGTTGGAATCGGAGAAATGCCTGATGCAGAGGATTACGGAGACTTGGGGAGTAATACCTTGGGTAATATCGCCAGTCTTAGGGGGGGCCTTCATCTTCCCCATCTCGAGAAACTCGGTCTAGGGAATATTGAATCAATCACAGGAGTTCCCAAAAACCGCACCCCTGAAGGTAATTTTGGGAAAATGGCAGAACGGTCTGTCGGTAAGGATACAACGACTGGACATTGGGAGATGGCCGGGGTTATTTTGGAGAGAGCACTTCCTACCTTCCCAAATGGCTTTCCTCAAGAGTTTATTGAACGCTATGAGTTTGCAATTGGGCGAAGGGTATTAGGCAATGAAGTCGCCTCGGGTACCGAAATTATCCAGCGTCTCGGAGAAGAACATGTGCGGACAGGGAAGCCCATTGTCTATACTTCAGCTGATTCTGTATTCCAAGTAGCAGCTCATGAAGGAATTATTCCGCTTCCGGAACTAATGCGCATATGTCAGATTGCCCGGGAAATGCTGATAGATGAGATGCAAGTCGGACGAGTCATTGCCCGACCATTTCTTGGCGAAATCGGACAATTTTATCGAACCTCAAATCGACATGATTTTGCTATTGAGCCCCCCCATAAAATTTTGATGGAATATGTGCAGGAACAAGGGCTTGCAGTCTGCGCCGTGGGGAAAATCCGTGATATTTATACAGGGAGAGGGATAACCGACTATGAGACCACAAAGGGGAACAGGGAGGGTGTTAATAAGACCTTAGATTACATGACCAAGGTAGACGCAGGTCTAATCATGACTAACCTTGTTGATTTCGATATGTTGTATGGTCACCGCAATGATGGAGAAGGCTATGCACATGCTTTAGAAGCCTTTGATGAACGCCTACCAGAGATCTATGCTGCCCTGCTGCCAGAGGATATGCTTATCATTACGGCCGATCATGGCTGTGATCCCACCAGGCCAGGAACTGATCATTCCCGAGAATATGTCCCTTTACTTGTTTACGGATCAAGGTTGCAAAAGGGGGTTAGCCTGGGTACGAGGTCCACTTTTGCAGATTTAGGGGCAACAGTGGTCGAATACTTAGAGACCGAACCGATTTTAAACGGGAAGAGTTTTTATTCAGAAATTCAAGGAGGCAGAATCAATGATTAAGGAAAAAGATTTTAGTGCTAAACTGGCGGAAGCGCGAGACTACATAAAGGAATGTGTTAGGATGTCGCCAGACCTTGGTGTAATCTTGGGGTCAGGGTTAGGGGCTTTTGCCGAGCTTGTTCTGGAAAAACAGGCGATACCCTATAAAGATATTCCGCATTTCCCTACTTCGACTGTTGAGGGGCATGCCGGACAATTGGTTTTCGGAAAAGTAGATGGTCGTCAGGTAGTGGTCATGCAAGGACGCTTTCACTTTTACGAAGGGTACAATATGCACGATGTAACCTTCCCGATTCGGGTAATGCAAGGCTTAGGAGTGACTGGTCTCGTTGTCACTAATGCCGCCGGTGGGATAAATCCTGACTTCCAACCGGGGGACCTGATTCTGATCAAGGACCATATCAATATGATGGGTGACAATCCGTTACGGGGGGCGAATTTGTCGAGTTTAGGACCACGTTTTCCTGACCTCAGCGCAGCGTATAATTTAGAATGGCGTCAAAAGGCGTTAGTTATCATGCAAAACTATGGATTACGCCCTCAGGAAGGGGTTTATGCGGCTATGAGTGGTCCAAGCTATGAAACCCCTGCTGAAATTCGTTATTTACGGGCGATTGGTGCTGATATGGTCGGTATGAGTACCGTACCGGAAGTTATTGTGGCTAATCATGGAGGAATGCAGGTTTTGGGTATCTCTTGTGTGACTAATATGGCTGCAGGGATCTTGGCGCAAAAACTTAGTCATGTGGAAGTCATGGAGACAGCGGGACGAATTGAAAAGCAATTTGTTAGTTTTGTCCAAGAGCTAGTACGGGTTCTTTGAGAGAATCTCGATTTTAAGAAGACTTTAATTGCGCCAAGCCTTCAGGCGTTGAACCATAACTCGAAACTGGGCGTTCAGGGTTAGAGCGCTTGCCAAGGATGGCAGGGCCCCCGAGATTGCTGAGTAACCCTGAGGCAAAAGAAGGCTTAATGCCGTGGCCTTAGAGATTTTCGAAGAGATATACCTATAGCGAAAAGAAAGAGTGATTTCATTATGCGTATGATCGATCTGATTGAAAAGAAACGGGATGGAGAACCCCTTTCTAAGGAAGAAATCGGCTTTGTCATTGACGGTTATGTACAGGGAGATATTCCGGATTATCAAATGTCAGCCTGGGCTATGGCTGTCTATTTTCGCGGAATGTCGCTCGAAGAAACGGCCGATCTCACGCTGGCAATGGCCCAAAGTGGGGATCAATTGGATCTATCCGCCCTCGGGGGACGATTTGTGGACAAACACAGTACCGGAGGGGTAGGGGACAAGACTACATTGCTTCTCGGACCGATGGTTGCGGCGTGTGGCGTGCCGATCGCGAAAATGTCCGGTAGAGGGCTTGGACATACAGGAGGGACAATTGATAAACTCAGTGCGGTGCCAGGTTTTCGGGTGGAGCTTCCGCAGAAGGAGTTTTTGGCTCAAGTAGAGAAAATCGGTTTGTCCGTCATCGCTCAGACCGGAAACCTTGTTCCTGCCGACAAATTGCTATATGCTCTTCGTGATGTAACTGCAACTGTAAGTTCCATTCCTTTGATTGCCTCTTCAGTCATGAGCAAGAAAATTGCCGCTGGAGCACAGGGGATCGTCTTAGATGTTAAGTATGGATCAGGTGCCTTTATGAAGACCTTAGAGGAAGCACGGATACTGGCCAAGACAATGGTTAATATCGGGAAAACGCTGGGTCGTCAGACGATTGCGGTGTTGAGCAATATGAATCAACCGCTTGGGCGCGCCGTGGGAAATAGCTTAGAGGTCCTTGAAGTAGCTGATGCGCTACAGGGTAAAGGCCCAGCAGATTTAATGGAGGTTAGCCTTGAATTGGGGGCTTGGATGCTTGTGGCTGGGGACGCCGTACCTAATGTTGAGGCAGGCAAAGTTTGTCTGCGTCAAAGTTTGGAAAGCGGGGCGGCGTGGAACAAATTTTTGTCCTTCTTGACCGAACAGGGGGGGGATGCCCAAGCGGTTGCTGATCGTCGACTAAGTGTCGCACCATGGAATCTCCCGATCCTCTCCTCAGAAACTGGGTATATTCAGCCGTTTGATGCTCATAAAATCGGAATCTTGGCTATGACACTCGGGGCGGGACGTGTTACCAAAGGAAGCCCGATCGATTTAGGAGCCGGAGTTATTCTCACCCGAAAAGCCGGAGAATGGGTTGAGGCGGGAGAGCCTATCATGCAGATGTATGGAAGTAATAAAGAAATGTTGGGCGAGGGACTTCATCTCGCTCAAAGCCTTATTACTGTAGGGGAAATTGCCCCCGAATTGCCCCCGTTAATTGAGGAAGTTATCCAATAAGGACACGATGCGTCGTGGCGTCGTGTTCCTTTGGTAGAACAAATGACACAATTGAACGGTATGGCCAATTATCATAAAATCCTTCTTCGGACGTATGCATATATTAGTGCTTCTGGAAAGGGGGATTTTATTGATGGTGAGAGAAAAAAAAGTTTACCCTTTGGCCGGAGGGTTAACGACGATAGACACGTATGCAGTGTTTGGCGATGTACAAAAATTCCAAAAGCATAAACATGCCTGGAAGGTTTGGCGGGCCTTAAAAGGGTTCGGGTGTGTTGTCTATCCAGTAGCCGAGGGATTAAATCGTCTGGACGGGAATAAGGTTTATTCGAATTTAGCTCAACTGAAGGATAAAGTGACAGTTGTCGTGCCGTGCCTTCTCCCTGACAAACTCGAGTCTTTTGTTTCCGATGTTGCATCTGCTGGAGCCAGCAGAATTTGGTTTCAAGAACAGACGTGGACCCAGGAATTTCAACAAGAATGCGACAGCGCTGGGATTGAGGTGATTCGCGGATGCGTGCTTCGACATAAGGTTTATCCAATCATCGGGGTTCGCTATTTGAATCCCTGTTACTGGCATGGCCTAAGAGATGTTAAAGTGCCTGCAAAGCGGTTTAGGAGGTATTAGGGAGGAAGCGTCTTAGCAGCCTACGGCGATAGTGTTCGTTGTGGGTCAGCGCCTTCGCCTATAGTCATCCTACGCCGGAAGGTATACTTTAAGGATTAGCGGCTTCGGCGATACACATCCTACGCCGTGAAGTTTTCCTTTTAGTAAGCGGCTACGGCGAAACCCTACACTGAAAGCACAAGGCATTCATGCACAGCCATAGTTATACTGACAATCCCAATATCTTGTTCAGTTGCAAATGAGTCACTAAGTATTTTTGAAACTGAGGATATAGGTTGCCAAGAACAAATTTATCGCAATGTACATGTTAGAGTGTGCAAATACTTATTTCTCTGAGAGTAAAAATATCGGTGAGTATCGACAGACTGGAATGGTTGGGGCTATTGAGCTGGTTATGGATAAAAGCACAAAACAGAGTTATGAACCGCAAAAACGTATAGGTTATGAAGTGTATAAGAAAGACCTAAACAAAGGTATTGTGATTAGACCCTTAGGTAATGTGTTCTCTTTATAATCCAAGAAAACAAAAGAGCCAGACCGTTCAAAAAAACGATCTGGCTCAATATATTTCCACCACTACGACATCATAAGAATAATATCCTACTCTACGTCCCGCAAGCGTTTGAAAAACACTATTTTCTAATAAGTTTCAAGTTAAATATAAACCAAACCTAAAATGGAATGTATACAATAGGATTAGTGTTCTGTGACGCAGTTACAATTGACTAGACATGATCAGAAATCCCTCGTCATCAACTGTCCCGCTACTGCTGAAGCACACCCCACTATTCAATAAACGAAGATGAACACTGAACCATTCCCGAATCTCTTACGTAAAGAATCTACTGCCCGATCCATTGCACGTTGCTTAACATAATCCTTCTCAAAAAGAGCTAACTGAGGTGTGGACGAAGTTTTAGAGTTAAGTAAATAGTAAATCAAAGCGTTAAATATTAGTTAATAATGAGGATAGATTTATATCATATGGTTAAAAATAACCTGATTGAAGAAATGACTATTTTGGAATTAAATTCAGCGAAATAACTAAGAAGGTAACTGAATTGCTAAAAAGCCTTTCAAATAGAATAACCCGAAAAGTTAAAAATCAGGTTAAAGAACAGCCTGTTTGGTCACCGACTCAACAATCTGTTACTAGTAACATTAAAGACAACATGGACTATTTACAGCAAGAATTGGCCAATTGTTGTGACTTAGTTTCAAGACCTTTGAAAATAGGTCTTGATAATGCTACGGAAGCTTTCATTATCTACCTTGATGACCTAGTAGATTCATCTGCCTTAGAAAAGACTATGCAATTACTGATGCAGGGAAATCAAAGCATTACTAACACTATTGAAAAACCTCTTCATCAAGTTATTTACGACCAGCTACTTAGTGTTGGTCAAGTTATGCCCTTAGACGATCTTAATACCTTAATTCAAGAAATCCTAACCGGAACCTTAGGTTTAGTTCTGGATGGTGAAACAGTCTGTTTTTCCTTAGGGATTAAAAGCGGTGTAGTAAACAGACCCCTTGAAGAGCCCCCTTCTGAAGGTGTATTAAGGGGTCCAAGGGATGGTCTTAGTGAAAATATCCAGATTAATAGGGGACTTATCCGCCGTAGAATAAAATCCCCAAAGCTTAAATTCGAAAAGATGACCATTGGAACACTCACCCAAACCCAAGTAAATATAGTTTATATTGAAGGCTTGGCACTTGCCAGCCTGATTCAGGAAATGAAGCAAAGATTGGAACGCATCAAAATTGACGGAATTATCGAATCTGGTTACATCGAGGATTTTATTGAAGACACGCCGTATTCCCTCTTTTCCCAAACAATAGTTACCGAAAGGCCTGATCGGGTGGCAATCTCCTTGTTAAATGGCAGAGTCGTTGTTTTAATTGACACGACGCCCT
Organism: Desulfosporosinus sp. BRH_c37; assembly: GCA_001516045.1. GTDB lineage: Bacteria > Bacillota > Desulfitobacteriia > Desulfitobacteriales > Desulfitobacteriaceae > Desulfosporosinus. The sequence goes on from LOEW01000064.1 coordinate 34,951, forward strand.
TTGTGCTTATCGTTCCTGCATCTTTTCCCAGAATGCTCGAGGGTGTTGATGATAATTACACTAGATATTCCTTTGCTAATTTTACGCGTCTCTTACGTTTTGTCACACTCAATATTGCCCTGATTTTGCCAGCTTTTTATGTTGCCATAAGCACCTTCCATCAAGAAATGCTACCGACTAAAATTCTCATCAGCTTAGCCGGTGTCCGGGAAGGCCTACCTTTTCCGGTCTTCGTTGAGACCCTCTTTATGGAAATTACCTTTGAAATTATCACAGAGGCTGGAATAAGATTACCCAGAGCAGTGGGTTCTGCGGTCAGTATTGTTGGAGCCTTAGTTATTGGGGACGCGGCAGTGAGTGCGGGATTTGCCTCCCCTGCCACAGTCATTGTCGTCGCCATGACTGCTATCTCAACTTTAACTATTCCAGAGGTTGGGGCATCTCATGCTATACGCTTAATTCGTTTTCCCCTTTTGATCCTAGCTTCGGCATTTGGCTTTCTAGGTATAGTTATAGGTTTATTATTTGTTTTGATTCATCTGTGTTCCTTACGCAGCTTTGGAGTTCCCTATCTTGATCCTCTTGCTCCTTTACACTTGACTGATTTTAAAGAAAACATCTTCCGTGCTCCTAGATGGTCTTTGTCCAAACGTCCAACTGAAGTTTCAGAAAATAACTCTACACGCCAACCAATCAGGCCAAAGGGCAAACCGCCAAAGGGAAATGAAGAATGATGAAAAAAACAATTACTTATACCTTCATACTGCTATTACTTTTGACTTTAACCGGTTGCCAGAGCAGACGGGAAACAGAAAACTTGGCTATTACCAATGCTATAGGTGTCGATAAGCTTAATAGCGGCGGGAAAGTTATATTTAAATTTTATGAAGTTATCTTGCTTCCCCGTAAACTAGGTGTGAGTTCAAAAGGCACTACAACTGCGTCTGAACAAACCTATGAAGTCGTTGATTCTCAGGGTCAATCCCTTGAGGAAGCTGTCCGAAATATAACCACCAAAATACCAAGAATTACATTTTTAGCTCATACTCAAGTCATTATTCTGGGTCAATCGGTTTGTGAGGAAAATCTAAATGAGGTTTTAGATTTCTTGATAAGGGTCACTGACATTCGACTTAGGAGTAAGATTTATGTTACAAAAGGGGATGCCTCCGAGGTGCTACAAGCCAAACCCGCAACGGAAAGCGAACTAGGTAAGGAAATATTCGGCCTAGGGACCTATGGTAAAAATCAATCCGCTGAGGTTAAGGAAATAACTTTAAAAGATTTTGGTGATAAAATACTTACCCCTGGCAGAGAAGCTTGGGCTCCGGTTTTAGAAGTAACTAATACAAACAAACTCAAAAATGAAAATAACCTTAAAGTAAACGGTCTCGCACTCTTCAAGGCAGAAAAGTTGTACGGTTGGCTTAATAAAAATGATACCAAAGGTGTCATGCTGGCAAACGGCGAAGCCAAACAAGGGAGCCAAACTGTAGCTATTGCTGACCACGGTCAAATTGCTTATCTTTTTAATCAATCTAAAGCAAAAATTAGTGTCCAAATTAATGAAGAGAAACTGATTACCGCGGATATTATTGTCAAGTTAAGCGGTAATTTAGTGGAAAGCGGGGGATATCCACTCGACAACCAAGAGGATATTAAGTTAGCGGAAACGACACTAAATCAAACGTTTGAAGAACAAATCCGATCCGCATTCAAGCAATCTCAGGAAAGTGAGTCTGATATCTTAGGAATCGGACGGCTGGTAGAAAGGAAGGATAAAGCCCTTTGGGATAGGATTAAAGAACAATGGCCCAAAATGTATTCAGAAGTAGAAATTAACGTTAAGGTGGACAGTAAAATCATAAATACCGGTTTAAGAAATAAAACCTTTAATGGTAAATTCATAAAGTAGGTGTAAAGTAGGTGGAAAAATGCTTGAAGAAGGTAGGATAAATGGACGTCAACTTTTCTTTATTATGTTTTGGACAATTATGGCTACTGCCATATTAAATCTACCCATGATTATCGGTAGATATGCCCCAAGGGATGCTTGGATGGACGCTTTTATATTTATTCCTACTGCTGGACTTATTGCCTGGATAGCTTTTAAACTTGGAGCAATGTTTCCCAAGCAGACCATTGTAGAATATAGTGATCTGATTCTTGGACCGTGGTTAGGCAAAGTGGTCAGTGTCATTCTAATTCTTTGGGTTTTTCAAACCGGTAGTATTGTTTACCGTGAAGTAGCTGGTTTTTTCTCTGTATCTATTCTTCCCGGTACTCCCCTTGTGGTCCTCATGATCTTAGTCAGTCTAGCTCCTGCTTATGCTGTTTACCACGGCTTGGAGGTTATAGGGAGAAGTTCTGATTTTCTCTTCATCCTAATTACAGGATTTATTACTCTAATTTATGTATTACTTATTCCAGAATTCAATATTACCAGTTTGTTGCCCATGTTTGGAGATGGCATCGGCAATATCTTACGGGGCTCATTAACAGTTACCGGTTATGGTGGGGAAATCATCCTGGTTCTCTTTTTCTTTCCCTACATCAAAGATAACCTAAAGGTCGGTAAACTAATGTTGTCCATCATCTTAGCTGTTGGTATTGGCGGCATCCTAACAGAAGCAGCCTATACTATGATTTTTGGCTTGGGACGCACCTTCTTGGTTTTCCCGTTTTACCATATGAGTCGTTTTGCAAGTATTGGGCTATTTGTTGAACGTATGGATCCATTTCTTGTGATTGCGAATTTTTTGGGGAATTATTTTAAACTAAGTGTCTTCACCTATGTCATCGTTCTAAGCATAGCCCAATTATTGAAAATGAATAATTACCGCAAACTCATTATTCCTGTCATTTTAGTTCTTAATATTGTCGGATTTTATTCCTTTAGAAGTATGATGGAAGTTGTTGATTTTTCAGATAAAATCTGGCCGTTTTTTAGCTTGCCGATTCAAATAGGGATACCACTTCTATTAATAATCGTTGCTAAGTTCAGAGGACTTGGTTATCGTAAATAATTTAGGCAAAGATAATTTGTGGTATATGGCTCTTTTTTTGCCTCTTCTTTTGCTAATGCGTTCATACTTGACTAGACACTTCCTCACGCTTCGAATCATTGGTGAACGTGCAATTTCATTTTATTCATTCGATATAATTTTTATTTTTGGGGATAATAACATCACAATTATTTGAGGAGGGGTTAATTATGCGGAAAATTTCAGCAATTTTTTTAGCCATGGTTCTTATGCTCGGAAACATTGGCTTTGCTAACGTGAAACCGGTGCTGGGAGTAGAGATCGAGACTGAAGCCGCAAGTGCTATTTTGATGGACGCAGTATCTGGTCAGATCTTCTATGAAAAAGAAGCGCATAAAGAATTACCACCGGCAAGTGTTACGAAAATAATGACTCTACTGGTGGCAGCGGATGCAGTGGCTTCTGGAAAAGTGAAGTTAACCGACAAAGTGACCGCCAGCGAGAATGCTAGCAAACTTGGGGGGTCTCAAATCTATCTAGAACCGGGAGAAACATTCACGTTGGAACAGATGTTGATTGCCATTGCCGTTGGATCGGCCAATGATGGCTGTGTTGCCGTGGCAGAACATATTTGTGGAACCCATGAAGCCTTTGTGGAAGAAATGAACAATAAGGCCCAAGCCTTAGATTTAAAAAATACGCATTTTGTAAATGCCTATGGGCTTCCCGCAGAGGGGCATTATACGAGCGCCTATGATCTAGCAGTCATTTCTAAAGAAGTCCTCAATTACCCTCTAGTACGGAAGTTGACTAGCATGAAAGAATATGACCTACGAGAAGGAAAATTTAAGCTTTGGAATACAAATAAATTACTTTGGTGGTACCCTGGTGCTGATGGATTCAAAACAGGGTGGACGAATGAAGCTAAGTATTGTCTGGCTTCGACAGTTGAGAGGAATGGCTTAAGGTTGATTTGTGTCGTCATGGGCGTACCACAAGTTAGAGGGCATTTTGCGGAATCCATGAAGATTTATAACTATGGCTTTGCAAAATATGAGTTTAAACAATTTGCTCCAGCGGAACAAAAACAGGGTGTTGTTAAGGTTCGTAAAGGAATGGAAGATGAGGTAATAGCACTCACAGAAAAACCCCTAGGTGCGACTGTGGAAAAAGGGAAAGGTAAAAATTTCTGGGTCGAGACAAAGCTCAATCCAGAAATTGTTGCCCCAATTCAGAAAGGACAAAAAATAGGGGAAGTTCTCCTTTACAGTAACGATCAGGTGCAAGCGAGTGTAAACCTGATCGTCGATCACCCCGTTGCTAGGGCAGGTTTAGCTGAGCAGTTGACACGTACCTTGAAAGGGGTCTTTGGTTTTTAGCAGCAATGTGTTAGTCCGAGTCATCAATGTCTAAGTTAGAGCGATCCTTGATTTTAGATAATTCTCGTATTCTAAGGAGAGCAGCACGTTCGATACGAGAGATTTGAACTTGAGAAAGATTAAGCTGACTTGCTATCTGACTCTGAGTCTTATCTTCGAAGAATCGCATCAAAAGTACACGCTTCTCTCGTTCGGGCAGTTTGTCTAGGACTTCGTTAAGGGCAATTTTTTCTAACCAACTAGGGTCAAGGTCCTTGTCTGCAGTAAGTTGATCGAGGACGTAGATGGGATCGGAGTCGTCTTGGTAAAGGGTATCATAGATCGAGGTTGGACTTTGAATTGCTTCAAGTGCTTCGACGATCTCATCTCGATCAACGCCTATGTTAGTTGCAATTTCACCGATAGTTGCTTCTCGGCCGAGCGTCGCAGAGAGTTCATCACGAGAGCGGTTCACTTTATATACAAGTTCCTTATAGGAACGAGGAACCTTCACGGGATGATCATCTCGGAGGAAACGCCGAATTTCACCGATAATCATCGGAACCGCATACGTCGAAAACTTAACTCCGTAGCTAAAGTCGAATTTATCAATGGCTTTAATCAAACCGATTGTTCCGATTTGAAAGAGGTCTTCTATCTCATAGCCACGATGGTTAAAGCGTTGCACCAGATTGAAAATGAGTTTCAAGTTGCAATTGATTAAACGCTCTCGAGCAACAGTATCTCCGTCTTTGGCAGCATGCAGGTTTTGCATCATTTCCTTATCAGAGAGCAACGGAAAGTGGGGGAGATTCATTTCAGTAAGTCGTTGTATCATAGTGCGCCGCCCCCTAGTGCGAGGAGATGGGTGTTTGCTTGAGATGCTTAATCATGGTTACCGTAGTTCCCACTTCAAGTATGGATTCTACTCGAAGTTCGTCCATGAAAGTTTGCATGAAGACAAAGCCCAGGCCCATTCGTTCCGGATCAGTACTATAAGCAGGTAGCATGGCTTGCTCAATATTCGAGATGCCACATCCTTCGTCTTTAACAACAATTTTAAACATTTCGCTTGTGATGTCTAGGTCGAGGTAAACAATGTAATTAGGATTGCTGTGGTAGCCGTGGATGATGGCATTAGAAACAGCTTCGGAAACAGCAACTTTGAGTTCTTCAATGTCGTTCAGTGGGAGATCTAGTTGCGCTCCCACCGAAGCAATAAGTAATCGGGTAATGCCTACATTTTCAGGAATACTTGAGAATGTGAGGCTCAATTGATTAGTTTTCATTTTTAGGCTCCCCTTCCTTCTTCATATGCATGCGTTTCATCCAAATAAAAACTTATAATTTTAGGTAGTCCAGACAATTCCATAATCTTAAAAATATGTGGGGGTACGTTCGTGATTTTGAGTTTTCCCCCTAAAGGAAGCAGTTTCTTGTATCTGCCTATGATAACCCCGAGTCCAGAACTGTCGACAAATCGAACGTCTTGAAGATTAAGAATGACCGTGCGAATTCCTCGTTTCTCAATCTCAAGATCAATGGCCTGCCGTACCATAGCTGCAGTGTGCATATCCAGTTCTCCGTCTAAGCGCAAGAGTAAGGTCAGGCGATCTATCTTTTTTTCAAGTTTCAAGACCATTCCCCCTAAATTTATCTCTGTACTAATGAGTTCGATATTAACCATAATTTTCCTGCTTAATTTTGGCCAATTCCTTGGGAAGCTGTGTCGAAATTAAGCAAATTACTAGGCGCGGGTCGCTTAGTATAATTTAAGTCGTTCAGACAGATAATATATTAGTCTGTCATCTATAAGGAAGGAGTAATCAGGATGGCTAATCAAACTTTACGTAAGCCAACGATATCAGTAACCCCAGAAGAATATAAAACACTCTCGCAACAATTCTTACCGAAGCCCACTATTGTTAAAAATGTTATACGGGCCTTTGTAGTGGGCGGAATTATTTGTGCAATTGGTCAGGTAATCATTAATCTCTTTGTCACCATCGGGTTGTCCCGCACTGAAGCGTCGACTGCGGCAACCGCGACAATGATATTTTTAGGAGCTTTGTTAACGGGTTTAGGAATTTATGATGAGATTGGGAAATTTGGAGGAGCTGGTTCAATCGTTCCTGTCACTGGGTTTTCCAATTCTATTGTTTCACCTGCTATGGAATTTAAGCGCGAAGGCTATGTGCTGGGGGTTGGTGCTAAGCTGTTTACGGTTGCTGGTCCTGTGCTTGTGTATGGCATAGCTACCTCGATCGTGGTGGGCTTTGTCTATTTTTTCATGCATTAAGACACGAGGGTAAATCTTGTAAATGAATGGGAGAGTTAAAAACATGGATTTGAAACGAATGGGAAACCAGACCGTGGTGTTTGCTAATCCTCCGGTCATTTTAGCTTCTTATTCTGTAGTTGGCCCTAAAGAAGGGCAAGGCCCTCTTAAAAAAACATTCAGTAAGGTCTGGAATGACCAACTTCACGGGGAAAAATCCTGGGAGGTCGCGGAGAGTAAAATGCTCCAAGAAGCCATGCAGGGTGCTATTGATCAAGCCGGTATTCCTAAGGAGCAAATTGATTTTATGTTAGCGGGAGATTTGCTCAATCAAATCATCTCCTCAAATTTTGCCGCACGACAAATGGCCATACCTTTTATCGGTTTATATGGAGCTTGTTCTACACTGGCTTTGAGTATGGCAATAGGAAGTATGCTAATTGACGGTGGATTTGCACGTAATGTTCTTGTCGGGGTATCGAGCCACCATGATACCGCCGAGCGGCAATACCGTTTACCGACTGAACAGGGTGCACAAAGGGCTATGAGTGCTCAGTGGACTGTGACCGGAGCAGGAAGTTTACTCCTCGGCAAGAGTGGGACTGGACCACGAATTACATCAGCTACAATCGGTAGAGTAGTGGACTATGCAGAAAGCGATGTCAACAACATGGGTGCAGCCATGGCCCCAGGGGTTGCAGATACAATTTTAAATCACCTTCATGATTTACAGCGCAAACCCGAGGACTATGACATGATTGCCTCTGGGGATCTTGGCGCGGTCGGATTAGCTCTCGCTGGGGAAGTACTTAAGAAAAGTGGCCTCGTTATGGGTACGAGATTCACGGATTGTGGGGTTATGATTTTCGATGCCAGCCAAGATGTCCATGCGGGTGGAAGTGGATGTGGTTGTTCAGCGGTGGTTTTTGCCGGGAATATTATACATAGGATTAAAGTCGGGGAGTTAAGGCGAGTAATGTTAGTGGGTAGTGGTGCCTTGCATAGTCCAACGTCTTCACTGCAAGGAGAATCCATCCCCGGTATTGGGCATGCAGTGGTTATCCAATCGTGAGACTCCCACTTCTACAAGTGGGAGTTGGTCTCTCTGCTTCGGTGGGGGTAGACTCCCCCACCGAAGTCTCGATGTTCAGCTTAAGCTGAATGAGTTCACTAAGGCATGAAAGGGGCGGGTTAGGTTTGTTTGATATGATTATTCCGGCTTTTATCGTCGGAGGGATAATTTGTGTTATTGGACAGCTTCTTATGGACTTGACAGAACCAAAATTTACTCCTGCGCATGTACTCGTCTCCTTTGTGACAGGTGGAGTGATTCTTGGGGCGTTAGGGTTGTATGAACCATTGGTTAAAATTGGAGGGGCTGGGGCTACAATTCCACTATCCGGTTTTGGGTATAGCCTGGCCAAAGGGGCCATGGAGGCGGTTGGAAAACGGGGAATCATGGGTGCTTTTTCCGGTGGTGTAGAAGCGACTGCTGTCGGGATCGCAGCAGCGGTGTTTTTTGGATATCTGATGTCAATAGCGTTTAAGCCCAAAGGGTAAATTCGAGGTTCGATGTTCGATATTCGAGGTTCGAACCACAACAACGACGAGGGCCATAGTAGATGCCCAAAGTTCGAACCACGAACTTCGAATTTCGAACATCGAAAAGGGGTGTGTATATGGATAATAACTCAAGCGAGAAAAATGTTCCTGTGAGTAAAAACTATCAAGAAAACGTTGATTACCTTAATCGGGAATTAGGGGTTCCGGATAGCTTTGATATTGTTTTACGCGAGATGTCCATCGGCGGTAAAAAGGTGGCAATCTATTCTGTCAATGGGATGGTCGATACTCATGTAGCAAGTTATATATTAGATGCCTTGATTAACTTGGAACGTTCCGACTTAATCGTCAATGCCTTGGATAAATTAGTCAAAGGACGTATTGTAAATTTACAGGTTTCTGAAGTACAAACCATGGATAAGGTATTCTATTTCATCTTGTCAGGACCTATGGCTATCTTTGTCGAGGGTCAAGATAAAGCGATCATTGTTGATGCTCGGACGTATCCTTCTCGTCAGCCTTCTGAACCGGATATTGAGCGCGTTACACGAGGAAGTCGTGACGGGTTTACTGAGACAATAGTCATGAACACAGCTATGATTCGTAGGCGGTTACGCGATCCAAAACTGCGTTTGAAATTAGTTCAAGTGGGTGGACGATCTAAAACGGATGTTTGTATTGCTTATATCGAGGATATAACTAACTTAGACATGGTCACTAAAATTCAAAAAGATATTCAAGAGATAAAAATTGACGGGATACCCATGGCGGAAAAGAGTGTCGAAGAGTTCATTCTTGGAAGTAAGTTTTGGAATCCCTATCCACGTGTGCGTTATACAGAACGACCTGATGTTGCGGCTATTCATCTACTTGAAGGATATGTTGTCATCATTGTCGATACTTCTCCCTCGGTTATGATCGCGCCTGTGACATTTTGGAGTCATGTTCAGCATGCCGAAGAATACAGGCAAGAGCCGATTGTAGGGGCTTATCTTCGTTGGGTACGGTTTGGCGGAATCTTTGCCGCGCTCTTTCTTCTGCCTCTCTGGCTTGCTGCGGCTTTAAATCCGCAATTACTGCCGGACGGGCTTCAGTTTATTGGCGTTACTAAACCAGCGAAAATCTCCTTACTTGTCCAAGTCTTGTTGGCCGAGTTCGGGGTGGATCTTTTACGGATGGCCACCATTCATACGCCTGGTCCTTTGGGGTCGGCTTTGGGTTTGATTGCTGCCTTTATGCTTGGGGATATCGCGGTTAAAGTGGGTCTGTTTACGCCCGAAGTGGTCATGTATATTGCCATAGCTGCAGTGGGAACGTTTGCTACTCCCAGTTATGAGTTGGGTCTGGCCAATCGCTTGGCGCGGTTGTTTCTCATACTAATGACAGGCCTTTTTAATTTCGTTGGATTTTGGATAGGTGCGGCTATGCTGTTCTTTCTATTATGGCGGACAAAATCATTTGGAGTGCCCTATCTCTGGCCACTTCTTCCTCTGGATGTCAAGGCAATGGGGGCGATTCTAGTACGATCTCCAGTACCCATTAAAAATCAACGCCCAAGTATTTTAAAACCTCAAGATCGAGATCGTCAGCCGTAATCGAGGCAAGAAGTTCGAGGCTCGAATGCTTATGCGCTTTGACGGGTCTTAGTAAAGGACGAGCTTCATCATCTTAATGATCCTTAGCGGTAAGATGAATCTACGCCGCCTGAAGTATACGAAAAACTGCCAATTTCATATTTAAAAATTGTATAGAAATTGGATGAAACATGAAAGGATGCCAGTATAGTGAAAATTGGGTTTCCAAGGGCTCTTTTTTATTATGACTATTTCCCATTCTGGGCGGGATTTTTTCATCAGCTAGGTATTGAGGTGGTGACCTCACCACCTACACATCGACAAATTATGGAACAGGGTTTAAAAAAAGCTAGTGACGAAACTTGCTTACCACTTAAGCTCCTTGCAGGACATATACAAGCCCTCGAAAAAGTCGATGCAATTTTTCTGCCCCGGATGGTCAGTGTAGAGGCGGACACGTACAATTGTCCAAAATTTTTAGGTATTCCGGAAACCTTACTTCCTGCCGTCCCCTCTGGAATCCCAGTCTTATCCGTCACGTTAAATTGGCGGAAGGGTAAACGTCAGGTCCTAAAAGACCTTCAGGTTTTTGGTCTTCAGCTAGGTAAAGGCAAGGCGGAAATTCGAAAGGCCTTTTCACTTGCCCAAGAGTGGCAAAAACGATACCAAGCTTCTAATGGTACGGGTTGGGATTTTCAGGAGAGCATATGTGAGATTGAAAATGCGACAAAGGGTTTAACGAACTCACAAAATGACACAACAATCCCGAAACAAATCCCTATTTCGTTCCATGACCCAGATCGCCTGAAAATAGCTTTAGTCGGGCATTCCTACTTAACCCATGAACCCTATGCAAACCTAAATCTTCTCGGGCGACTTCGCCAGAAGGCGGAGGTGGAATTAGTCCAACACATCAGGCAAGAAGATGTCGATGCTAATTTACTTAGGTTACGCAAAAAGTTATTTTGGCATCACGCTAAGCAAATTTATGGCGCAGGGAATATGTTTGTTATGGATCCAAAGATTGATGGAATTATCTATTTATCGTGCTTTGGATGTGGTACAGATTCCATGGTTCAAGAACTATTAGCGCGTTTTGCTCGGGAACAACATAAACCCTATATGATGATCACCCTTGACGAACACAGCGGAGAGGCGGGCCTTGTTACGCGCCTTGAAGCCTTTATAGATATGGCCGAAAGGAGGAAGGTCCATGAAGGTTACGTTTCCGCACATGGGAAATGCCTGGATCGTGATTCAAACACTCTTTGAATCTCTCAATGTTGAAGTGGTAATCCCACCAATCAACAGTAAACAAACCTTGCAATTAGGTACAAGGTTGTCGCCAGAATCTGCTTGTCTGCCCTTGAAACTAAATCTGGGTAATTACATTGAAGCGGCGAATGAAGGTGCTGACACGATCGTGATTACTGGGGGGATCGGTCCCTGCCGTTTCGGATATTATGGTGAAATGGAACGCCAGATCCTTCGAGATTCAGGTTATGCTTATGATGTGGTGACTCTTGAGCCACCTGATGGAAGTTTGCTTGGGCTGGCGAGGCGTATCCGTTATTTAGCCGGATCGAAGAATTCTTGGGTAAAGATCCTCAAGGTTTTACGATTTGCCTATCTGAAAAGTGTCGCCTTAGACCGAATCGAAGATCTGATTCATGCAGCAAGGCCGAGGCTACCTGATGCGAGGGAAACTGAGAAATTATATAAAGATGCCAAAATACGCATAGCCCAGACAATGACTGAGCTTGGGGTTAAGGATACAGTCCGTTGGGTGCAAGAAAGTATTCGTGAACGTCAAGAGGAACTAAACCCTTCCGAACGATTTTCTAAACCTTTGCGCATCGGGATTGTTGGGGAAATTTACACGATTCTAGATCCTTATACCTCAGTGGGTATTGAGGAAGAACTAGGGCGTTTAGGAGTAGAAGTGGATCGTTCGATTTACCTTTCAGGATGGGTTGGCAATCATATATTTCAAGGTCTAGCCCCAGGATATCGGTCAATTAAATCCTATCCAGGTCATGCAAAACCTTATTTACCCCATTTTGTAGGGGGGCATGGTCAGGAAACAGTTGGAGCAGCCGTGAAATTTGCCCAGGAAGGCTTTGATGGTATCATTCAAATTTTCCCATTATCTTGTATGCCGGAAATTGTGGCAGCCAGTGTTTTACCAAAAGTACAGGAGGCGTACAAAGTGCCAATTATGACACTTATCGTCGATGAACATACCGGACATGTAGGGATGCAAACGCGGCTAGAGGCGTTCGTAGATTTGCTGGAAAGAGCAAACTTTGAACCAAGGACTGAACAAAAAAGAGAGGACGTGCTTAGTGTTGGGGGAAGATAAGTACTTTCTAGGGGTTGATGTTGGGTCAGTTAGCACAAATATTGTTTTGCTGCGAACAGACAATACGTTGAAAGATGCTCTCTACCTGAGAACACAAGGCCAGCCCATGCAAACGATTCAAGAGGGGATTAAACTATTGCGGTCTGAGATGAGTAAGTCTGCTGAAATTATTGGCGTTGGGACTACGGGTAGCGCGCGTCAGCTTGCGGCGACTTTGTTAGGAGCTGATGTTGTCAAAAACGAGATTACCGCTCATGCTGTCGCTGCTTCGCGAGTGAATCCTGAGGTACAGACTATTCTGGAGATTGGAGGGCAGGACTCGAAAATCATCATTCTCAGGGATGGTGTTGTTTCTGATTTCGCCATGAATACCGTTTGTGCAGCCGGAACAGGGTCGTTTCTGGATCAACAAGCTGCTAGGTTAGGCATCTCTATTGAAGATTTCGGTCCACTTGCTCTCCAAGCAAAACATCCTGTGCAGATTGCTGGGCGCTGTTCTGTCTTTGCGGAATCAGATATGATCCATAAACAACAGTTAGGGCATTCACTCCCAGATATTTTAGCAGGTCTTTGTCAGGCGATGGTGCGAAATTATCTTAATAACGTGGGTAAAAACAAAGATATTCGAGGCCCGATTTTCTTCCAAGGAGGAGTGGCGGCCAACCCCGGAATATGTAAAGCATTCGAAGTGGAATTAGAACAATCCGTGATCGTACCAGAACATTATAGCGTTATGGGTGCCTTAGGGGCAGCGTACTTAGCCCAGGAAAAAGTGGGAATGCAAGTGGAAACAAGGACCAAATTTCGCGGCTTACAGCTGGGTGAGACTCAATTTCAGGCAAAAAGCTTTGAATGCTCCGGGTGCGCTAACCGTTGTGAGGTTGTTGAGATTCGACAGGATGGTATAAGTTTGGCGAGGTGGGGAGATCGATGTGGAAAATGGTCGATTGCTACCACTGCCAGTGCTGGGGCCGGTATTGAGGAACATAAAGATGAACGACGGGGGGCCTAGTGCGAGGCGCGAGGTTCAAAGTACGATGGTCGATAAGTACGACATGCGTTTTCAACGTTAGCTATGTACCGAATAATTGATGAACTAGGACTAGGTTAACCGAGTAGGATTAACTAAGAATCCTCTAGATTAACTACAGGGAGTTAGCCGAGACGCCTATCCCAAAAGGAACACTTCGCTGCGAAGGAGGAGTCTACCCCTTTCGAAAGTACACTTGCACATGTAGAAAGGGAGTCTCACGATTGGATTGAAAGGACTCGTACGTGTTATGCGCGTTACGGGTCCTTTTTAAGGTTAACTATGCAACGGAATAATCGGCGGACTTCGAACTTCGAACCTCGGACCTTGATTTCAGTGGGCGGACAATCACAAGATCCAGTGCAACCAGCATAAGAGTTGCGATTAGAATGAGGGTCAATCCTTTCGAGGAAATGGTAGAAGCATACGTTACAGTAGGGTTAGAATAAGAAGAGAAGGGCATCAGTGAAGGGGTCATGGCCTGAGGTATAGCTGAGAAGTTAGGATATGATGGAGGATTATAGAATAACGTGTCTTGAGCCGTGAGTTGAGAGTGGGGCTTATAGAGCGAAGTAGGATGGGGGAAATATAAGTTAGTGGTTGATTGAGCTAATTTTGGTTGTATAGGATTATAGGTGGGACTGGAAAGTCCGGTATTATGATGGAAAAGTAAAGGACTTTGACTTCGTAATACTGGTGCATAGATACGAGGGTTTCCAGGATTCAATGTCAGTTCCCCCTTTCTTAAAAGCCCGTATAAGTCCCTCCTAATTGGTATTATATGTAATATCGTGCGTTGTGGTACCTTGAAAAAGTGAACTCGTTCAACTAAAGTTGAACATCGAGTCTTCGGTGACGTAAGTCATCCTCAGCGCATTAGTATTCCTTGAGGGCCGTGCGCTTCGGCGATAGTCTCCACTGGAGACTATCGTCACCGAAGCAGAATAAGGTGTATCACTCCCACTTGTAGAAGTGGGAGTCTTACGATTTGGATAAATTGGATTTATCTATAAAAGCTTTCGTGTTTTCTAAATATTTCATATTTAGTTTTGAATATTTCAATGGAGAATGATTGATGCTAAAGAAAAGTGGATTCGAAAGTCTTTGAAATGGAGTGGACTCGGATGCAGAAGAATAAATCCCATGTGCGAACGATTCTCCGGGTCTTAACGGCCTACAAAAAAACCATACTGCTGGGCTTTTTTTTAGGAATCAGTTCGGTTTTAGGTGTAGTCCTAGTTAGTCAAGTTGTAGGGAATGAAGTAAGAACCAAGTATAATTCAATTGAGCATACTATCCAATATACGGAGCAAGCGAAGGCGAAAGAGCAAGAGCAAGAGCAAGAGCAAGAACAAGAACAAGAAAGTGAGAGAGAAGCCGACCCGATAGAAATCTCGGAAGACTCTATTGTGAAGCCGGATTACTTTGAACCATACGTAGAGCCTGTTTCCAGCTTTAAAGGGGAGCGGTTTACAGTTTTATTAGTTGGGGTAGATCGTCGACCCGGTGAAAAAACGCTCGGTAACACGGATACTTTATTAGTGGTCAGTGTTAATACCGCAAACGGAAAAGTTGCCCTCCTCTCCATTCCTAGAGACACCCAAGTCATCGTACCGAGCTTTGGAAAGGATAAAATTAATGCTGCTGCACGAGTTGGTAAAGGAATAAAAACGACAACAGCTTTGATCGAAGGCTTAATTGGTCAGTCTATAGACGGGTATGTTATCACAAATTTTAATGGATTTAAGTCGATTATTGATACACTGGGAGGAATAACTCTCAAAGTTGAAAAAAATATGAATTATGTCACAGGAGACTCGTCAGACGGTGTGATTAATCTTAAAAAAGGGACTCAAAGATTAAACGGATCACAGGCTTTGCAATATGCAAGGTTTCGTCAAGATGCCTTGGCGGACATATCGAGAACGGCACGGCAGCAAGCAGTCATTAAGGCAATAGGAAAGGAATTTCTGCAAGTTAAGACCGTTCCTAAGTTACCTATCCTTGTTCCTCAAATTGTTAGATCTGTGGAAACAAACCTTTCAATCGTTCAACAATGGTCGATAATGAATTTTTTGCTTCGTATCGAAAATCCAGAGATTTCATCCCAAACCTTGCCAGGAAATTTTCTTATCGAAAACGATATTAGTTATTGGAAAGTTGATCCTTCGAAGTCACGTGCTGTTGTTATGAGGCTTTTCGAAGAGGGAAAGACGAGCAGTACGTTTTTCCCGTAAGGGAACCTCGTGTTACAACGCTCACTTGCATGATCTTGCAGACCAAACTAAGACTCAAGAGCTTACTGGTGAGAGGGCGGGGTTCATCCTTCGGCGAGAGTACTCTTTTAAAGAACTCGCCTACGGCGATAATCTCCACTGGAGACTATCGTGGCAAATCAGACGTCCTTGTCTGATTGCCAGCAGTGTACATCCTTGTACACTGCCCCGCCGTATGAAAGCGCCCTTGAGTCAAGTTTGGTTACTGCTCGATCAAAGAAGATTCGCTTTTGTAAGCGCGAAGTTCTGGGCAAGGAACTAGGAGAACGAATGCAGACAGTGAGAAGACGGTTGGAAATAAACCAGCAGCCGGTTAAGGCTGCCGTATTATTATATTTCTTTAATTGTTATGAATGCCAAGTTGATCTTTTAGAGCACTTTGTAGGACTTGTGAGAAGTTCACGTTGTTGTCCTCTGCAATAGTGTTTAACCATGCGGGGATCGTTAGAGTTTTCTTGATAGCTTTATTTCCGTGTTTTTGCGAGTATTCATCTAAGTCAACACCGATGAGGCTAACAAAGCCATTCTCATATTCATCAGGTATTACGCTTTTGATGTTTGATGCTTCGGGCAATTGTTTATTCTCTTCTACCGAAGCTAATAGCCAACCTGAAGAGGCATCAATTGCCATTTCCATTGCTTCAGCTAAATTGTCTCCTTCGGTTACGCATCCCGGTAAATCGGGAAACACTACGGTATAGCCGCTTTCTTCGCAAGGGTAAAAGCAAGCTGGGTAAATTAACTTCATATGATATTCTCCTTCCAAATTATTATATTTTATGTCGATTGAATATCCTTCGGGATGCGGGACTATTTCAACCCCGCTAACTTAAGGATAGAGTTTACAGTATTAATTTTTAAGTCGTTATTATGAAATGGTATTGTCAATTTTCCGGGTTTAGATGGATGTTTGTAATGGCGATGAGAACCCTTGGTGTTCGTATATCATCCATCAGCTTTGACTATATTTTCAAGTTCCCGGAATTTCATTTGTTTACCTCCTCTCTAGGTATTAATTATAACACGTATAGCACGTATCAAAAAGAGCTGGTTATAAGTTTTGGGTGATTAAGGTGAATTCTTAATTTGATTCCATATAAGAATCTTTATCCAAGGCTGTGCTTTGGAAAATTGCCTAAAGTACCTAGGATACTTTCTTTAACGTGGCAATCAAAACACCCCTTGGCTGACTCATGCACGGCTGGGAAAAAGTCCCCTCCATCGCGTATCCCAGCCCAGAGGGTCCGCGATCACACAGTCCGACGCCTTTGCGTGAGTCGTAGCCAAACTCGGCTTTAATCCGCTTTCAAAAAGCAGGGCGGGAAACAAGGAGGTTTCCCGTCGGCCATGCGACAAGGATGTCGCATTTGGCCGAGCACCCTGCCCGCTTACATCAGGATTAAAGCCCTAGTTTGGCATGACGAACGCATGGCCGAGGGCGTGTCTCGCGACCCTCCCTAGGACGTGTCTTGCGGACCCTCGGAATTGAACTCGCAATATGATATAGTATGAAAGTAGGAATATTCAAAAAGTTGGCATCCTGGATGAAGGGGATGTAGTGGATGGAAGCGTTTTATATAAACCTACAGGGTATAGAAATAATCCAGGAAAGTGCGCCGCAATCTTCTATAACTGAAGAAGGGTTCAAACTCTTTGTACTAGGCCTCGAAGAATGGGATCAGGTTCCACTTTTATGGCCAGGTCATATTGAACAACAATCGGATTGGATTAAACATTTACGTGAGAGAGATGCAGTCGAAATACGCGAGAGAGCTAAAGAAGGTGCTTTAGCTTTTCACCCCCGTTTTGAGCGATTAAGCCAGAATGTGCATTATATGTGTTTTCGAGATCTTGATGAACAACTAAATGAACTTCCTATCCGTTTCTTTCTAACCTCAAATGTTTTTGTTTTGTTAGGATGGAAGGGGGTTAACCAGGAACGTCTGGCCGATTGGGCCGGGCGCGGTATTTTGACAAATCCCTTGGAGTTTGCCTGCGCGTTAGGCTTAAGAGTATTACGCCACCATCAGAAACGACTTGAAATCATTGAAGATCAAATGGATGTTATCGAAGAGGAGATTCTAACAGCCACGCATGCCTGGCAACTTAAACAAATTATTTCTTTGCACCGCCAAATACTGGGGGTAAAACGATCATTAAATGCCCATCAAAGTGTTTTTGCTCGCTTAAAAAATATCGAGAAGCCGGAGTATGGAGATCTCCAAGAGGAATTAATCTTTGAGATGCAGCGGGTAATCAATAATGCTCACCAAACACATGATATGATTGAGAGTTTAAGAGAAGCATATCAGGCGGCGGTCGATAATCGAGCTAATGATATTATGAAAGTACTGACACTTGTTGCAACCATTATATTGCCAATTACTTTGCTGAGCGGTTTTTTTGGAATGAATTTTGATAGCATGCCATTTGTTCATCAACCCTATGGTCTTTTAGTGTTTTATGGGTTATCGTCCATCATCTTTCTTGTTGTTTTGATTTATTTTTGGAAGAAAAAGTGGCTGAAATAATAAAGTATCTTGTTTTTTTGATCAAACAGTTATATAATATAAAAGTTATAAGTCGAGCTTTTGGAGGGTTCATATTGGAGAAGCTACTAGAAAAGTTAAAAGAATACTTGAAAATGGAAACTGAAATCCCGTTTGAGGAGTTTTCGGAGTATTATCACAAATTGATTGCAGAACTAAACCAAACGTTTAACGATCTTGATCAGGACGCTCGCGTTAAAGCGCTCTATATTTGTTCTATTGTGCAATCTAACGCTGATGCTAGAGCTAAAGGAAGTAAAACCACTGCAAAAACGTTTAAAAAAATAAGCGCAAAATGTGCTTTTTGGACCGATGCTATCAAGTTCAATCTGGGAAAAGCCGGGATGTCCCCGCAGGAGATTGAGCAGGCAACGGAAGAAATTAACGCAAGTATCTGATAATCGAGGCTCGAAGTACGATGCACGAGGCTCGAATTGTGTATTTGCTCAATCGAGGCAAAACGAAAGACTCTTACTTTAAGAAGTGGGAGTCTTTCATGATTATTTTATGAATAAAGTATCAATCTCTTTGAAGTTGCTGTAAACAGGCTTATGATGGTATAATTTAATAAAATCCTGATGATAAGGAATTTAAGGATGTAGTTATGGATATCATTTTAGCTCATCGCCAACTCGACTTTGATGCATTAGCATCGATGGTGGCCGCCCAAAAAATTTATCCTAACAGCGTTTTGGTCATGGACGGAAACCCTAACGTCTATGTTCAAGATTTTTTGGCGCTATCTAAAGATCAATTGCGATTTCGCAAAGCTCAGGATATTAACGTTGACGAAGTTTCTCGGATTATTCTTGTAGATACCCATGAACTGCGTCGAGTGGGCTTGCTGGGAGAAAAGGTGGCTAAGCTTCCGAATGTTCAGGTGGAAATTTATGACCATCATCCCTATTCTGGTGAACTCAAACCGGGTATGGTTATTGAAACGGTTGGAGCGTGCGCAACAATCCTCGTGGAAAAATTGGCTGTGCTTGGGTTGCCTTTAAGTGGTTTTGAAGCAACTTTGATTGCCATCGGAATCTATGACGATACAGGAAGCTTATTGTTTGATAGTACCACAGTTCGTGATGTTCACGCTGTGGCCTATTTGCTTGGGCAAGGAGCGAATTTAGGAGTTATTGCCCAATATTTACGGCGACCGCTTGCCTCGGAACAAAAAGAACTATTACAGGAATTGCTTGACCACGGGCAGACAGAATTCTTCGACGGGTTACCGGTTTATCTTGCGTATGCTGAAACGGAGGACTATGTCGGAGGGCTTGCTTTATTGGCTCAACGAGTAGGGGAACTTGAAAGCGCTGATACGTGGTTTTTATTGGTCAAGATGGAGAATCGCGTATACGTCGTAGGTCGATCAAGAAGGAGAGGTTTGCCTGTCAACGGATTGGTACAGCCTTTTGGTGGGGCGGGCCATGAGAGGGCTGCTTCAGCCACCATTAAAGACGCTAAGATCTCGGTGGTTTTGAAACAACTGCGAAAAGGGCTTAGGAGTCACGCTATACGCCCTCATCTTGTGCGCGATATGATGAGTTATCCGGTTAAGACCGTGACACCAGAGACGTTGCTGGGAGAGGTTGAACAAATTTTATTGCGTTATGGGCATACCGGAGTACCTGTCACTGTGGACAAGTGTTTGGTGGGGATTATTTCCCGACGTGATGTTGATAAGGCGATAAAACACGGTCTGAGACACGCACCAGTGAAAGGCTTTATGACGTCAAAGGTGACTACGGTGGATGTAGAGGCACCTTGGGATGAAGTCCAGCGTCTGATGGTCCAACACGATATTGGGCGTCTCCCAGTAGTTGAAGAAGGAAATGTCGTCGGAATCGTTTCTCGGTCGGATGTTTTGCGTCTCGTTCATGGAGGTTCGGTTCCTATGGAAACCCAACTCGTTCGTGAGCGTAGTGTTGCAATGCGTCAGGATATTTTGGATTTGATAGAACGCTTACCGGAAGAGATACGGAAGCTCCTTGAAGCAGCGAGAGATACCGCAGAGGAAGAAGGGTGTTCCGTTTATCTTGTCGGAGGGTTTGTCAGGGATTTACTCTTATTTTTCCCCACTCAAGATCTGGATTTTGTCGTCGAAGGTAGTGGCGGTCAATTTGCACAAGCAATGATGAAACGCATGCCGGACGGGAAACTCACTCAGCACATTAAATTTGGAACAGCCCAGATCGCTTTTCCAGATGGGAGTCATCTTGACGTTGCTAGTACGCGGTGGGAATATTATTCCTTCCCTGGAGCACTACCTCAAGTGGAGGAATCTTGCCTGCGCGATGACCTGTTTCGACGTGACTTTACCATTAATTCCATGGCAATCTGTTTGAATGCCAAGCATTTTGGGGAACTCGTAGATTATTATGGTGGGAAGCGGGATTTACAGCAAAGAAAAATTCGTTTTTTACATAATATAAGCTTTATTGATGATCCTACTCGGATGCTAAGGGCAATACGTTTTGCAGAACGTTATCAATTTGATTTAGCCAAAGAAACTCGTGATGCTTTATATACTGCAATAGAGTCGGGAGTCCTCTCTAAGCTAAGCATTGAACGTTTTACTGAGGAAATTCTTCTTATTTTCAAAGAGGAAAACTATCTGGCTATGGGTCAGGTCTTAATTAAGAGTGGCCTTTTTAAGGCGTGGTTTGGTGAGGATTACGATTGGGACTTTAACATAGAAGAAGTAGTGGACAGCGCTGCTTGGTCTTTGAATAGACGTTGGCTAATTTCTATTTCTAAAATGGACTCTCTAACTATTGAAAAATTGCTTAATCGAGTATGTCTGAACAAATCTCTTCGGGATGATACCATGACCTTTGTACGTATGCGCGAGGCCTTAAAGGAGCCATTGACTTTGAGTGAGATGGATCGATTACTAAATAAAGCCCCAAAGGGAGTTGTAATGGTTTTAGCTCGGGATGGTCGGTTTAATAAGCTAATTATGGAATGTCTAGAAGCCAGTCAAAGGATTAGTATGTCTCTAAATGGAAAAGCACTTTTGCAGATGGGTGTTAAAGAAGGGCCAGAGATTGGAGAAATCCTTGATCGAGTGCGCATGGCTTGGCTTGAAGGCAGGATACGTACTTCAGAAGAAGAGAAGGGCATTGTTCAACAGTGGGTTAATACCCTGCGGCGTTAGAAGGAGGAAGGGACTTGTTTGGATTTGACTTACCGTCCATAATCGCTAATATTCCTGCTTTGCTGATCGGATTTGCCTTTCACGAATTTGCTCATGCTTGGGTAGCCGACCGCTTAGGAGACCCAACTCCGCGCAGTCAAGGGCGCTTAACTATGAATCCTATCGCACATTTGGATCTTTTTGGAACGCTCATGGCTCTCTTGTATCGATTCGGTTGGGCTAAGCCTGTAATGACCAACCCACAATACTACAGAGGAGATAAAAATCGAGGGCAAATGCTGGTTGCACTAGCTGGTCCAATAATGAATTTACTTACAGCATTTGTAGTGATGTTTCTATGGTTTCTAACTATGCATTGGGTCCGAGGATCAGAGTGGAGTAGCATTATCTCGCTTATCTTTCAATCCACAGTGTTTATGAATCTAGGTTTAGGGATCTTTAATCTTTTGCCAATTCCTCCGCTTGATGGATTTGCTGTTCTCGTAGGGGTATTGCCTAAACACTATGCTCGTCAGCTACATGTACTAGAGCAGTATGGGATGATTATTTTAGTTATTCTTCTCTTTACAGATATACTCGGTAAAGTTCTTTTTCCTGCTGTTAATGGAATAGCTTATGCCTACCAGACAATCATAACCCTAGTATTAACTCCATTTTTGAGATAAATGTGCTTGAATTAATTAATCTATAAGCGATGACTAAGATAACCAAAGGGGTGTTAGCGTGAAAGGAAGAATTTTAAGTGGGATGCGTCCCACAGGGTCACTGCATATTGGGCACCTGAGTGTGATCCAGAATTGGGTTGCCCTCCAGAATGACTATGAGTGTTATTTTTCCATTGTGGATCTACATGCGTTGACGACAGGGTATGAAGACCGATTAGACTTTCCTCGTCTACGACGGGAAATTGCCTTAGATTGGCTTAGTGTGGGAATCGATCCGCAGAAGAGCTCCATTTTTATTCAATCTGCGGTCAAAGAGCACTCCGAACTGCATTTGTTATTCTCTATGTTTACGCCTTTGTCTTGGTTGGAACGAGTTCCTACTTACAAAGATCAAATTCTGCAATTAAGTCAACAGGGGAAAGACCTGGGCATGTACGGATTCTTAGGATATCCTCTCTTAATGGCTGCAGACATATTGCTGTATAAAGCTAGTGTAGTACCAGTTGGGGAAGACCAAATACCGCATGTTGAGCTTTGTCGGGAAGTTGCCCGTCGCTTTAATCATCTTTACGGAACAGTATTTCCTGAGCCAAAAGATCTTGTCGGGAAAGTGCCTCTTTTACCGGGAGTTGACGGGCGGAAAATGAGTAAAAGTTATCATAATGCTATATCCCTTACGGCATCTCCTGAGGAGGTTAAAACGAGAGTCCAACAAATGGTGACTGACCCAGCACGGCTCCGTAAAGATGACCCTGGGCATCCTGACGTTTGCATTGTTTATAAGTTCCATCAGATCTACACTCCTGTAGTCGCGGAAGTGGCCGAAAACTGTCGTGGAGGTAAAGTGGGTTGTGTCGCTTGTAAGCGGCATCTTGCGGAGAACCTAGAGAAGTTAATAAGCCCGTTCAGGGAACGCCGAGATTATTGGGGGGAACCTGGACGCGTGGAGAAGGTTCTCGAAGAAGGTGCCGAACGTGCTCGGGTAACTGCCTCGGAGACAATGAAAGAAGTACGCTGCCTCATGGGGTTGTAAATGGAAAGCGAAAAAATCATTCCTCAGGTTGAACTTCCTGCTTATAAGGGTCCACTTGATTTGCTGTTGAACCTTATTCAACAAGAAAAAGTTGATATTTATGATATCCCGATTGCACGTATAGCCGACCAGTTTGTGGAAGCTGTAAGATACATGGGGCCTATGGATATGGAACTCACAACAGAGTTCCTAGTTCTTGCGGCCCAATTGCTATATATTAAGTCAAGGGAACTTTTGCCGAAACCTCCGAAAAATGAACAAGAAGTCGAAGAGGAGGAAGACCTGCGCCAGGAACTGGTGGAACGCTTACTTGCTTATCGGACGTTCAAGCAGGCTGCACTAATGCTAGAGGCGTTAGAAACCTCTTCAGGACGATCTTATTGCCGTGAGGTTGATATTGAGGGGTTACTTGCGGATGTTGAACCGGTGGATCCACTCCAGGGGGTATCCTTCAATGATCTTTGGTTAGCGTTTTGCCGGGTGATCGAACGTGCGGAAAAAGGGGAGAAAATTCAGCATGTTGAACCGGAAGAAATTGCAATAGATATAATGCTTGCAGATGTTTTGCGCCGGGTTCTTCTCCATCCGAAAGGGATGCGATTTCTCCAACTTATGCGGATCGGATCGCGAATGGAGATGGTTGTCTCTTTCCTGGCGTTGTTAGAACTTTTGCAATCCGGAAAAGTTCGCGTTGAACAACTGACAGTGGCGAGTGATATTATAATATTTCCTACAACGAAAGCATGGGAATTCACGGAAGAGGAGTAGATAGAATGCTGTTTCGTGAACCGGAAACGGCGGCGTTAGAAGCCCTATTATTTGTAGCCAAAAATCCGCTAACGGCTGAACTACTCGGGGAGATTCTTGAGTTGGACCTCTCGAAGATCGAAGAACTGCTTTATGAGCTACGAAACCGATATTTGGTGGATTCCTGCGGCTTGAAACTCCTCGAAATTAATGGCGGATATACATTAGGCACTAAGCCGGAAGTCGCCCGCTATATTGAAATTCTCTATAAACAACCTTCCCATTCCCTCTCCAATGCGGCGCTTGAAGTGCTTTCTATCATTGCTTATAAACAACCTGTGACCCGTGGAGAAGTAGATTTTATCAGAGGGGTTCAATCTGATCGGGCTTTGGCTACTTTAGTAGAAAAGGGATTAGTGAAAGACGTAGGTCGCAAGGAAGGTCCTGGGCGCCCCATCCTTTATGCTACGACAGAACAGTTCCTTCTACATTTCGGCTTGCGTTCCTTAGAGGATATGCCGAACCTTGAAGTGGGTTTGGTTAGCGAGGATGAAGTGGCAAGTGCAGTAGATTAGGGAACTTCGCCAGCCTTGAACGGAGTAAGTTGACACCAAATAGAGAAAAGCCGTTAATATAGGTTATTAATGGCTTTTTTATTTGTCTGAAGGTTTCTCAAAATTCTAGATACATAATCAGGGGAAATTAATCTATTGTTGACAGTTTTAGAAGGAGTTACTAAATCTGTGTGGAATTTATATTGCATAACCCAGCGCTACGAGGGAAAGGGGCGAGCAAATTGCCCGTATTTGTTCAAAATGTGAATAATACAGAAATCTGGATCAGTTTTACAAGCCCTTTTTCACTAGACCAAGTGAGTATGATTAAGGCGATTAAGGGGAGACGCTGGTATCCTACTGACAGGTATTGGGCAGTACCTTACACGGAGGAAACGGTAAAGTATTTAATCCGAGTTTTTACTGAGGAAGTTTTTTTGAAATCACTAAGCCTGAGCAAGGATAGTAATTTCAAAAATGAGACTGATCAATTGAGCAATACGAAAGACACAAATGAATCATTGCGCTTTATGTCTGACCGGACGTCGGAACTACTCCTTCTGATTCGGAAGGAACTTGAATTGCGTTTGATATAGTGATAAAACTATTAAAGCCTATGTGGGACAAATATCTCGATATCAAATTTTTCTAAAAAAAGATTTAGCAGGTTCAACAAATGAGGACGTTCGGAATTTCGTGCATTATTTATTGAGAGAGAAGGGCAAATCCCATGCGTATGTTAACCAGACCCTTAGTGCACTGAAATTTCTACTTACAAAGGTTTTATGTATTAAAGGAGTTTGTGAACAATTACCACGGCCTAAAAAAGAACATAAGTTGCCAGATGTTCTTAGTCAGCAGGAAGTACTTCATATACTCAACACTGTAAAGAATATTAAGCACCGTACTATACTAATACTAACCTATTCGGCGGGTTTAAGGGTAAGTGAAGTTGTAAAACTTAAGATTGGAGACATTGATTACCATAGGATGCTAGTACATGTAAGACAAAGTAAAGGTAAGAAAGATCGGTATACTGTCTTGTCTGAGAGGGCCATTAGAGCTTTGCAAAAGTACATATCTTCTTACCATATAGTTGATTGGGTGTTCCCAGGGGAGAATCCAATCAACCACATAACAGAACGAACTGTACAAAGAATCTTTGAAAATGCACGAGATAAGGCAGAAATTAGAAAAGAAGTGTCTATACATTCCTTAAGGCATTTTTTCGCAACTCACCTATTGGAAGGTGGAACCGATTTGCGGTATATTCAAGAACTACTAGGTCATATGAGTTCAAAGACTACTGAATTATATACCCACGTGACTGAAAAGGACATCCGACGAATTAAAAGCCCCTTTGATTGGATTAGTTCAAACTGGGGAAGCGCAGGCGGAGAATAAAGGAGATATATCTGACATGTGTCGCAGATACCAACTACTTTGGCGGGATCTGCGACATAGGTCGGTAATTTAACGTTAGGCGACAGACCATGCAGGAAACGGGCGTCCTTGCCCGGATTTGGAAGAGATTGTTGTTGGAGTTGAATTTCATGAATATTTGTAGGGGAATGCGTTAGACGCTTATTGTATAACTCTTATTTAATTGCCAATCATTGGTCATTTTTTGATTATTAATAGGTCAAAATGGAGGGGCAAGTTTAAGAAATTATTAATCCATGAGAGGGCTATCAGATAATGAACTAAATCTTAAAAAGTAGGTTCGGGAGAGATAAAATGAAAAAAATTATTATTTGGCTAGGAGCATTAACTGTTCTACTATTATTAATAGTATGGTTAGCGCCACCTAAAATAATCCTTCATAATAGTATGTCTAACATTAGTTTAATTATAGAAAATAGAGGTTTAATAGAAACACTAATTACACCATTAGAGACTGTTGAAAAAGATGTTGACAGAATCAAAACACCATTTTCTAATACACTAACTATTTACAAAATATTCATACCAATAAAAAGAGTGAAATTTGGAATGCCCAGTAATTTTGCAGAAGAGAGAGTAGGGCAAGTTGTAATTTGGGGTAAGCCATATAAAATTGATGGTGCCTTTTATGCTGTCTTAGCAAAGATTGAAAAAGAGAAAAAATTTAACTAAAGAATCTTTAGAAAGTAGCATAAGTTAATATGGTGTGTCGCGATATTCTTAAATTGTGCATTAATACAGTTTGGGGACGTTTAAGGGACTCCCGTCCATGGTCGTCTCTGAATTGCGGGGCATGGTCCGCCGCCTAACTTCTAGAGATTTATGAGGTTCCTAGATAAAGAAAAGGCCATTGATTAAAATCAATAGCTAAAAGGAATGTAATAATTCGGTGTAGAATACTGAACATCATGAATCTCATGTTGTAGTGAACCGTCTGCAGAGCGATAGTCGGTCTATGGGAATTCAATCTTTTCTATACGGGAATAAACTCACTTGGCAAGGTATTAAAACGAGATTTTATCTCTTCTTCATCGATAACAGTGAGCAAAACCCCTAAAAATGGGTAGACTTTCCCCCTCCCCAAAATAGGTAGTTTTCTGAAACTATGCAGTTTCTCAGTGCTTATGGGCTTGTCACTGTAGTCGAAGAAAAAGGAACAAGAAACGTAATAAGCTGAGTACTTCCACATGAACGGCAGGTTTTAGCGTCTTTCTGGGCTCTAACGGTTAGAGGCAAGGATTTATTTCCGGTAAGTCTCAGGCATTTATTAAGCTTTGACTTAATATTGCGGCTGCAAAGGAGACCATAATGTCTGATCTTAACAAAGCGAT